>CAZXQZ010000305.1:0-4470 GCA_964642445.1 uncultured Anaerolineae bacterium
ACCACATCGTCGACGAAGGTCAGATCACGGCGCTGCCGGCCGTCACCATAAACCTGAATCTCCTGCCCATCCATCGCCAGGCGCACGAACCAGGCGATGAACCCCTGGCGGTTGTGGCGCATCAGCTGGCGCGGGCCGTAGGTGTTCGTCAGGCGCAGCGACGTGGCGCGTAGGCCGTAGACCTGGTGGTAGATGATGTGGTACCATTCACCGGCCAGCTTGTTGACCCCGTTGACATCGGTGGGGTGCTGGAGGTGACGTTCATCCAGCGGCAGGTAGTCCGGTTTGCCGTACTGCTGGCGCGTGCCGGCGTAGACGATTTTGATGTCTGGGTTGTGATGCCGGCACGCCTCCAGGATACTCAGCTGGCTGCGTGTATTGATGTCCAGATCGGTGAACGGATCGGTCATCGAATCGAGGTGGCTCACCTGGCCGGCCAGGTTGAAGAGAAAGTCCTGGCCCGCCACCAGCGCGTTCATCGCGTGCGGGTCGCGCACGTCGGCGATGTTGATACGCACAGCGTTGTGCACCGGCTCGACGTTGAAGCGGTTGCCGCCGTAGTCCGGCAGCAGTGAATCGACGATCAACACCTGCGCACCTAGCTCGACCAGGCGAATCGCCAGGTTCGAGCCGATGAACCCCAGGCCACCGGTGATCAGCACGCGCGCATTACGATAGGCATCCAGGTAATCGGCCATGCCTTACTCTCCTTCGATGGCCAGGGTTGCCGCGGCGACTTCATTGCCTGTCACGGTCCCATCCTGGCCAATCACGTCCAGGCGCCGGCCGGTAGCCGGGTCGTACAGCCCCACAACCAGTGTGTACGATTCGCCGGTCCGCAGTGCAGCGGATTCGATCACCCGCACGTCGGCACCCGCTTCACCCGCCCGCCACGTGGTAAAGGGCCGTGCGCCAAACCAGGTCGGCTGTCCATCGGCCTGCGCCACGGTGTTGCCCGCGGCATCGCGCAGGTGCACAAACACGGCATCGTCGCGCGCTGCGGGCTGCGCCAGGTTCCAGGTCAGGGTCACCGTCACGGGCTGGCCGGCGACCAACGGTGTCGTCGGCAGTGCGGCGTCGAGCAAGCTACCCCACGTACCACCTTCCGGTGCGGCCCACCTGGCCAGCGGTGTCCCCGTCGTGTCTTCCACGGGCAGTTCCAGCGGACGCAGGGTGCGCCCGGTGCGCTGCCATGCGGGTAGCTGTGCCCAGGTGTTGGCATCAAACAGTGGCGTGTCGCCGTTGACCATCCAGCGTCGAGTACGGTCGTTCCAGTCCGAACCCTCGAACACCCCCACCGCGGGCGCCCACTGGGCAGGCAGGTACCACGGTAGTGTCTCGACAAGAATGGTTTCCCCAGGTCTCCAACGATGGGGCGGATACCATAACAGCGCCAACGGCGGTCGCTGCGAGGGATCGTCGGCGAGCGTGCCCTCCGGTGTGACCACAAACGGACGCACCTGCAGGTCGGAAGACAGCCGGCGATCGGTCTGCCAATAGCCCCGCCAGCGCGTCAAACCCCACTTGCCATCGTCGATTACGTCGAAGCCGCGCAGGGCCAGCGATGAGGAAAAGACCAGGCTGCTGGTGATCGATGGAGCCGGCAAAGGCAGCGCCGGCGAATCTGGCAGCAGAACACGCGCGGGCTGCTCCGGCAGGAGACCGGAGCGGTCGGCACGGGCAAAGTCGAAGAAGGCGTCGGGTAGGTGACAGGCGGCATACGCCACATCACCGTCGGACCGATCGCATAGGACATCCGCGACCGGTGGTCCAGCAAAGTTTGTACGCAGCAGCACGTAGCCGTCGGCAGCGTCCACGACACGCCAACCGGCTTGCAGCAGGTCGAGCACCTTCTCCTGCACCGCCTTGGGGTGGGCATCGGTCGTGCCGGTGACGTCGACCAGGGCCCAGGTGGCGTCACCCAGCATGGGGAACTTATACAGCTTCTCGCGATGGCTGAAGTGCGGGTAGAGGGCGGTGGTAGCGCTGCCCGGCTCGCCCGCCGGTACCTGGGCGGCAAAACGGTCGAGCAGGCGGTGGTGTGGGGTGACTGTATCCCAGCGGAACTCGCGACCGATGGGGGTCCAGCCGGCCAGCACCTGGTACACCAGGACCCAAACCAGCAGCCAGCCGGCCAGCAACCAGAGCGTGCGCCGCACCCCCAACCCCCGCCCGCGGTCGGCCAGCGTCGCGCTCCACGCCACGACGCGCCGTGCGCCGACGATGGCGGCCACGACGAAATAGGGCACCAGCGGCGCCGAATAGTGAAACTCGCCGCTGTACTGCGCGGGATAGGCGCTGAAGAGGTTGACCAGCAGCAGCGGCGCGCCCAGCAGCAGGATCTCGGGTCCCAACAGGCTCAAAAAACCGGCCGCTGCCAGCAGACCCAGCAGGTAATGCACGCGTGGGGCTTCGCTGGCGATCTGCCATACCAGGTCGGGCCGGGTGAAGAAGCTGCGCACGATGGCCAGCGGGCTGTCACCCAGGGGACCGAAGCGATCGAAATAGACCGACTGCTCGATGCCGTAGACCTGGCCGGCGTAGTGGGGAATGATGACGAACGTGGCGGTGAAAAACCAGGCCAGGCTCAGCCCCATCACCAGCAGGCCGGCCGGCGGATGCACCAGGCTGCGGGCGAGGGCGCGCAGCCGTGTTCCCCGCGGTGCCGCCTGGACCGTATCGCGGGCCACGATCCACACGGCGGCCGCACCCAGCATGAACGCCAGCAGTGCGGCTTCCTCTTTCACCGACAGCAGCAGCAGGTTGGCCGCCACAAAACCGACCCATTGGCGCTTGTGCAGGAACCAGAAGGCAAACAGGACGAACGGTACAGCCAGCGGAATGGCGTGGAACTCGGTCAGGTTGGCGGCCTGCAGCGCGGGGAACATCAGGTAGGCAAAGGCAAACAGCAGCCCATACCAGCCCGCGGCGCGCGCTGATACCTGTGGCACGCCGCCCAGCAGGTCGCGTGCCAGCCAGTAGACTGGGAAGGCCCCCAGCGCCAGGGCCAGCGTCTGCAAAACCAGCAGGGCGCCCACGTCGTCCCACAGGCGAAAGACCAGCCCCACCGCCAGGAAAATGGGCTCGACGTGATCGGTCAGGCGGGTGCTGACGGTTTCGCCCTTGACCTCCTGCACGAAGCGGCCCTGGCCGGTATTCCAGATGGCCAGGTCGATCTGGCCGAGGTCGGCCATGTTCGTGCGTTGGGCGGTGTGCGGGCGGATCGAGAGGATAGAGAAACCCACCGCATAGAGCAGGACGAGCGCGATGAGCAGCCAGCCGCTGGGGCCGATGGATGGCAGGCGCAGGGTCGACATCGACCTGCGCGCGGGATTCGAGGTGGTCACGCGGGCGGCTCCACGGGTTGGGATACGCCGGTGCGGCGCAGGGTCAGGGCGGCCACGCCGGCGGCGCCCAGCTCACCCAACGTCATCCAGATGCGTGCTGCCAGGGCAATCACAACCGGCAGCGGAGCGGGCAGGAGCGGTTGCAGGAGCAGCACCAGCACCCCCTCGCGCACCCCCAGGCCGCTGGGGGTCAACAGGCTCAGGTAACCGAGCACGTAGGCGGCGGCGAAGGCGGCGATCAGCCAGGGCACAGCGCCGGGGGTCAGCGGGGTGAAGGCACGCACCAGGGCCGCAAACCCCAGACCAAAGCCGAGCCAGACGACCAGGTAAGCGCCAAAGAGGCGCAGCAAATCACGCAGGGTCAGCGTCACCTGCACCGGCGGGCGTTTGACCAGGGCCAGCGCCCAGTTGAGCGCCCACTGCAGGATGCGCGGGTGCAGGAACACCAGGGCGATGGGTGCCAGCCAGAGCAGCGGCCGCAGGGTATCGAGCCAGGTGGCGGTGCCGGTGATGGCAAAATAGAGCGCCGCCAGCAACAAACCGGCCAGGGTCGAGATCGCCTGGTGGATGGCGATGCTGGCCAGGGTCACCAGCCGCGGCACACCGTTGCGCGCGGCCATCTCGGCCATGCCCAGGAACTGCCAGACGTTGCCGGGGATGTAGCGGATGACGTTGGACAGGAACCAGATCTGCGCAGCGCGCCGGTAGGGCAGTGGTCCGCCGAGCCGGCCGAGGATGAAACGCCACTGGTTCAGCTCGAGTAACCAGGTCAGCCAGAGGATGACCAGCGCCAGCAGCACCCAGCCCGGTGTGACCTGCCAGGCGAAGGTTTGCAGCTGCTGCCACTGGCTGACGAGCAGGGCGATGAGGAAGGCCAGGGCCAATACGAACACCCCGGCAGTGAGCCAGGGGCGGAGGGTGGTGAAGGTTCGTTTCCAATTCGGCGCCGGCTGCTCGGCGGGTAGTGAGCTCATAGGGAAGTAGTTTACCACGAAGACACGAAGGCACCAAGAGGGAGAACGGATTGGAACGGATTGCTGTCAACGCGGGTGGGACACGGTCCCACCTCCGGGGAACGGATTGAACGGATTCGTTGATTCGTTTCCCTATTCGTTGACGGCAG
>CAZXQZ010000306.1:0-4422 GCA_964642445.1 uncultured Anaerolineae bacterium
AACATTCGCGCCCATTCGCGTCACTTCGCGGTTCCCCCCGCCCCATACGCGGCGAGTGTACGCTCGCGCGCGACGCGATGATCGACGATGGGCAGTGGGTATTCCCGTCCCAGCATACAGCCGGCGGCGCGCTGCTCGGCGGTTGACATCTGCCACGGTTCGTGGATAAAGCGCACCGGCACGCGCGCCAGTTCGGGCACCCACTGGCGGACGTAATCCCCCTGCGGGTCGAACTTCTGCCCCTGCATCACCGGGTTGAAGATGCGGAAGTAGGGCGCGGCGTCGGTGCCCACGCCGGCGGTCCACTGCCAGCCACCGTTGTTGGCAGCGGGATCCCCGTCGACCAGGTGCTGCATGAACCAACGCTCACCCCATCGCCAGTCGATCAACAGATCTTTGACCAGGAACGAGGCCACGATCATGCGTGCGCGGTTGTGCATCCAGCCGCTCTCGTGCAGCTGGCGCATGGCAGCGTCGACCACGGGGTATCCGGTGCGGCCGGCGCACCAGGCGGCGAAGGCGTCCGCATCGTTATCCCAGGCGATGTGCCGCAGTTTGGCCTGGAAGGCCTCGTGCAGCACGTTGGGGAAGTGATACAGAATGGCCAGGTAGAACTCGCGCCAGATCAGCTCGTTGAGCCAGGTTTCGGCGCCGCGGTGTGCCTCGTCCGTTTTTGCAGCGTGCTGCGCTTGCCGCGCACCATCCACCGCCCGCGCCGCCGCCAGCATGCCAAAACGCAGGTACGGCGACAGCTGTGATGTCCCTGCCAGGTCCATGCGGTTACGATCAGCGGCATACTGCGTTACCGGTGCCTGCTTTGCCAGGGCAAAGGCCGCCAGGCGACGCCAGGCCTCTTTCTCGCCAGGCACAAACGGCACTGCGCCAGGCAGGACCGGTGTGTCCGGGATACCAACGCTGGCGATGGCCGCCGGCGTCGGGACGTGTGTGGGTGCCGGTGTCAGCTCGAAGCGCAGCGGTGCTGCCTTCCACGCCTTGCTGAACGGCGTGAACACCGTGTACGGCGTACCATCCGCTTTGACGATGGCCCCCGCGGCGTGCGCCGTCAATCCCTCCAGCAGGACGAGGGGCAGCTGTTGGGCCACCGCCGTGTCGCGCCGCCGTGCGTAGGGTGAAACGTCGCCCTCGGCAAAAATCGTGGAGGCGCCGGTTTCTTGCATCACCTGGGTCAGGACGGCCAGTGGTTCGCCGCGGCGCACGATGAGCCGGCCGCCGCGCGCGGACAAATCAGCATCCAGACTGCGCAGACCGCCGTAGAGAAAGGCCAGGCGCTTGCTGCTGGCCGCGGCCGCGCGGTCGAAATACGGATCAAGGATAAATAGGGGCACGACCTGGTTGCCGTAGGCCAGGGCGTCGCGCAGTGCTGGATTGTCGGCCAGCCGCAGGTCGCGGCGAATCCACCAGATGGTTGTGGTCAAGGCGGTCACTCCGTGATAGGTAGGTTCGTGCAGATCAGACGATGGACGCGGTGGATGCGTCACGTAATGCGCCGCTGCACGGTCGCCTGGTATTCAAACGGCCGCCGGGCGGGCGAGCAATGTCGGAAATGCATGAGCCAAAACAAAAGCGCCGGCGTGGTGCTGCCACGCCGGCGCTTGTATCGAACATTTCGCAGCTTCGCGTGCCCCCCTCACAGGAGCGTCACGCCCTCGCCTACAGCGCGCGCCGGCGCACAACCACTGCGGCGGCCGCGAGCGCAGCCAGGCCGGCCAGCAGCAGTACGACCGTATTCGTGCCGGTGGTCGTGCTGAACTCACTCAGCGCCACGGCGGTCGGCTGGCCACCCGTGCCCTGGATGACGAACGGCACACCCAGCGGGGTCTGCAGCGCTGTGTCGACGATCGGCTGCCAGGCGCCGGCCACCGACTGCAGGCCGTTACCGGTCGATGTCTGCCCGTCGATCGTCACCGGCGGCTGCCAGGGACCGGTATAGTTGATGTCACCATCGACCTGGAAGTCGATCCAGTAGCTGCCCGCTGGCAGGAAGAAGCCGGCGCTGGTGACCGCCACCATCACCGGGCGGGTCGAATCGGTTGGCTGCGACTCCAGACGGCGGTACATGTTCGCCCAGGTCGTGCTGGTCAGGCGGTTGGTGGTGGTGTCACCCACGACGACCATGCTCAGCGGATCGTCCGGCGGACCGTCCCAAATCTGGTAGTTGACGCCCGTGATCGGCGATGGGCTGGTTGGTGAGTTGCCCTGGTAGACGTAGAACGTAACCGAATCGACGTTCCAGCCCGCCGGGTTGGTGACGTCGAAATCGTCGGCGATACGGAACCCGCCGGCCAGGCTGGCGTTGAACCCACGGCTGGACAGACCCACGGTCACGTCCCGCGCGATGCTCTCATCGGCACCGCCGGGGCCGGTGCCCGGACTGTTGACCAGCGGACCGTTGTCCCACAGCACATCTTCCGGTGGCGCAATCGGCGCCGCCGGCACACCCGCATTGATGGTGCCCGCCGGCCCGTCGTCACCCGCCGTCGGCGCCACCGGCGCCGCCCCACCCAACGCGCTCGTCAGCAGCAGCAGGCCGAGGACGAGGAGTGTAACGAACAAGGAAACACGAGGTCGATGCATGAGTTGGTTCTCCTTTCCATGCAGCGGAGTAGGGAGTAGGGAGTACGGATTAGGAAGTAGGGAGTGGGCGATGTGTCGAACCCTTTCTCCCTACTCAGTAGGGGAGTAGGGATCGTGACGATGTCGAACCCCTACTCCCTACTCCGTACTCCCTACTCCGAAAGAATCAACGACGCTTGCGCGCAACCCAGGCGGCGCCGGCCACGGCGGCCAGGGCGGCGGGGATGGCGGCCAGCGGGACGGCGCTGAGCGGTGCGGCCGGGCTGGCGTCGATGGCGCTCATGCTGACGGCGGTCGGGGTGTCGGGCTCGCAGGCGGTGACGACGACATTGTCCACCTGCCACCACCAGTCCCAGCCAGCCACGTAGTGCCAGCGTACGATGACGTCATTCTGGCCAGTGCCGGCCAGGTTGGGGCTTTCGTAGGTGCGTGGCCCGCGGGCGCTGGCAGCCCAGGAGTAGACGTTGGCCCAGGTCGAGCCGGCGTCGGTGCTGACGTCGAGCGCAGCGGTTTCACTGCCACTGAAGACGTAGTAGTCGAGGTTGAAACCAACCCGCGCATCGGCGTAATTCACCAGGTTCAGCTGCGGCGTCCACATCTGGGTATCCATGGCGACGGAAGAGCTGCAGTTGTCGCTGTCGGCGATGGCAAAGAGACCGCTGCCACCGGTCAGATTACCGCGGCCACCCGGATCGGAGTTGTTCCACGCCGGGAAGCCATTGGTGCAGCCCGTCGTGCTGTCGGCCACGGTCCAGCCGGCGGGCGGGAAGCTGCCCTCGAAGGCTTCGGTCAGCAGCGTGACGACGTGGTAACCGGCCGCACAGCGTTCGGGCGGCGGCGGTGGCTCACCAAACGAAATGAAATCGAAGCGGATGTTACCGGCGCTGGCGCCCTCAGAGATACCGCCAAACTCCAGGGTAACGTTTTGGCCGGCATAGGCAGCCATCGGAATCACCACCTCAACCCAGTTGGGGTAGGTGTTGCTGGCCTGCAGGAGCGGCAGGGTCCATACCGAGCTGCCGTTAACGTTCAGGTAGGCGCGGTCATTGTCGCCGTCATCCGGATCGGGCCGGTACGCCATGTACCAGAAGTGCATGTCATTGTCGGTCGCCGGCACGGCGATGCCAGCCTGCGAGACAGAACTGGTGGCGGGTGTGCCACCGCAGTAGCCGCCGGCCCAGAAATCCATCATGCCATCCTTGGCGCCTACGCCCCAGACACCGCTCCAGTCACCGATCCACTCACAGGGGACGTTGGTTACTTCGGTCCAGGCCGAGCCGGGCGGCGGGCCGTTCTCGAAGCTGCCATCGTTGA
The DNA here is from genome assembly GCA_964642445.1 of uncultured Anaerolineae bacterium. Classification (GTDB taxonomy): domain Bacteria; phylum Chloroflexota; class Anaerolineae; order SSC4; family Amarolineaceae; genus SSC4. The sequence continues at coordinate 3,910 of CAZXQZ010000306.1, forward strand.
TCAGGGTGGCGGGTGCCGCAGCCGGGCCGGAAGGCACCGGTACAACCGACACCGCGCCGGCCGCGGAGAGGGCGTTGGCCACGGGTGGGTTGACCTTTTCGGCCGCCACTCCCAGGACCAGCGACAGCGACAACACAGTCACCAGGACCGCGTAAAAGGCGAGCTTACGCATCTCGTAATTCCTCCTCATTCAATTGGACGTCGGAACTTGAAGAAACGAACAGTTGGTACGGGATTAGCTTGACACAACGCGTGCCAACACCAGCGTGCGCTGCGTTTTTTCACGCGCAAAGCCAAAAATGGTGCCGAATGACAAAGGGATCGCTGCGGGTCACCTCCTTTCGCGGGGGCGACGTTGTGTTGCAGGATTGCACACAACCCGGCGATAAACGGAGACGCCTAGATTTTTGCACAGATTGGGCGGTTTGTCAAGCGGGGGAGTAGGGAGTAGGGAGTAGGGAGTAGGGAGTAGGGAGTAGGGAGTACGGAGTAGGGAGTACGGAGTACGGAGTA
>CAZXQZ010000307.1:0-4373 GCA_964642445.1 uncultured Anaerolineae bacterium
CCGGCTGCGTCGAAGCGGCGCGCCACCACGGTTGTCAACACTTCGTCTATGCCTCGACGGGTGGTGCCGTCTACGGCGAGCCGCAGTTCCTGCCCGTCACGGAAGATCACCCCGTCAATCCGCTCGATCCCTACGGTGCAAGTAAACATGCGGTCGAGCACTACCTGTTCCTGTACCAACACAACTTTGGCCTGACCTATACGATCCTGCGGTACCCGAATGTGTACGGACCACGCCAGGACCCTTTTGGCGAAGCCGGTGTGGTGGCCATTTTTACGGTCGCGATGCTGGCCGGGCGACCGGTGACGATCAACGGTACTGGCGAACAGACGCGCGACTTTTTGTACGTCGGGGATGTGGCCGAGGCCAACGTCCTATCTGCGACGCAGCGCAGCCAGGGCATCTACAACCTGGGTACCGGCGTGGGCACGAGTATCAACCAGCTCTTTGCCGACCTGCAAGCGGTCACCGGCTATGCGCTGGTGCCGCACTATGGACCCGCCAAGCCGGGTGAGGTTTTCCAGGTGTACGCGGATGCCAGCAAGGCGCAGCGCGCGCTGGGGTGGCAGCCGCAGGTCTCGCTGCGTACCGGCCTGCAGCACGTGGTCGATTCGTTTGGGCCGTGAACACCACAAGCCAGCGGATTGCGGTCAATGGTTGGTTTTGGGGGCAGGAGACGACCGGCAGTGGCCAGTACGTCCAACACCTGACACATCACCTGCCAGCGGTCGATCCAGGCGCAACCTGGATCCTGATCTGCCCGCGCGCGCTGCCAGAAACCGTGCGCCGACGCGTGCCCGCGGCCTGGCAGGTGCACGTCACCGGGCTGCCAGCCTGGCTGCCCACGGACAACCTGGCCAAAGTATGGTTCGAGCAAATCACCTTTCCGCGCACCTGCCAGGCATTGGCTGCCGACCTGGCACACGTGCCGTATTGGGGCTCACCCTGGTGGTCACCCTGCCCGGTGGTCGTAACGATTCACGACCTGATCCCCCAGCTCCTGCCGGCTTATCGCGGCGGACTCCTGCCGCAGGCCTACACCTGGCTGGTGCGTTCGACGGCGCGGCGCGCGGCGGCTATCATCACCGATTCGCAGGCCGCGCAGCGTGACATCGTACAGCACCTGGCGCTTCCCCTGGCGCAGGTGCAGGTCGTTTACCTGGCGGCCGACGAGACGTACCACCGCGTGGTAGACGCCGGCGAGCTGGCACGTGTACGTGCGCGCTATGCGCTGCCACCCCGTTTCGTGCTCTACATGGGTGGCTTCGACGTACGCAAGAACGTGCCCACGCTCCTGCGTGCCTATGCCCTGGCTGTGTCGCGGGGGCAGGTGCCTCCTGGCGTGGGCCTGGTGATTGCCGGTCAGCTGCCAGCCAGCGGCAGCGCTGTGCATCCCGATCCGCGGCCGCTGGCTGAATCCCTGGGCTTGCGCGAACGAGTGGTATTCGCCGGGTGGGTGGACGAGGCCGACAAGCCGGCCTTGTACAGCCTGGCTGACGTATTCGTATTTCCCTCGCAGTATGAGGGCTTTGGGCTGCCTGTCCTGGAGGCCCTGGCCTGCGGTGCACCCGCCAAAGGAGAAGATGTATGAGCCAGACGTTCGGCCATCCCAGAGTGGCCCTCGAATCGACCGTGATCTCCCATGGATTGCCGTATCCCCACAACCTGCGCCTGGCACGTCGCCTCGAACAGATCGTGCGCACGCAAGGGGCCGAGCCGGCGACGGTGGCTATCCTCAAGGGCCAGCTGCGGGCCGGTGTGACCGATCTGGAGCTGCAGCACCTGGCGACTGCCCCCGACGTGCGCAAGGTGAGCCGGCGCGATTTGCCCATCGTCGTTGCGCGCGGGCTGGACGGGGCCACGACGGTGGCTGCCACAATGTTCGTTGCGCAACACTTTCTCATCCCGGTTTTCAGTACAGGTGGGATTGGTGGGGTGCACCGCGGCTGGCCCTTCGACGTATCGGCCGACCTGCCCGAACTGGCGCAGACGCCGGTGATGGTCGTGTGTGGTGGGGCAAAGGCGATTCTCGACCTGCCCTTGACCCTGGAATGGTTGGAGACGCACGGTGTGCCGGTCGTTGGTTACCAGACGGACGAGTTTCCCGCCTTCTACAGCCGCAGCAGCGGACTGCCGGTCGACCTGCGCGCCGATGATCCGGCCGAGGTGGCTGCACTGTACCAGGCGCAGCGTCAGCTAGGACTGCCAACCGGTTTGCTCGTGTGTGTGCCGGTACCCGCAGAGGCCGAGCTGGCGCGCGATGTGGTCGATCCCGCCATCGAGCAGGCATTGGCTGAGGCCGAGCAGGCCCAAATAAAGGGAAAAGGATTGACACCATTCCTGCTTGCGCGCATCAGCGAGTTGACTGGCCAGGCCAGTATGCGCGCCAACCTGGCGCTGCTCGAAAACAACGCCCGCGTCGCCGCACAGATTGCCTGTGCGTTGCATGAGATGGTCCGTGCGGGCTGAGGAATATCGAAGGGATCAGCCAGGCTTGTAGTTGGGGTCTCGGCTTACGGCGAACGGAGGGTTGGGTCGGGTTCTCCCATAACGGGTATAAAAAATCAGGGCAGAAGTCCCCCGCTCCTCTGCCCTGATAGTAAGATCCCCGAAGGCATCTTACCGCTGCATTATGCGCTCATTGACCGACGATGTCAAGCCAGTGCGCGTAACAGAAGTATAACAATCCCTAATGAAATCCAAGAGACAGCCTTGGACTTGCCCCCCTGCGCTTCAGGCCACGGTCGACGCCTGCGGCAGTTCGACGGCGATCGGCTCATCGGGCAGTTTGCTGAACGCCAGCTCGTCGCTGCCCGGCAAACCGACCTCGATGTGCACCACGTCACCGGTGCGGAACTCACCCCGCAGCACCAACTTACTCAGCGGGCTCTCGACGTAGCGCTGCAGTGCCCGGCGCAGCGGCCGCGCCCCAAACTGTGGATCGTACCCCTTTTCGGCCAGCCAGCGTCGTGCGGCCGGGCTCAACTCGATGTGGATGCCCTGTTCCTGCAAACGCTCGGCGATGTCTTTGATCTGGATGTCAACGATCTGCATGACGTGATCGAGCTTCAGTGCTTCGAAGATAATGACTTCGTCGATGCGGTTGAGGAATTCGGGCCGGAAGGTTTGCTTCAGCCCACGCTCGATCTGGCTCTGCATCTCGCGCACTTCGGCGCTGTCGTCGCCGGCACGCAGAAAGCCGAGGGCACCGCCCTTTTTGGCGTAATCGGTGCCGATGTTGGACGTCATGATGATCACCGAGTTACGGAAGTCGACCGTGCGTCCCTGGCCATCGGTCAGCCGACCGTCGTCCAGGATTTGCAGCAGGGAGTTCCACACCTCGGGGTGGGCCTTTTCGATTTCGTCGAACAGGATGACCCGGTAAGGGCGGCGGCGCACGGCTTCGGTGAGCTGTCCCCCTTCGTCGTACCCTACGTAACCTGGCGGTGCACCGATCAGGCGGCTGACGGTGTGCGCCTCGCGATATTCGCTCATGTCGATGCGCAGGAGAGCATCCTCGTCGTCGAACATGAAGGCGGCGAGCGCCTTGGCCAGTTCGGTTTTGCCCACACCGCTGCTGCCCAGGAAGATGAAGGATCCGATGGGGCGCCGCGGGTCTTTGAGTCCACTGCGCGCACGGCGGATGGCATCGGCGATGGCATTGATGGCCGCATCCTGGCCGACGATGCGCTGGTGCAGCACCTCTTCCATGCGCAGCAGCTTCTCGGCCTCGGTCTCCAGCATATGTGAGACAGGGATGCCGGTCCAGCTGGCAATCACCTGCGCAATGTCATCGTCATTGACCACTTCATCCAGCCCGGCTTCGGCGCGCCAGGTGGCCCGCTCGACGTTGAATTCCTGTTCGAGCTTCAGGCGCTCGGCTTTGTATGTCGCCGCCAGCTCGTAATCGCGCGCCGCCCACGCCGCCTCTTCTTCCATCGTCAGCTTCTGCAGACGTGCTTTTTTGTCCTTGATTTCCTGCGGCATCGTGTACAGGGCGACGCGCAGTTTGGCCGCCGCCTCGTCGATCAGGTCGATCGCCTTGTCTGGCATGCGGCGATCGGTCACGTAACGGTGTGACAGGCGGGCCGCCGCAATCAGGGCACGATCGTCGATCGTGACCTTGTGGTGCGCTTCGTAGCGATCGCGCACCCCACGTAAGATACGGATCGTATCTTCGACGTCGGGCTCTTCGACCCAGACGGGGGCAAAACGGCGTTCGAGGGCGCTGTCCTTTTCGATGTGCTGCCGGTACTCATCCGGCGTGGTGGCGCCCACACAGCGCAGCTCACCGCGGGCCAGGGCCGGCTTGAGCATGGTGCTGGCATCCATGGCCCCGGAGGCCGCTCCAGCGCCGACCACGGTGTGGATCT
>CAZXQZ010000308.1:0-4371 GCA_964642445.1 uncultured Anaerolineae bacterium
AACTGCACAGTGCTGCCGGTTGTAGGCAGGTTCGTTCCTTGAATGATTACCTGGCGTGCGTTCGGCTGTGCCGCGGTGCGCAGCACGCAGCCCGGCGGCTGGGGGTGAATGGCCGTGACGCGCGGGGATGTATCACGTGCCGCCACCGGTTCATCCTGCGGCAGGCTCGTTACGGGGGATGCGACCGGATGGAGTCCGGTGGCCTGTGCGACGGTGACGCCCAGCAGAAGCAGTGGCAGGATACCAAAAACGACGGTCAATCCGAAAATGAGTTCTGAGAGTCGCATCGGTCCCTCCCCGCTGCCTGGTTGGCATGCCTGGTGCCGGTACAGGGTTGATGGTCGGTGTCATGCGTGCCGTGAAGCGGGTGATTTCACCGAGCATGCGTCCTGCGCTGGTAGTAGCATCGCGCACACCACCGGGAAGGTACAGGTCGGTTGGCTGAGGATTGGCTGAGGAATCTGTGAGGATTGTGATCGATCAGGCGTCGAGCAGGACGTAACCGAGCGCGCGGCGTGTTTCGATCGGGTTGAGGGTAGGTTCTACTTTGCGCAGGGTGCTGCGCAGGCTGCTGACGACCTGATCCAACGCATCCGCATCCAGGCCCGGGTCATACTCGCGCCCCCATACCGCCTGGGCGCAGCTTTCGCGTGTGCATACGTCGCCAGCGTGCTGATAGAGGTGCAGCAGCAGGCGAAACTGTACCGGGGTCAGCTTCAGCGGCGTGTGCAGGAATTGAAACGTCATCGTTCGTTCATCGTACGTGAGCGCGCGGCGCTGCATCACCAGGGTGGGATCGACGTCGAGAAAACGCAGCAGCGCGGCCGGACTGCCCAGGCCGATGATGTCCTGGTCGCGCAGAACCGTTGCTTGCTGAATGGGGTGTTCATTGATGAAGGTGCCGTTGGCGCTCTCCAGGTCTTGAATCACGAAGCGCATGCCGTTGAACTCGATACGCGCATGGAAACGCGAGACCGTCAGCCGGTTGACGACGATGTTGCAGGTTGGTGCGCGGCCCAGGGTGCACCCCTCGGCGGGAATCAGATATTCGGCCGGCTGGACATCGGACTGCAGGGCTTGTAGTTTCACGGGTACTCCTTCAATCAGAATTTTAGCATCAACTTCGGTTCACGCCAAGTGCGGCCGGGGCTACTGGTGTATCTCAGATTGAGGGCAGACCCTTCGAGTTTTCGTCAATCGCCGGGATACAGCACCGGGAGACTGCCATTGGGTGATTTTCAATTGCGGAACAACCTGTTGTATAATGGCTCAGGCAGTCCGGTTCTGGCCGGCTGCGCGCAACCCTGCACGTGGGTCAAGCCGTGGCGGACGATACCAAAGCCTATTTTCGACAGCCCAACACCGTAACGCAGTGGTGGTTTCCGGAAGACCCAACCCATCCACTGTACGCGCATTTTCAAGAACAGCAGCGCTGGGTGCTGGCCCAGGCACCGTGGGCTGGTCAGCGTGTGTTGGACATCAGTACCGGTAAAGGGCGTTTTGCCATCAACTTCGCCCGCGCCGGTGCGCAGGTGACCGCACTCGATATTGCACCACAAATGCTGGACCTGGCACGCGGCGCGTCGCACCAGGCCAGCGTGGTGGTGAACCTGCTGCAGGCCGATGCCGAAAACCTGCCGTTTGGCGTGCGCAGCTTCGATGTGGTCGTCTGCATGGAAGCAATCATGCACGTACCTCATCCACAACGCCTGGTCGATGAGATGGCGCGCGTGGTACGGCCCGGTGGCACGGTTCTGCTCAGCATGACGAACCGCTGGCGTTTCAACGCTCTGGGTGAGGCGCCGGGGGCGCTCTACCGCGCGTTGGGCTTAACCCGGCGGCCCACGACGCCGCGTTACATGTGGCACTATTCGGTGCCAACCTTCATCAGTTTTGTACGGCAGGCCGGCCTGCACATCGTGCAGCTGCACGGTCAAGGATTGTTTCAGGCCAATGCCCGCGTGCAGCTGCACAGCGAGCTGGCTGTTCCGATGTTTCCGCGCCGGTTTGCGGACAAGTTCTTCGAGCGGTACGAGCCGCCGCTGCGTGACACAGCCCTGCGCAACATCATGGGCACCGTGATGGTGATGGCTACCGCACCGCTCCCCTCTGCCTGACGTCTGCCAGCACTCGTGGCGTATTCGCCGCCGATCCCTGCGCTTGCCGGGCCTCGGCGTCACATCGTAGTCTCATGGTTATGCCTCCAGGGCACGACGACACATCTCATCGATTACGTTGGAACTTCACCCTGGAAGCATTGATGCGAATCGTTGAGGGAGGCGTATGAGAGGCACGCGACGTTGGCCCATTCTGGTCGTCACGGCGGTCGTTCTTCTACTGGTGGGGCTGCTCACGACCCACTGCGTTCAGGTGCCGACCCCGACACCCACGCCCGGCCCAACCACACCACCCACCGCGACGCGGCCGGTGCCGGTCATCACGCGACCGGCTGTCACGCCCTCGCCGGTACAGCCCACCCCCACAGGTGCGGTGGGTGTTTTGCCGTCACCCGCCGTGCCCGGGCTCAATGCCATCGTGCGCCGTGACGACTACTTTCAACAGCTCCCCAACGGACCCGGACTGCCCGCGCTGAATTCACACCTCGACATCTATTGGGACGACATCAATCCGCAGCGTGGGGTGTACGATTGGACGCCGATCGAGCAAGCCCTGAGTCGCATCCAAAACCAGACGATCACCCTGGCCGACGGCAGCACGGTGCCGCGCCTGATCTGGCTGACCCTGCCGGTATTTTGGACACAGGGTGACGGCCAGGCACCCACCGGCGACTGCAGAAACAACGCCCCCGGCTGGCTCCCGGTACACCTGGTACCCAAGCCCACCCCGCAGCAAACCCAGCGCGTGCCCGCGGTCGATAGTGCCGAATTTCGCACTGCGTATCGCCAGGTAATGTTGGCGGCTGGCGCACGTTGGGGCAACCATCCACGCATCGCCGGCATCCTGATCGCCGGGGGCTATGACAACGAGACCCAGCTGGCCGCCAAACACTGTGGTCTGGGCAGCACCAGTGCTGGTTTGCCGCGCCAGGCCGTCGATGGCATGCTCGACTTTGTCACACAGGCCATCCAGGCGGCCCACGAGGCTTTTCCCAACAAACCAATTTACCTGAACTACGCCGCAGTCGACGGCGGCGGGGCCAGCCGCTGCGCATGGGTCAATAAGATGCACGAATACCAACCCCCGCACGTGGGCATGGGGTTCAATGGCATGAGCCCCGACGTGCCGGGATTCGTGACCAATCGTAACAACCCAACCCACAGTGACGTTGGCTGTGGATCACTGGACCTGATCCGGTCCAACATCGGTATCCTGCCGGCGAAGTACGAGCCCTCCATGGCTCTTGGCCCGAACCTGCAGTGGAACTACTGGTCCTGGCTGGCGGCCATGGCAGCGCAGGTGCAGTTCGTCGATGTCCAGGATGGTTGGATCTGCCTGACCAGTTCCAGCACCGGTGTGTGCCTGCCCGGCACCAACTACCTGAACGCGGTGCAAACCCCGATGCCCGCCGTGGCCGAAGGTTTTCCTGTCAATTTTGGCAACTGGATCGAACGGCAGTCGGGCAGTACGGCGGCCGACAGCGACCAGCTGTGGGTGGCGCTGCGCGAAACCGAGTATCCACCCTTTGATGACGTGGCCGGCCTGACCCATAACTGCGACGGGTTCTGCCACGGCTGGCTGGGCGATTTTGAACACTTCCTCCGGGTCAAGTCGGGCGCCACACGTCACCTCTGTTCGGTGTGGAAGATGGATTACTGCGATGCCAACCGCACCGGCCTGCCCGGAGCCACCACAGCAATCTACTCGCGCCACGCCAAACAGATGCAGGAGTCCCAGCTCACGTTCGACGTCGTCGAAGGTGCCTACAGCCAACGCCGCCTGGCCAACGCCATCCTGCGCATCGCCTACGTCGACAGCGACAGTACGCCCTTTACGGTCACGTACGCCACCCAGCCGGGCGCCACACCGCAGGTGCGCACCATCAACCGCGGTGGTTCAGGCATGTGGAAATGGACCAACCTGACGCTGCCCGAGTTCTACGCGGGAAATCTGCTGGCAGATGGCTCGGACCTGGCAATCGGCTATGCCGGCACCGGCACCCGGCCCATTCTGCACATGGTCTGGCTGGATATGCGCAACGCCGTGGAAATCTCACCAACACCGACGGCAACCCGCACACCAACCCCGACCGCGACCCGCACGCGCACACCAACAGCCACCGCATCACCCACCGGTACGCCGACACCGACCACGGTGCCGACTGCCACACCGACACCGACCGCGGTGCCCACCGATACGCCGATCTCCGACTTGTAGGCGCGCACCCCCTCGAATACCGCCAGCCCGTAGTGC
>CAZXQZ010000309.1:0-4283 GCA_964642445.1 uncultured Anaerolineae bacterium
GTAGCGGGTGGTCAGCCGTTGGGCTGGGCGGCTGGTTGGGCGGCCGCTGATTTGTGCGTTTCGACGCGGGTCAGCAGCTCGCGTGCGCTGAGGCGGCCGGCTTCGGTGGGGGTGCCCAGCATTTGCGCCAGCTCCTCGGCGCGGGCATCGGCGATGAGTGCCTGCACGTGCGTGTTCGTATGCTCGCCCACCACCTGTTTGCTGACGTGAAAGTGGACGTCGCCGAACGCCGCCAGCTGCGGCAGGTGTGTGATGCACAGTACCTGGTGGTTGTGGTGCAGGTGCCACAACTTTTCGCCGACCGTGGCTCCCACGCGACCACCAATGCCGACGTCGATTTCGTCGAAGATCAGCGTTGGCGTCGCATCGGCCTGGCTCAGCACCGTCTTCAGCGCCAGCATCAGGCGTGACGTCTCACCGCCGGAGGCAACCTTGACCAGCGGCTTGAGCGGTTCACCGGGGTTGGCCGACACCAGGAATTCGATCCGGTCGAGACCGGTGGTGTCGAACGCGACCCGGCGCAGGCCTGTGGCGGCTGACCCGGTGCCATTGGCGCCGGGTGCCGATGCTGCCTCCACCGGTGCGCCGGCCGCATCCTCGATCCAGCGGATGTCGACGGCGAAGCGGGCGCGTTCCATGCGCAGGTCGGCCAGCTCGGCCTCCACGGCCCGTGCCAGGGTGGCTGCCGCGGCCTGGCGCGCCTGTGACAGCTGCGTGCCCAGGGCACCGATCTCATGCAGGAGGTGGGCTTCGGCACTGGCCAGGGCCTCGATCCGTTCCCCGGCATGGGTGATGTTGTCCAGCTCGGCCTGGGCACGCGTGGCAAAGGCCAGGATATCGGCGATCGATTCGCCGTACTTACGTTTGAGGTTGTAGATCATGGCCAGGCGCTCTTCGACGTCGCGCAGGCGTTCGGGGTTGAACTCGATCTCGTCGCTGTAGTCGCGCAGCGTGCGCACCAGGTCGAGCAGCTGCTCGCTGAGGTCATCGAGCTGGCGCACCATGGGATCGAGCGTCGCATCGATGCGCGCCAGTTTGCCCAGGGCGTGGCTTGCCTGGCCGATCAGGTCGAGGGCGGCGCGCTGTTCGTCACCGCCCTCTTCCAGCGCGGTGATGATGAGCTCGCACTGTTTCGAGAGCTGTTCCGCATTGGCCAGGCGGCGCAGCTCGATCTCCAGGTGCTGATCTTCGTCTGGCTTGAGGTTGGCCGCGTCGATTTCGTTCGTCTGGAAGGTCAGCAGGTCGACGCGGCGAGCCAGCTCGCGCTCGTCGCGGCGCAGGTTGGCGAGCTCCTTGCGTGTGGCGTTGAGCTCACGCACCAGGCGTGCCAGGTTGCTGCGGGTACTTTCCAGGTTGGCGTAGCGGTCGAGCAGCTCGCCGTGATGTTTGATTGCCATCAGGGAGAGGTGTTCGCTCTGGCCGTGAATGTCGACCAGCGCACTGCCGATCTCCGCCAGCAGCGCCGCGTTGACCGCGTAACCGTTGACGCGGCTGAGACTGCGGCCGCTGCGCCGGATCTCGCGGGCCAGGATGAGCTCGTCGTCCTCGCCCGTCAGGCTGTTTTCTTCGAGGACCGGCTGCAGCGCACGTGCAACGTGCGGTGGCAGGGCGAAAATCCCTTCGATGGTGGCCTTGTCGGCGCCGCTGCGCACCATTTCCGGCGAGGCACGATCTCCCAACAGCAGCCCCACTGCGTCGATGATAATCGACTTCCCCGCGCCCGTTTCGCCGGTCAGAACATTGAAGCCGGAACCGAACGTCAGGTGCAGCTCGTCAATAATGGCAAAGTCACGAATGGTCAGTTCGAGTAACACGCGCAACCCCAAATGGCGTCAACGAATGGCGTCAACGAATGCCGTCAACGAATGCCAACTCGAATAAACGAATCACGAATCAGCAACGAATCACAGAGGATAGCCTGACAGCCGTTAATCTGCGAGCGTGGTCAGGTCGCCCAGGGGCAGACCGAGGGCCTTGGCTTTGAGCACGCGACGCATGATCTTGCCGGAGCGGGTTTTGGGCAGACTGTCGACGATTTCGATCTTCGCCGGCACAGCAATGGGGCCCATCTCCTTGCGCACGTGCAGCTTGAGCTCTTCCTCGGTCGGTTTGCCCGCACCGGCACGCAGGATGACGAAGGCGTGGATCACGTTGCCTTTGATTTCATCCGGCACGCCGATGCACGCCGCTTCGGCCACGGCGTCGTGGCTGACGAGGGCACTTTCGACCTCGGCGGTGCCCAGGCGGTAACCGGCCACCTTGATGACGTCGTCCATGCGGCCGATGATCCAGAAGTAACCGTCATCGTCGCGCCGTGCGCTGTCACCGGTGGTGTACCAACCCTTATGGCCAAACTGCGACCAGTACTGGTCGACGTACCGTTGGGGATCGCCGTAGACGGTACGCAGCATCGCCGGCCACGGTTTGGTGATGACCAGGTAACCGTCCTCGTTGGGGCCGCATTCCTGCCCATTGTCATCGACCACTTTGACCTCGATGCCTGGGAAGGCGCGTGTGGCCGAACCCGGTTTGAGTGGCACGCAGGGCAGCGGTGTGATCATGAAACCACCGGTTTCGGTCTGCCACCAGGTGTCCATGATGGGGCAGCGTTCCTTGCCGATGACGCGGTGGTACCAGCGCCAGGCTTCGGGGTTGATCGGCTCACCGACCGTGCCCAGCAGCCGCAGCGAGCTGAGATCGTGACGGTTGGGCCAGCTCTCGCCGAAGCGCATCAGGCCGCGGATCGCTGTGGGGGCTGTATACAGCACGGTGATGCCGTACTTCTCGACCATCGACCACCAGCGGTTGGGGTAGGGGAAGTCGGGTGCGCCCTCGTACATGAAACTGGTGGCGCCCAGAATCAGCGGCCCGTAGACGATGTAACTGTGTCCCGTGATCCAGCCCGGGTCCGCCGCACACCACCAGCGGTCATCGTCCTTGAGGTCGAACACCCATTTGAGCGTGGCGCTGATGCCGACCTGGTAGCCGCCGTGGGTGTGCAGCACACCCTTGGGCCGGCCGGTGGTGCCCGACGTGTACAGAATGAAGAGGGGGTCTTCGGCATCCATGACCTCGGTGTCGAACTTCGTGCCCGCGATGGGCAGGCTCATCAGGTCGTGGTACCAGAAATCGCGGCCCGACTCCATGCTGACGGGGCTGTGGGTGTGGCGCGCAACGATCACCACTTCGACGTAACCCGATCGTTTGACCGCCTCGTCGGCGATTTTTTTGAGCTCGACCACTTTGCCGCGCTGGAAGCCGCCGTCGGCCGTCACAAGCACGCGACTGCGGGCATCCTCGATGCGTTCGGCGAGGGCTTCGGTGGAGAAGCCACCGTAGACAACCGAATGAATGGCGCCGACCTTGGCTGTGGCCAGCATGGCGATGACCAGTTGGGGGATACGTGGCATGTAGATCGTGACCCGATCACCCTTTTTGACCCCCATGCTGCGCAGGACGTTGGCGAATTTGTTGACCTCTTGCCACAGCCGGTAGTACGAATAGGTACGCTGCGTACCATCCTCGCCTTCCCAGATGAAGGCCAGTTTGTTCTTGCGCCAGGTTTTGACGTGACGGTCGAGTGCATTATAGGCGATATTGGTCTTGGCGCCGGTGAACCACTGATAAAAGGGCGCTTTGGAGGTATCCAGAACCTTCTCCCAGGGCTCGAACCAATCCAGCTCCTGGGCGCGCGCCCCCCAGAAGCCTTCCAGATCGGCCATCGATTGGGCGTATTCGGCGTCGTAATCTTTGATGTGAGCCTGGGCCACGACCTCGGGGGATGGCAGATAGACTTGATGTTCCGCCTCCAGGATTTCGGCCTCGCGCTCGCTCGAGAGATCGAGTTGGGTGACGATATGATGATCTGTCATGGATACCTCCGGTGATTCCTGGCTGGGAAAATAAGTGGGTTGGGCGATCATTATAGACGGCGATGGTCAATCAGTCAAAGCACTGGGCGTGCTTTTCTTCAAGACACGTCTGATCTTGGTAGCCGGGCGAAACGATGTTATCATTCGATGAGAGGTGAGATTCGTCATACGCAAAGCCGCGAAGACGAGAAATATGGCGTAGCCCGTCCTACTCCTACTCGTACTCGTACTCGTACTCGATGGCTCGGATTCGAGTACGAGTACCGCTGCGCTGAGTACGAGTACGAGAGTCGTACTCGTACTCGATGGCTCGGATTCGAGTACGAGTACCGCTGCGCTGAGTACGAGTACGAGAGTCGTACTCGTACTCGATGGCTCGGATTCGAGTACGAGTACCGCTGCGCTGAGTAC
>CAZXQZ010000310.1:0-4276 GCA_964642445.1 uncultured Anaerolineae bacterium
TTCCCGTGCTCTTTTGATCGAATTTGGCGGTGGCGGTTGCACAGTTGCCATCTTTTTGGAAAGATGGCAACTGTGCAACCGCCACCGCCTTCGGAGCGGCGAATTCAGCCATAATGCTGGAAGTTATTCTTCTACAAGCCCTTAGGGATTGGGGATGGGGGCGAAGCTCCGATTGCTGAACCCTATCCCCCAACCCCAACCCCTCCCTACCCCCGCGGCATCCCAAACATTACCCGCAACACGGCCACCCGCCGGATCACAAACTCGTACAGCAGCAGACACACCAGCAGTGAGCCGAAGACGACGATCAGCATTTTGGCCGGAACCCCCAGGCTCCACTGGACGACGAAGAAGGCGATGACGATGATCACCGGTTGGTGGATGACGAACATAGGCAGCACGGCCTCGCGGGCGTACGCGAGGGTGCGGTTGCTGAAATTGAGCGTGCGCATGCCCAGGGCCAGTATCATCAGCACCCAACTCCAGGCGTTGAGGGTTACCAGGGTCCAGACCAGGTAATACTGCAGCGTCCCGCGCGCTTCCGACCAGGCAAATGGATCACCCTGGGTGAACATCGTGAGCGCCGCGGCCAGGGCAAACAGCGCAACACCTACGATGATCCACCGATCGCGCTGCACCACCGCCGTAAAACGTGACTCGGTATACACGAGGAAACCCAGGGCAAAAAACGCCATCTGGAAGACGAAATCGGCCCAGTCGTGTTCGAGCGGGAAGAATGGGCGCAAAGTCAGCTGGATCAGCAGCAGAGGCAGGAAGAACCACAGGATCGCGCCGCGCGGCTGCACCGAACGCGCCAGCCAGTCCAGTACCTTTGGACCGCGCGTGCCGCCCAGCTGCCCTTTCAGCCACAGGAAGAGTGGCAGGGTGATCACGGCAAACGAAAAGAGGAAGCCGAGAAACCAGAGGTGGTAGCCCAGGTTGCCAAATATGCCAGGACCGAAACTGATGTTGCGGTCGAGCAGGTAGTCGACAAAAGGCATCGACCAGAACCCCTTGGCCGTGTTGTGCATCCACTCGAAGTAGAGCATGATCGGCATCAGCAGCAGGGCACCGACAAAGAAGGGCACCAGGAGCCGCTTGAAACGCTCGCTGAGGTACTGGCGGGCCGTGCGTCGCCGCAGAGCGAACGCGCTGCCGGCGCCGGCGATGAAGAAGAAAAACGGCATGCCCCACAGGGTGAGAAAGGTCAGTACGATCGTCAACGCCATGCTTTTTTCGGCGTTTTTGATGTGCCAGCCGGTCAGGTCGAAGGGGTGGACAGCGTGAAAGAGGAAAACGGCGCCGATGGCAATCACGCGCAGCCAGTCGACGTAGTGAACGCGGGTGACCGTGGCAGTCACCTGGGTGGGCGACTGCGAAACGACCTGGCCGGGGAACATGGCCTGACTTTGCATTGTACACCTCCGGGAAATGGGGAACGGATTGCTGCCAATGGAGTTGGGGGATAGGGGTTGGGGGCCAGGGGCCAGGGGTTGGGGAGCGCCGTTGTCCTGGCGGGTTGGGAACGGATTGCTGTCAACGCGGGTGGGACCGTGTCCCACCCCCGGGGAACAGATTGAACGGATGGTTGGCAACGGATTGCTGTCAACGGGTTGTTAAGGAGCGGATGGATCGTGCCGGAACGCTGGATGCCAGGGAGGGTGCATCGGCGCGGGGCACGTAACGTTGTTAATCTGTTTCCATGATACATCGGTTTGCGTGTGGAGTCAATGCCGGGTTGTGTTGTTGGCGGGTTTGCTGGTTGGGGTGAGTAGTGTTCCGTCTGTCGCCGTCTCCGTATGCCGTGCTTCGCAAAGAAACCTGAACGGACCGGTTATTAAGACTTAACATCGGCTTAACGTTTGCCTTACAGGGGCCGGATATCATTCGGTGGTTGTTTGGTCCCATCAAATATGCAAAAGGAGCTTCTTCGACCATGTCTGTATCTCGTCAGCGAACCGTGCGTGCCCTGGTGTTGGTGCTAGTCATCGTGGCGATCACCGCCGGCACCGCCCTGGCACATGGCATCACCGGTCCCAGCAGCAGCCAATCCCCCTACGTTGTACGCAGTTGGCCCGGTGTCGTGACCCAATCGATTCTCACCGTCGGTGATTCGGTCAATGACAAGCCCAATGGGGACCCCTACCGCCTGGTCGGCATCCCTGATGGCCTGGGGGCATTCGACAATGGCGACGGCACCTTCACGGTGCTCATGAACCATGAGCTGGGTGAGACCGCCGGGGTGGTGCGTGCCCATGGTGCCAGGGGTGCATTCGTATCCAAGTGGATCATCGACAAAGACAGCCTGGAAGTGCTGCATGGCGAGGACCTGATCGAGTCCATCGGCGTGTGGACGGCCGGTGGGTGGGAATACCGCACGGCCCAATCTCCGAATCCGGTGGTGATCAGTCGTCTCTGCTCAGCCGACCTGCCACCTGTCTCGGCGTTCTACAACCCGGCCAGCGGCAAAGGCTACAATGGCCGCCTGTTTATGAATGGCGAAGAACGTGGTGCTGAAGGTCTGGCCTATGCCCACGCGCTGGACGGCACGAGCTACCAGCTGCCCTGGTTGGGACGCTTCAGCTGGGAAAATTCGCTGGCGCATCCCAATGCAGGTGACAAGACGGTTGTGATCGGCACCGATGACAGCGGGGACGGCCAAATCTACGTGTACGTCGGTGAAAAGCAGACCAGTGGGGACACACCGGTCGACCTGGCCGGTCTCACCAATGGGGCGCTGTATGGCATCAAGGTGACTGGTTTCCCGTTCGAGGACGCAACGAACGGTATTCCGTCAGGCACAGCCTTCACGGCGTACGGCTTTGGTGACGTGAGTGCTACGACCGGCGCCAACCTGCAGACAATGAGCCGCAGCAACGCCGTCACCGAGTTCCAGCGCCCCGAAGATGGTGCCTGGGACCCCAACAACCTGAATGACTTCTACTTCGTGACGACGGCCAGCTTCAGCGGTAAGAGTCGCCTGTGGCGTCTGCACTTCAACAATCCAACCGATCCCACCGCCGGTGGCACCCTCGACATGCTGCTCGACGGCAGTGAAGGCCCCAAGATGATGGACAACCTGACCATCAACCGGCGCGGCCAGGTTCTCATCCAGGAAGATCCTGGCAACCAGGACTATATCGCCAAGATCTGGCGCTACGACATCGCCAGCGACCGGCTCTACCTGGTAGCCGAGCACGATTCGCAGCGCTTCGTACCCGGCGCACCCAACTTCCTGACCCGCGACGAAGAGTCGTCCGGCATCATTCCGGTGTTCGACATCCTCGGCGAAGGCTGGTACCTGGGCGACGTCCAGGCGCATTACGACATTGGGGATACCGAGCTGGTGCAGGGTGGGCAGCTGTTTGCCATCCACATACCACCCGGCAAGAAGTAGGAAATGGGGGGGTAGGGGTTAGGGGATGGGGGTTGGGGATTGGGGGCTGGGGTTTTAGGGGATCGAGGTCAGTGACGAGGTCCCACGAAGCAGCTTGAGAAGCCGCCCTGTCCCCAAAAACCAACCCCTGAACCCAACCCCCAACCCCTACCCCCCAATCACCCGCCCCGCCGCGTCGAACGCTGTAACCGGCACGGCGGTCGCTGGGCTGCTGGGGAAGGTTTCGGCAAAAATCGTCCAGATCATCATGTCGATCAGCCGGTCGTCGGACCAGTGTATTCGCCGGCGCAGGGTGGCTTCGTGCGTATATCCCAGCTTCGCCGGCACGGCTGCGCTGCGTGTGTTGGCTGGATCGCAGTGAATTTCCACCCGGTCGACGCCATGCAACCTGAAGGCCACCGTCGTCAGCGCCGCCGCTACCTCGGTGGCATACCCCTGGTTGATGTGGCTGACCCGAATCCAGTACCCAATCTCCATGCCGTGCGGCCCGACCCGCGTATGCAGCCCGCTGCCACCCAGAACCATCGTTTCGGCACGATCGAAAACACCATAAACGAACTGCTCTCCCTGGTCGAACTGGCTGCGCCACTGCCGGATGAGCTCGATCCGGTTCTCTACCGGCTGCGGATCATGCACCGCCCACGGCATCCACGGCCGCAGGTGCTCGACGCTGCTGTCCACCGCCTCCTTCAGCAGCGGCGCATCGCCCGGGTTCCAACACCGCAACACCAACCGCGGCGTCTCGATGCAGTACGCAGGCCGAATGCCTCTCTGAATGGTATCGCTCATGTCCCTTACCCCGTCGGCGTCAAAACCTACTCACGCGCTGCACCAAAGCGCAAGCATGGCTTGCGCACTCCACATCATCCGTTCCCGCGG
>CAZXQZ010000311.1:0-4274 GCA_964642445.1 uncultured Anaerolineae bacterium
TGTTTCACCGGCGACGTAGCCGCGGCGCGTATCCCGGGGCGACGGCATGTGCGGGTGCCGACACCGCCGCCAGACATCGACGTGCCGCTCTGGCACCGCAGCCTCGAACGCATACAGCGGCTGCGGCCGCACCGGCTCTACCTGACCCATTTTGGGCCGCTCGACAACGTTACCGCACACCTTGATCAGGTCGCCGCCAACCTAAACGCGATGGCGGCGTACGTTCAGGCCGCGATCCAGGCCGGCGTCGACCGGACCCGCCTGATTACCGCCTGTGCCGGGTGGCTGGCAGAGCAGGCCGTGACCGACGATGGAAGCGACGCCGATGTGGGGCTGTACGAAATGGTGACACCGACCTACATGGCGGTCGACGGCTTACTGCGGTATTGGCAGCAGCAGGCGACCGCCGGCGAACGGCCGGCGTAAGGCACGACCGCCTTGCACACAACGTCGCCTGTTCGTTTTGCCTGGACCGTGCAGGTTTGGTAGAATTTGTCGTGTATGCAGCGCGGGTGGGGCATGCCCCCGTAGCTCAGTGGACAGAGCAGCTGTCTTCTAAACAGCGGGTCGCGGGTTCAATTCCTGCCGGGGGTGCTGAACGAACCAGGCTGGCGAAGTGATTCCCGTCACTTCGCCAGCCTGGTTGTGGTTACGGGTTGCAGACGTCTGGCCGATCGTAACACAGATTCGATGTAAGCCAGCGACGCTTCAAATGCCCAGGATCAGCTTGGCGACCGAGAGGTAGATCAGCAGCCCCGTTGCATCGACCAGGGTACTGGTGAATGGACCCGACACCAGCACGGGATCCAGCCGGAAGCGGGTGGCGAGCAGGGGCAGCAGTGACCCCACCACATTGGCCCAAATCACGACCAGCAAGAGCCCAACGCCCACGGCCAACGCCACGTCGCCCCCGGTGCCCCACAGGATGGCGCGCAACAGACCGGCCGCGGCCATCGCGACCCCCAACAAAATACCAGTGCGGAACTCGTGCCATACCACCAACAGGCTGTCGCGCACCGAGATATCACCGACGGCCAGTGCACGAATGATCGTATTGGTTGTTTGTGAGCCAGCATTACCGCCTGTGCCGATCAACAGCGGGATAAAAAAGGCCAGCGCCACCACAGCCTCGAGCTCGGCTGAGAAGAAGCGCAGGACTGTGCCGGTCAGGGTGGCCGTAATAAAGAGCAGCAGCAGCCAACCCGCCCGGCTGCGTGCGATGGTGATGACCGGTGTGGAGAGGTAGGCACCCTCCAGGGGCTGCGCACCACCCAGGCGCTGAATGTCCTCGGTGGTCTCCTCCTCGATCACTTCGATCAGGTCACCGTGGGTGATGATACCTAACAATCGGCTCTGCGCGTCGACGACTGGCAGCGACAGCAGCTCGTAGCGGGTCATCAGGCGTGCGGCATCCTCCTGGTCGGCGTCAGCCGCAATCGCAATCACGTCGGTGTTCATGATATCCATCACCCGACTGGCCGTAGGGGCGGTCAGCAGCTCGTACAACGTTACGTGCCCGGACAGCACGCCAACGGCGTCGACCACGTAGAGGTTGTAAGTGGTCGATGCGCGCGGATCATCCAACTCCGCTGTGCGCACCGCCTCCAGGGCATCCTGCACGCGCATGCGGCGGCGGAGGGCCAGAAACTGGCTGGTCATGATACCGCCGGCGGTGTCTTCCGGGTGCACGAGCAGCGGGCGAATCTCGTCAGGGTCTTCGAGCTGGGCCAAAATGGCAATCGTGCGCTCGGGTGGCAGGTCACCCAGGAGGTCAGCCGCCTCATCTGGCTCCATTTCCTCGACGATGCGCACCAACTCGTCGTCACTCAGGGTTTCCGCCAGGTCGGCGGCATCCTGATCATCGAGCCATTCCAGAATATCGGCCGAGTCTTCTTCAGCCATTTGGGGCAGCAGGGTTTCTTGCTGGTCGTCGTCCAGCTCGGCAAACACCTCGGCCTGGTCCGCCGGACGCAGGTCCTCCAGAACGGCTACCGCCAGGGGAAAATTACCGGCTTCGAGTGCTGTACGTACCCTCTCCAGGGTCTGATCCAAATCAAAAACCCGCTCCATGTTGCCTCTCCCCACCCTGCGCTGTGTACTTCAGGGATCGAGCCTGCGCAACACACTGCGCAGCCGGGCAACAGGAACGGGCCGTTGGGCCTGGCTTGGCCGGTGCCTCAAGGCCCGGCGCGGCCTGCGTAACGGTTTGCCTGGAAATGCAGCGTGAACACGCAAACGATCAGGTCGCGTGCATCAGCACGATAACGACGCGAGGGTAATGAATCTTCGTCCATAACTTTCACGCAACGACTTGGGCATGGTAAAAGAACAACTTCCGGCATCATGGCTGGAATTTCCGGCAGACCACGGGAAGTTATTCTTTTACGATCCCTGGTAACTGCTATGCTACCGAACGGCCGATCGAAATACCGGCCCACAGAGTGGGGGGTGGTGCTTCCAGCAGGTCCGGTGGACGCACAAGACTTCCTGGTCTTTTTCAATCGTGCCAAAATCTGGTAATATTGTACGCCCGGATTTTGGGTGTTGTCAAACCGCCGATTTTGGATTTTGGATTTTAGATATTGGATTTGTGGTTGGTGGGTGGTTGAGGTGATGGAACGAATCAAGGTGATTGTCAATCCGACGGCTGGCCGTGGGCGGGGACGGGGTGTCATACTGCCAATCGAGCGTGGATTGAGCGAGCTCGGTGTTCCGTTTTCTCTGGACGTGACCTCGCGCCCCGGTGAGGCCGTTCACCTGGCGCGCCAGGCGCGTGATGCTGGCTTCGCGACGGTAGTCGCCGCGGGCGGTGATGGCACCGTGCACGAGGTTGTCAATGGGTTGGCCCAGGCTGCCGACGCTGCCGGTGTCGATGCGGTTGGCCGCCTCGCTGTCCTGCCCATCGGGTCCGGCAACGACATGGCTGCGATGTCGGGGGTGCCGCTGCAGCTAAAGGATGCGCTACAGCGCCTGGCGAACCCGCGAACACGCCGCATCGACCTGGGCCGGATCAACGACCGCTACTTTGACAACAGCATCGGTGCCGGATTCGAAGCCCAGGTGACGGTGGAGAGCCACAAAATCCGGCGCCTGCGCGGTGTGATGATCTACCTGGTTGCAGTTTTTCGCGCGTTGGGTAGTTACCCGGCCCCGCCGATGCGGGTGCAGTGGGACGATGGTGAGGTCCACAAACGTATCCTCATGGTCTCCGTGGGTAACAGCCGCCGCGCTGGCGGGGGATTCTACGTCACACCCGATGCGATTCAGGACGATGGTTTGCTCGACCTGGGCATCGCCGATGCGCTGCCGACCTGGCGCATCCTCGGTTTGCTGCCGCGCGTCATGCGCGGGACACACAAAAACGACCCGGCAATCTACCTGACCCGTTCCACGCGCATCGTCGTCGAATGCCTGCATCCACTACCAGTCCACGCAGACGGTGAGGTCATCTACACCGATGCGCGACGGCTCGAAATCAGCGTACAGCCGCGGCGCCTGGAAGTCGTTGTATAACGAAATGACGGCAAGTCAGCTGCCTTGTGGTATAATGTCGTACGAGAGCAAGCAGGCTCGATTGAACCCTTGGTGAAATGAATCCGGCGCACGATCGACGTATTGGATTGTCGGTTGTTAGCGAATCACAGGAGCAGATGCTGACTTGACCGGGCCTTACGCCACACCACCGCACACCGCTGCCTCATCCTCGCCAACATCGCACGTGGGTCAGCCGATGGTTCGTACGACCTTTCATCCCACCGCGTCCTGGTGGCGCATCGGCCCCGCCTGGGCGGTGATCGCCGCCGCCTTGAGCCTGCCACTGGGTGATTGGGATGCGCCGGTGCTGCTGCGGGTACTCACTGCCGTGCTGCTGGCCGACCCGATCTGGGGTGCGTTCTGGCATGCGGCCCGGCAGGGGGGTGACGAGGTCGCCCCCACCACGACACCCATCGGACGCGGGCCTGTACCCTATGCCGCACCCGGTGCGCCGGCGGTGCGTTTGCTTGCCTGGTTGCACGGGGGGGCATCTGCGGCAGGGCCGGACCGCGTGCCACATGCTGCTGCGGGCTGGCCGGTCGCGCTTCTGCTCGCTTTGCTGCTGGCGCTGGGGCTGGGACCGGTTGCATTGGCCCTGACGGGTGTCGCCGTCGGGTTGAGTCTGCTGCGACTCCTGTGGACACGCCACGACCAGTCACCGCCGGCCGTGCTGGATACGGTCCTGGTGGTGGGCCTGCCCTGGCTGCTGGGAATGACAGCCGTGCGTGACGGGCAGCTGG
>CAZXQZ010000312.1:0-4185 GCA_964642445.1 uncultured Anaerolineae bacterium
CAGGGCAGCCTGGGGTACTCCTTTCAGACCGGCGAGCCGGTGGGGCAGATGATTCTGACCCGCATACCGGCCACGCTCGAACTCATGGGCGTATCCCTGCTGATTGCGACCATCCTGGGTGTGACCCTGGGCACGATCTCCGCACTGCGTCAGTATTCGATCATGGACTACAGCCTGACCTTGTTTGGCTTCACCGGCATTTCCATTCCCGACTTCTTCCTGGGCATGATCCTCATCTTTATCTTTGCCCTCAAGTTGGGATGGTTCCCGACGTCCGGCATGGTCACGGCGGGCACGGAGTTCTCCTGGGCCGACAACCTGCGTCACCTCTTTCTGCCGGCGTTGGCCCTGGCCCTCGTGCGTATGTCGGTCTTCATGCGCTACACGCGGGCCAGCGTGCTCGAAGTGGTCAACGATGACTACGTGCGCACGGCGCGCGCCAAAGGCATGACCGAGTTCGTGGTGACGGCGCGTCACATTCTGCGCAACGCCCTGATCCCGGTTATCACGGTGATCGGCATCAACCTGACGGTGCTCTTTGCCGGTTCGGTCATCATCGAGACCATCTTCCAGTGGCCGGGCATTGGCATGATGTTCATCAACGCCATTGCGCTGCGCGACTCGCCCGTCATCATGGGCTACGTGCTGGTCTCGGCGTTCGTCGTGCTCATCGCCAACCTGCTGACCGACATCACCTATTCCTGGGCCGATCCGCGCATTCGTTACGATTAGGAAAACCGCCATGACGACCACTGCTGCACCCACCCTGGCATTTGCGGCCACCAAACCCGAGAGTCTGTGGGGCAAAGCTCGCAAGCGCTTCTTCCGCCACAAGCTGGCCATGTTCGGGCTGGTTATGCTGAGCCTGCTGATCTTTGTGTCCGTGGCGGCACCGCTGCTCACGCCCTACTCGCCGATCGAGCTCGACCTGCGTTCCATTCGGCAGCCGCCTAGCGCCGAACATTGGCTGGGTACCGATGGCACCGGCCGCGACGTGCTGACGCGCGTCCTGTACGCCGGGCGCATCTCGCTGTCGGTCGGCCTGGTATCGGTCTCCATCTCCATGGTCATCGGCATCATCATCGGCAGCATTGCCGGTTACGCCGGTGGCAAGGTGGACATGACGCTCATGCGCCTGACCGACGTCTTCATGACGTTCCCGTCGCTGGTGATCATCATCACCGTCGCCGCCGCCATGGGGCCCAGCGTCTACAACGCCATGCTCGTGATCGGCCTCCTGACCTGGCCCTCCATTGCGCGCCTGGTGCGCGGCCAGTTCCTGACCCTGCGTGAGCAGCAGTTCGTGCGCGCCGCCCGTTCGATTGGCGTCGCCAAGGGGCAAATCGTATTCAAACACATCTTCCCCAATACGATCAGCTCCATCGCGGTGGCGATCACGATCGGCGTGGCGAATGCCATTCTGCTGGAAGCCTCGCTCTCTTTCTTGGGATTGGGTGTCCAGGCCCCCACGCCGAGCTGGGGCAACATGCTGCGCGACGCCCAAAGCCTCAACATCCTGGAGGGCATGCCCTGGATCTGGCTGCCCCCTGGGCTGATGATCGCCCTGGCCGTGCT
Source organism: uncultured Anaerolineae bacterium (assembly GCA_964642445.1). Lineage (GTDB taxonomy): Bacteria > Chloroflexota > Anaerolineae > SSC4 > Amarolineaceae > SSC4. The sequence goes on from CAZXQZ010000312.1 coordinate 1,576, forward strand.
CAGCATCAACTTTATTGGCGATGGCCTGCGCGATGCGCTCGATCCGCGCAGTATCTTATGATATGAAAGCTGATTTCTCATGAATCGTTTTTGGATCACCGGCCTGGTGCCGGCAACCTTCACGCCGCTGCGTGAAGATGGCAGTCTCAATCTGGCCCAGGTCCCACCGATCGTGGACCACCTGGTGTCTCACAAGATGAGCGCACTCTTCGTCTGTGGTAGCACGGGCGAGAGCGCCGCTTTGACCACCGCCGAACGCCAGGCGACGTTGGAAGCCCACGTGCGCGCAGCAGCCGGACGCGTTCCCGTCATCGCCCACGTCGGGCACACCTCCCTGGCGGCGGCCCGCTTGCTGGCGGCCCACGCACAGCAGGTGGGTGCCGCTGCGATTGCCGCCCTGCCGCCCTTCTACGTCAAACCAGCTTCGGTCGACGTGTTGGTGGCGTGCATGGCCGACATTGCGGCAGCTGCGCCCGAACTGCCGTTTTATTATTACCACATTCCCGGCCTGACCGGTGTCAACCTCGACATGGTCGAGTTCCTAGGCTGGGGTGCCGAACGCATTCCGACCCTGGCCGGTATCAAGTACAGCTCACCCACGCTCTACGAGTTCCAGACCTGTCTCGACGCGGCTGGTGGCGGCTTCAACCTGCTGTTTGGTGTGGACGAGATGCTGCTGAGTGGGCTGGCGGCTGGCGCACACGGTGCCGTGGGCAGCACCTACAACTTTGCGGCACCGCTCTACCAGGCGATCATGCAGGCATTCGCCGCCGGCGAGCTGGCCGAAGCGCAGCGGCTGCAGCGGCTGTCCGCCCAGATGGTGCGCACCGTGGTGGGCCGATATCGTGGGGCGGCCGGTCTCAAAGCCATGATGGCATTTGCCGGCCTGGACTGTGGACCGACCCGGCTGCCGCAGGTGGCGCTTACGCCGGCCGAGATCGAAGCCCTGCACGGTGACCTGGCTACGCTGGGTTTCCTGGAGTGGCTGCGTTGATGGACACCCCTGTGATGTCCGCCGCACGCGTCGACGCGCTCCTGGCCACCTACCGTGACGGTTTGCTCGACAGCACGCTGCCCTTTTGGTTCCCGCGTTGTGTCGACGAGGAGCACGGCGGTTTCATGTTCTCGCGTGACCAGGACGGGTCGCTGCTCGACAGCGACAAGGCGATCTGGCTGCAGGGACGTGCCAGCTGGCTGCTGGCGACGCTCTTTGCCGAGGTGGAACCACGCCCGCAGTGGCTGAGGTGGTCGCGCCATGGCATCGACTTTCTGCGCCGGCACGGCTTCGACGACGATGGCCGCATGTTCTTCCTGGTGGATCGCGAAGGGCGTCCCCTGCGCAAGCGTCGTTACATCTTCAGCGAAACCTTCATGATTGCCGCGCTGGCGGCTTACGGACGTGCGGCGGGGGACACCGCGGCGGTGCAGGAGGCCCTGGCACTCTACCAGCGTGTCCTGGACCACCTGCATACACCGGGTGCGCTGCCCTCCAAGTGGGACCCGCACAACCGGCCCATGCGTGGACTGGCCGTGCCGATGATCATGATCGTCACGGCACAGATTCTGCGCCAGGCCCTGCCCGACCCGGCCTTCTGCAACCGCTGGATCGACCATTACATCGACGAGATCCGCCGTTATCACATGAAACCGGAACTCGAGACCGTGTTGGAAACGACAGGTCCCAACGGCGAATTTCTCGATCACTTCGACGGGCGTACGCTCAACCCGGGCCACGCCATCGAGGCGGCCTGGTTCATCCTGCACGAATCCCAGGTGCGCGGCAACGATCCGGCGCTCTTGCGGATGGGGCTGACCATTCTCGACTGGATGTGGGTGCGCGGCTGGGACCGCGAATACGGTGGTATCACGTACTTCGTGGACGTCAGGGGGCTGCCGGTGCAGGAATACTGGCACGACATGAAGTTCTGGTGGCCGCAGAACGAAGCGATCATCGCCACGCTGATGGCCTATCACTTGACGGGTGACGAAAAATACGCGCGTTGGCACCGCATGATCCACGACTGGACGTATGCCCGTTTTCCCGACCCTGAGTATGGCGAGTGGTTCGGTTATCTGCACCGCGATGGCCGGATGTCTTCACGTCTCAAGGGCAACACCTACAAAGGCGCCTTCCACGTGCCGCGCATGGAGCTGCTGTGCTGGCAGCTGATGGAGCAGATCAAGGGAACCGTATCAGAGTCCTCAGATGGACGCTAACTTTGGTGCATTTTCTGGTGGGATCGTGACATTTGTGCTATAATGCGGCAACAGATTACGCAAAACGGAGGCACAATCATGAATCAAGCCATGTCAGCATCCAGAGTCCTCACGTTGGAGGAAACGGCCAAGTATCTGCGTCTTCCGGAGAGCATTGTCGAACGACAGGCCAAGCTGGGACAGATTCCAGGTCGACGTATCGAAGATACGTGGCGTTTCTTGCGCGATGCGATCGACGACTGGCTGCGCAGCCATGACAGTCGCACGATCTTGCTGCAGCAAGCAGGTACCTTAGGGCTTGGACAAGAATAACTTCCCGTGCTTTTTTGATCGAATTTGGCGGTGACGGTTGCACAGTTGCCATCTTTCCAAAAAGATGGCAACTGTGCAACC
>CAZXQZ010000313.1:0-4163 GCA_964642445.1 uncultured Anaerolineae bacterium
TCACGGTCGGCAATTTGGCGACGTAACGGTAGTTGAGCAGCTGGAACAGCTTCTCATTGGCCCAGCTGCTGCTGCTCTCCGCACCCAGGTCGTCCAGAATCAGGAGATTCGCTTTTTTCACCTGCTCGAAGCGCTTATCCAGGGAAAGGGTGCTTGCCGGGTTGAACGCCGCACGCAGGAAGTCGAGCAAATCGGGCACGAAGACGAACAACGGGTGGTCCGTTTGCGCGGCCTTGCGCTCCAGTGCAATCGCCGCAGCCAGGTGGGTTTTGCCGCAGTGATAGGGGCCGGTCAACACCAGCCAGCCTGTCGGCTCGTTGGCAAAACGTTGGGCCGCAGCCAGGGCGCGGCGCAGGCTCTCACGCTGCTCGGCGGGCAGCTCGTGCGACCGCAGATCGAAACCGGTGAAGGTCTGGTCTTCGTGCAGCGTCAGGCTGCTCAGCCCGGGGTCGGTGGCGTCCTTGCCGGCGCGAAAATCGGGTGCATTGATCTCGATGACCGTGCTGATCTCGGGATCGATGAGGCGCGAGCGCATCCGCTCATCGATCTCATCCAGGCGATAGTTGGTGGTGATGACCGTTGGCAGCCGCGTGTTGTAACGAAAGTTGATGATCTGGTACAGTTTTTCCTGTGCCCAGGGTGTCGTGCTGTGCGCACCCAGGTCGTCCAGGATGAGCAGCGGCGCCGAGCGCACCTGCTCGAACCGTTCATCGAAGGTTGTATCCGACTGCGGGCTGAAGGCGCTGCGCAGGGTATCGAGTAGATCGGGCACGACGACGAAGAGCACCGGCTCGTTGTGAGCCAGGCGTTCGTTGGCAATGGCCGCAGCCAGGTGCGTTTTGCCCGTGCCGACACCGCCATGGAGCACCAGCCAGTTTTCGGGCTGCTCAGCATACCGGCGGGCATATTCGTAGGCCGCGCGCAGGCTGCGCCGTCGATCTTCCGACAGACCGATGCCTTCGGGTAAAAAGCGGTCGAAGGTCAGCCGCTGCAAATGCCCGACGTTGCTCAGGGTGCGCAGCTGGGCCGCATGATCGGCCGCCTGGGCGTCCAGGGTACACCGGCACGGCTGCGGCCGGCCAAAATCGGGATGCCCCACCGGTACGTCGTACACGACATAGCCTCTGCCGCCACAAATGGGGCAGGCGGATGGGGCTGTTCTGACGGGCGCATCGGGTGTGTGGGTTGCCGGCGCATTCGGGTGGTCGCGCGCCAGGCGTGCCAGTACTTCGGCCAGAGTCGTCACAGGTCACCTCGATCGATTCTTACCAGGCGTAGGGGTCGACGCGTTTGCTCTTGCTGCGGCGGGCCCGTGGTTTGGGCGACGGCTCGGTGGCCGCGTCGCGTCCCTCGGTGGCCCAGCGCTCCAGGATGGCGCGGATGTAGCGCCAGGCGCGTTTGTTCTGTTCGACGGCGATGCGGAAGGCATCCTCGATCCAGTCGGCCGGATAACGCAGCTCGGCATCCCGCAGCTCGTCGGCGATGATCGGCTGCAGGAGGCCGATGTTCTGTTCGTACAAGACGAAGATATTGGGCCGCGCGGCGCGCAGGCCGGTGTTGTCGGCCAGGGGGTCATCGAATTCGGGCACCAGGCCGCGTTGAATGCGGCCAACCGCCTCGCGACCGGGCTCGTCGTTGAGAAAGTACCAGGTCATCGCCTGCCCGTAGCGCTCGACGGTGATCGGCAGCAGGGTGCCGCGTGCCACGGCGCGTTCCAGGCCGTCGGCGATGGCGCGTTCCGACAGGCCAGCACGCAGGCGTTCGTCGCCCGCGAACTCGCCGGTTTGCACAAAACGCAGCGTGCCCGGTTTGCTGTCGAGCAGCCACAGCGCGTGCAGCGTCACCTTCAGCTCGGCCAGGTCGTCGATCAATGGCAGCAGGTCGCTGAAGAAAAACGCCGGTACCGCAACGACGGGCAGGTCACTCGCGGGAAAGCCAGGAAAACCTTGCATGGCAGCACTCACTCTGGCTCCAGGTGCTCGCGCACCACTTCCAGGTCGGTGAAAAGGGTCAGCTCTTTGCGAAAATAGAGCGACACGGTCCCTGTAGGGCCGTTACGGTGTTTGGCGACCATGATGTCAGCGATGTTCTTGCGCTCGGTGTTGGCGTCGTACATGTCTTCGCGATGGACGAACATGACGATATCGGCGTCTTGTTCGATGCTACCCGACTCACGCAAATCGCTTAAAACCGGTCGATGATCTGCCCGCTGCTCCACGGCGCGCGACAGCTGTGACAGTGCCAGTACCGGCACCTTCATCTCGCGCGCCAGCTCCTTGAGGGCACGTGAGATGTAGGAGATTTCCTGCACGCGGTTCTCGTTGCGGTTGCCGGTGCCGCGCATCAGCTGCAAATAGTCGACGACCACCAGGTCGAGGCCGTGTTCGGCGTGCAGGCGGCGCGCCTTGGTGCGCATCTCCAACGCCGAGACGGCGGGCGTGTCGTCGATGAAGAGTGGGGTGTTGGCCAACACACCGGCCGCCTCCATCAGCACCGGCCACTCGTCGTCGTGAATGTCCCCCAGGCGCAGACGCTGCTGGTCGATCCCGGTTTCCGAGGCGAGCATACGCTGCACCAGCTGGTCGTTGGACATCTCCAGGCTGAAGAAGGCGACGCGCTGGTGGTACTTCTTGACGGCGTTGGCCGCCAGGTTGAGCGCCAGGCTGGTTTTGCCCGCCGAGGGGCGTGCGGCCAGGATGACCAGGTCCGATTTTTGCAGCCCACCCAGGATCTTGTCCAAAAGACGGAAACCGGTGGGCACGCCGAGCACCTCACCGCGGTGGCGCGCCAGGTAGTCGATGCGGTCGACCACGTCGCCCATGATGTGCTGGATCGGCACCAGGTCGCGGCGTACGCGGCGCTCGGAGACGCCAAAAACCACCTGTTCGGCCTCGTCGACCACTTCATCCACGTCGCGCGCTTCGTCGTAGGCCAGTTGGGCGATCTGCCCGGCGGCGGTAATCAGCCGACGCAGCGTCGATTTGCGCTCGATGATGTGGGCGTAGTGTTCGATGTGAATCGCGGTGGGGACGGCATTGATCAGGTCGGTGACGTAGGCATCACCGCCGACCTCGTACAGCTGGCTGCGGCTGGCGAGCTCTTCGCACACCGTGACGAAATCGGCGGGGGCGCGGCGTTCGTGCAGGTCGAGAATGACCTGGTAGATCCAGCCGTTCTTTTCGCTGTAAAAATCTTCGGCGCGCAAGAACGATGCCACTTTGATGATGGCATCCGGATCGATGAGCAGGGAGCCGAGGGCGGCCTCTTCGGCCTCCAGGCTGGCCGGGATCGTTTTGTCGAGTGTGCTCATAGCATAAATATCACGTTTTTCTGCCAGGGTCGCAGGACAGCAGACGGCGAGGCCTGCCGCCTCGCCGTCCGTACCATGTCGTTGACGTATTGCGGATAACAATCAGCTGTCGGCAAAACCTTCCAGATCCAGGCCTTCGACGAAATCGCGGAAGATCTCGAGCCCTTCTTCTTCCTCTTCAACCTCTTCTTTGACACGCGCCCGTGCCGCCTGTTCACTGGGGCTCTCCTGGACATCCTGTTCCGGCAGGATACCGGCACGATCCATGACACTCTCATCGACATAAATCGGCACACGGGCACGCACCGCCAGGGCAATCGCATCACTGGGCCGTGCGTCGACTTCGAGCAGCTCGCCGGTGGCGTCCACCATAATGAGCGCGTAGAAAGTCTCGTTTTGCAGATCACTGATGACCACACGCTGCACCTGGGCGCCCAGCGTGGTGATGAAGCGCATGAGCAGATCGTGGGTCATAGGGCGTGCGACCTCGACCCCCTGCAGTTGAATGGTGATGGCGTCGGCCTCGAATGGCCCAATCCAGATGGGCAGATAACGTTCGCCGTCGGTTTCCTTGAGGACGACGACGCGGTGCTGCGACATCAGGCTGACGCGCACGCTGTCAATGGTTACCTCGATCATGCCAGGCCTCCCGTGGAATTGTCAGATGAATTCAGTCGTTGCGGTCCAGGATGAAGACGGGCAGATTATACCACAGGGCGGTAAGGGGGACAAACGGGCATTTTGGAGGGTGGAGGTTGGAGGGTGGAGGTTGGAGGGTGGAGGGTGGAGGGTGGAGGTTGGAGGTTGGAGGTTGGAGGTTGGAGGTTGGAGGGTGGAGGTTGGAGGATGGAGG
>CAZXQZ010000314.1:0-4140 GCA_964642445.1 uncultured Anaerolineae bacterium
CTGGCCGTGGCGATCCTGGCCCTGCTGGCCTGGTGGCTGGCGCGCCGCCGTGCGCGTTGATGCTATGCTCCAACGTGCGCCAGCCACCATCTTGGTGTGCGGCAGCCATGCTGCCGCTTTGGCGTGGCAGTAGCCAGCATCCTGGTGTGCGGCAGCCATGCTGCCGTTTGATCGAGCTTGCCGCGCGCGGATTTGTGCGCCGTGTCGTTGATCCACCGACCCAATGGAGGTGACCGATGCCTGGGGAGTACATTCTTGCCATTGACAACGGAACGCAGAGTGTGCGGGCACTGCTATTCGATTTGCGCGGCACCCTGGTCGCCAAGACGCGCGTCCCCCTGGTGCCTTACGTGTCGCCCCAGCCGGGGTGGGCCGAGCAGGATCCGGACTACTATTGGCAGTCGCTCTGCCAGGCCTGCCAGCAGTTATGGGCACAGAGTCCGGTTCCCAAGGAGGCCATCGCCGGTGTCGCGCTGACGACCCAGCGCGGGACGGTGGTAAACGTCGATCAGAACGGTCGTCCCCTGCGCCCAGCCATCGTCTGGCTGGACCAACGGCGGACCGAGGGGCTAAAGCCGGTGGCCGGACGTTGGGGCTTGCTATTCAAGCTCGTGCGTATGAGCGAGACGGTGGCTTACCTGCAGGGAGAGGCCGAGGCCAATTGGATTCGTGTGCACCAACCCGAGATCTGGGACAAGACGCACAAGCTCCTGCTGCTGTCGGGTTATCTGACGCACTGTCTGACGGGGCGCTTCGTCGATTCCGCCGGCTGCCAGGTGGCTTATCTCCCCTTCGACTACAAGACGCAGCAGTGGGCCGCGTCCAACAACTGGAAGTGGCAGGCCATCCCCATGGATGCGCGCGTTCTGCCCGACCTGGTGCCGCCGACCGGTACCCTGGGTACGATCACGCCGCAGGCCGCAGCTGAGACTGGCATACCGGCGGGGCTGCCGTTGATTGCCGCCGGCGCCGACAAAGCATGCGAGGTGTTGGGCGCAGGGGCCCTGGCATCACACATTGGCTGCCTGAGTTATGGCACCACGGCCACGATCAACACCACGCACCGTAAGTACATCGAAGTGATTCCCCTGATTCCGCCCTTTCCCGCGGCGGTGCCTGGGGCCTACAGCCTGGAAATCCAGATCTACCGCGGGTTTTGGATGGTGAGCTGGTTCATCGAGCAGTTTGGGCATCTCGAGCGCCAGGCGGCCCAAAGGCAGGGGGTGGCACCTGAAGAGCTCCTGGACGAACTGATCCAACCGGTGCCGCCGGGCACCTTGGGGTTGATCTTGCAGCCCTACTGGACACCGGGCATCAAGGTGCCGGGTCCGGAAGCGAAAGGGGCCGTGATCGGTTTTGGTGATGTCCACAACCGGGCCCATCTCTACCGCGCCATCCTGGAGGGGCTGGCGTATGCGCTGCGCGAGGGCAAAGAACGCAGCGAAGCCCGCAGTCACGTGCCGATTACCGAGCTGCGGGTGGCGGGCGGTGGCTCGCAGAGCGAGGTGGCGCTGCAGATCACCGCCGACCTCTTTGGCCTGCCCACCGCCCGCCCGCACATCTACGAAACCGCAGGCCTGGGTGCCGCCATCGATGGGGCCGTGGGCCTCGGCTTGCACACCAGCTTCGAGTCCGCCGTGCGCGACATGACGCGGGTCGGCCAGGTATTCGACCCCAACCCGGCCACACATCAGCTGTACGATCAGCTCTACCAGCGGGTGTACAAGCACATGTACAGCCGGCTGAAACCGCTGTATGAGGAGATCCGCGCGATCACCGGGTATCCGGCTGTGTGATTTTGGATTTTGGATTGAATCTAAAATCCAAAATCCAAAATCGAATCATCTGCGCGGTGGTGCCACCGGCGACGGTTCGGGGCGCCGCTCGCTGGCGGGGGGTCCATTGACCTTGCCGGGGGTTGGCGGCCATTCGTCGCTCCAGCTGCGGGCATCTTTGCGGCTGTAGCTGGCATCGGCGGCCAGGGCGGGGAAGTCGACGCGCTCGACCAGCTGCTGGCGCGCGTTCAGCAGGCGCACGCGACCGCCCTCATCACCGAGAACCAGCCCGGTTTGGCTGCGATGCAGGACAAGGAATCCTGAGGCGGCAATCCGTGTGCCGCGTCGAATCTGATAGGCACGGGTGTTGGGGCCTGTGTCCAGGTACCATCCGCCGATGTCCACCGCCCGCTGACTGGTGTTGACCAGCTCGATCCATTCGTCCCCCGTGTTGATACGACCATCCCGATTCCAGTCGATCGCTCCTGGCACGGCGAGCAGCTCGTTGATCCGTACTGCGGCGGCCACGGTGGGTGTGGCGGTTGGTGCCACCGGGGTTTTGCGCGGCGGTACCCGGGTGGGCGCTGCCCCGACGCCGCCGATTGGGGGTGGCTGTGTCGCCACCGCGTCTGTGGCCGTGGGTGTCGGTGTGACGGTTGCAGTGGGGGTATGCGTCGGTGTGGCCGTGGGTTCCTCCGGTGTTGGCGTATCCGTTGGCGTGGCCGTCGGCTCATCCGGCGTCGGTGTATCGGTGGGTGTCGGCGTGGCCGTGGGCTCTTCCGGCGTTGGTGTATCGGTGGGGGTCGGCGTGGCCGTAGGCTCCTCCGGCGTTGGCGTATCGGTCGGCGTCGGCGTGGCCGTGGGCTCCACCGGCGTTGGGGTCGCGGTGTCAGTTGCCGTCGGCGTGGGCGAGGCGGTGGGGGTGTGCGTGGGCGGCACGGCCGTCGCCGTGGGTGTCGCGGTTGGCACCAGCGTGGTGGCCGTGGGGGTGGGCGTCCACGCCGGCTCCTGGGTGGCGGTGGGCACCCCGGTGGCGGTCGCGGTCGGGGTGCGCGTAGGCAGGGCCGTGGCGGTAGGCGTTGGTGTGGCTGTCAGTGGTGGCGGCTGCGTGGCGGTGGTTACCAGGCCCGGCGTATTCGTTGGCGTGGGCGTGCGCGTGGGCACACGGGTGGGGGTGCGGGTGGGCACGCGGGTCGGCGTACGTGTTGGCACCGCGGTCCAGGTGGCGGTCGGTGGCACGGTAACGCGCTCCCACCAGACGCGAATGCGGGCGCTGCCGGTGTGTTCGTAGAATTCGACCAGTAGATTGTGTGAGCCCTGGGTCAGCGCATAATCGGCGGCGATCTCGCGCACACTGCCATCCTGCCAGGCATCGAGCACTGGTTGGCCATCGATGAAGAGGCGCATGCCATCATCGACCAGGGCATGGAAGCGGTAGATCCCCTGGTCGAACCAGATGGCCCGCGTCCAGCGCGCCGAAAAGTCATCGGCGGGCAGGCTGGGGGCCGGCGAGCCAAAGCCCCAGTCGAAGTCGATGGTCGGATCGTTGCGGACCAGGGTTGGGCTGCCATCCAGGAACCGGTTGGACCAGTATTCACCGCGCCAGTCGGGGAAGGGTGTGATGCGCTCCCACCAGAACATGATCATGGCATCGCCGGTGGCTTCGAAGTATTCGACACGCAGGGAATGGCTGCCACCGCTCAACGTGAGATCGGTGATGAGCTCGCGGCGGCTGCCGACGCGCCAGTCGTCCAGCGCCAGCAGGCCATCGATGTAGAAGCGCACGCCGTCGTCGACGATGGCGTGGAAGCGGTAGACCCCTTGTTCGAAGCCCAGCGTACGCGTCCAGCGTGCTGAGAAGTTGTCCACGGGAAAACCGGGTGCAAAACTACCCGGACCCCAGTTGAAGTTGATTGTGTTGTCGTTGCGTACCAGGGCCGGGGCACCCAGCAGGTCGCGATTGGCAAAATACTCACCGCGCCAGGCCGTGATCACAGGCGTTGGTGTCGCCGTAGGCCAGAAAACCGGCGTGTTGGTGGGTGTGGCGGTGACGACCACCGGCGGGAAAGTGGGAGTTTCCGTGACGATGATCACGGGTCGAGTGGGGGTCGCTGTCGGGAGCACCCATGGCGTTGCCGTGGGGGTGGCCGTGGTGACCACCAGACCAGTGGGCGTCGGGCTGGGGGTGGTGTCCGGTAGGGCGGTACCGCCGCCGGGCAGCAGACGCACCAGGGCCGAAGCGCGCGCGCCGGTCTCCTGCGACTCGGCGATCACCTGGAGCGACGGCAGGTCGGCCCAGGGTGGTTCGCTGGGAAGCGTGATGCCCGTGCTGAAACCACCCTCGCCGCTCACCGTGGCCACACCG
>CAZXQZ010000315.1:0-4133 GCA_964642445.1 uncultured Anaerolineae bacterium
CTCGACGGTATCGAAACGCAGCTCGCTCGAACCTTCGTCGCGGCCGGTGCGTTTGCGGGTGTCGATCCACACGTGCGTCGAGCCATCCGCCCAGCGCGTGTGGCGCACCATCCGCAGCACGCTGGCCCCTTCGCGTGGCACTTCTTCGTCTTCGATCCACAGCGGCTGACCGGGCTGCAGCACCACCCCGCGCGGCGGAATCGTGCCGCTGATGCCTTCCGGACCAATGCGCGGCATGGCGGCACGCCGCAGGCGAATCGTCATGCCGCCCGAGCCCGTCGATACCTCCTCTGGCACGAGGGGAATCCAATAATCGGGCACCTCGGAGCCGAGGCGATAGACAAAGTCGGCCAGGTCGCCAGGGTCCGGCGTGCCCGCCGGCTGGCTGCGCCGCAGCGCCTGGTAGGCCTCGTAACGGTCCAACGGCCGCCCGGATTGCCCCTGCACGACCCGCTCGACGCCCCAGGCCATGTTCGCCATCTCATCGCGCAGGAACAGCACATCTTCCAGCGGCGCGCTGTCCGCACTGAAGGCGGCGGCCGGCGCCAAAAAGAAACTCTCGCGCAGTGTCTCGGTGTTGGCGCCCGCCGTCTCCGGGGTCAGCGCATACATCTGCCAGGCACCGCCTGTGCCGTCGACCCGGCTGTAGTGCAGGATCGTCGTGTGGATGCCAAACGTGTCGCGCACGACGAACGTACGGATGCGGCAGAGCGAGCCCGCATGCATCTCCAGCGGCACGAGGAACCAATCGTTGCCGTAAACCATGGCAAATTCGACGAGGACCCGCGCGGCGACGTCCTGCGTATTGGCGTCGATGGTCCCAAGATTGACCCGCCCATCTTCGAAGGCCCAGAGTCGCGCATGGGGCATGCCACGGTACGTCACCGGCGCGGCCAGGAAACGCTGCGTCGTTATTTGTGATTCCTGCGGTGCAGCGAGGGAAGTGCCGGCACGCCCCACAAAACTGTCCCAATCGATGGCGCCGCCGTGGTATTCGGGTGCAGCCAACACGGTTTCACCGGCTGTCGAACGGGCCGCTATCGCAAAGCTGTACTCCATGCGCGACGACGTCCACGCCCCCGCCGCCGGCTGATCCAGGCCCTGCGTGACCATCCAACGCAGCCAGGCCTGTGCCGCTGAGCGCACACCGGGTTGATCGGCGGTCGCCACCGGTGGCTGGGCCGGCAGCGGACCCTGCCCGCTGCCATCGGGACCCAGTGCCGCACTCAAAGCCTGGTACAAGCTCACCGCATGCGGCACGCGTCCGGCGTACAGGTCGATCAGGCACCGCGCGTCGGTGTCCCAGGCGGCCGCTTCTGTCGCCGATGGCCGGTTCAGGGGGTATGCCTGGCAGTATGCTGTTTTGTAGGCCATGCTGCTGTGCCGGCCCAGCAGGCGCAAGAAGTGCAAACCGGCCTCGATCTGCCAGCCCAACGGGCGCGCGGCCGGCACCGGCAGCGGCTCACTTTCGACCAGCGCTTCCAACGGCATTGTGGCCGGCGCATACACCTGCGCCGTGTCTGCGTTCCCCGGTCGAAAACGGTTCAAGGGCGCATGTTCTGCTTCCAACTGAACCACCGCCGGTGAACCCGCGTCCTCACCCTGGAACTCCCCAAACTGCCATTGGCGCGCTAACAGCCACAGGGGATCGTGCAGCCGCGCCGCCAGCGCGTCGTCCATTTCCCCACAGCGGGCCGAAGGGGTCAAGGTTACACCTTGGGTAATGGTTGGCATTGGTCTCTCCTTGGAATGTTTTGCGCCTTCGAGGCGCGGCGTTCGCACCGGGGGGGTGCGAACTCGCCCCCGTGTGAGGGGTGCTGCATCTCGAGATGCAGCACCTCACACAGGCAAACCCCAATCAAGCCGGCAGCGCACTCAAATCCAATGCACTGCTCGCAAAATAGAGCGCCGGCGACGGTTGGCCAGCGCTGAGATCGACGACGTGCAGGGTGGCACCGACGTTGGTGCAGACCACACGGCGGCTGTGACCGAGGCCCGCGTATTCGGCACAGGACGACCAGGAACCCGCCGCCTGCCGCACCGTCTGCCAGACCCGGTTGTCAGCGGTGAGCAGCCGCAGGTGCAGATCATCGCCGATGCCAGCACACGCCATGTCCACCACAAAACCCCGCGCACCCACCTGCGCCGTTACGTCACCAAACGGGGTCCAGCGGCCATCCACCCACCGAACTGCGTGCCACAGGCCTGATGTGCTCGTCGCGCAGAGGTGCAGGGCACCACTGACAACTGCGCAGGTCACGCCCAGGAAATGACCGCGCGGGCCGGTCTGCCCGGTGACGTCGCCCCAGGGATACCAGCCGCCATCGGCCCGGCGCATCGTGTGCCACAACTGGCCATCGTCGGTGACCAGGCAGACGTGCAGTTCGGAACCAGTCCCGGCACATGCCATCGCGTAGGGCACACCGCGCTGGCCCGCCTGCGCTTCAACCGCACCAAACGGCAGCCAGCTGCCATCGGGCTGGCGAATCGTATGCCAGATGCCGCTGGTTGTCATCGTGCATAGATGCAGCGAGTCACCCACTGCGGCACACACCACCAGCTGGCAAACCCCGCGGTCGCCGGCGGCACGGCGCACGTCGCCCCAGGCCTGCCAGCTGCCATCCGCCTGGCGCATCGTGTGCCACAGGTCACCCGCCGCGGTCACCGCCGCCAGGTGCAGCGCAGGTCCCACGCCGGCAACACTCACCGCGTGCAGCTCTCCCGGCTGGCCGGCGGCCGATTCGACCAGCGTGAACGGTCCCCACTGTCCCGTGGTGGTACGCAGCGTATGCCACAGGCTGCCGGCCAGTTGATCGGGCGTGGCGGCGCGGGTGCGCGCCAGGTCGATGGTTTCGGTCAGCACGGCCGCCAGCGTATCCAGGTCCCACGCAGCGGGACTGCGGGTTGGGCGACCGTCGGAATGTACGGCCAGCAGCAGGCTCTGCGGCGCCTGGGCACCGGGTTGATCGAAATGGAAGGCCACACCGGTCACTTCGCTGCGGCCAGGCACCACTTCAATCCACTCGTCGACTGCAAGACCGACCAGGGGCTGGGCAAACTGCAGCGCGCCAGCACTGTGGGCCACCACCGAGAGCCGCCCCGGTGGCAGCGACTGCCCCGCGGCCGGGGGCAGGGCCACCCAGCGTTCAGCGGCCACGTACGGCAGCTGGCCGATACGCCAGGTTGTCGTGGCACCACTACCGAGCGCCTCCGCCGCGTTAAGGGCATCCCAAAAACGCCCCACTCCCGGGCGCACCCGGCTCTGCGCCTGCAGCCAGGTGAGCGGGGCCATGGCATCCCCGGTCAGCAGTGGGCGCGCCGAATCGAAGGCCTGCGTCAGGGCGGCAGGTTGGGTGACTGTCACTTTGCCCAACACACGGAATTCCTCACCAAATACGATCTGCAGCCGCGCCAGGTGATAGTCGCGTATCCCCTCGGCCGTTGCCGGCACAGCGCCAGCCGCGACCTGCTGCAACCGCTGCATGCGGTGCGCCACCTCCAGCAGCACGACACCTGCCTGCCGCTCCAGTACCGCCTGGGCATCGGCACCTGCTCCCACCGCATGCTGCGGGATCGCCCCACGGATGCCAAACCCGGCCAGGGCCAGCAGCGCGCTGCGCAGGGGCTCCATGTCCGCGCTGGCAGCGGTGCGGGCCGCTTCCAGCGCCTGTTGGGCCTGCTGCAGGGCGGCCGCGGCCTGATCGGCGCGCTGCTGCAAGTCTGTCGTGTCCACGCCGATGGCGACCGCTTCACCAGGCAGCGCCAGGTCACGTGCATCCAGGGCACGCGCCGCGGTCACCAGGGCACGCGTCAGCCGCACCGCCTCCAGAAACTCTCGCGTCGTCAGATGCCACGGGATGCTGTCCGATCCAAACGCATCCAGCAGTATCAAATCGTACTTCTCCCGGCTCTGTTCAATAAACGTCCGCCCATCCTGAACCCATGCCCGCAAACGCCCATCCTCAACAAAAAATACAACGACAACAAACAGCATTAAATTAATTGCCCAAATATAACTTATTATTTTTTTATTTTGTAATAACATATAATTTTGCGCTCCTTGATCTAATATTTTTATTTATTTCACTATAACTTGGCACTCTTATCTTTGTTCTCATATTCGTATATTTTTC
>CAZXQZ010000316.1:0-4129 GCA_964642445.1 uncultured Anaerolineae bacterium
ACTGTAGCCATTGATCGAGCGTAATCGATGGCTATGCTCAAGCCAAGTGACCCACTAGCGCTGCCAGATCTGCAGCGGCCGCTGGTGCAGCGAGCTCAGCAGAGCGCCGTAACCGATTCGCTGCTGGACTTCGGTCGTGTCTACGACCTGTGCGTCGAGCAGGTGAGATCGGGCCGGCATGACCTGTAGCGATGAGATGGCCTGTACCAACGCCCGGTCCAACCCATTGACCAATGCCGTCAAGGCCTTGGTCTTGCGCTCGACCCAAACGATCAGGTGGAGCGACAGGTTCAGCGCCGGCTCACCGAACACCTCGTCCTCACCGGCCGCACCGGCGTCGAACAGGTACACTGCGTTGACCGTCTCATCCAGGGCGCCCAGCGTTTCGGCCAGCTGGCAGGACAAACCGTAGGTGGTGTACTGGATCATGGTCGCATCGCGGCGGCGCAGCGCCTCGAGCACGGCCACCCGGCCGGCTGCACCGGTTTTGCTGGCTGCATATTCCAACGCCCGGGCCAGGCCATCCTCGACCGCACTGCCGGCATCAGGCAGGTGCAGCGGTAATGAAGATATATCCACATCGGTCGTGGCGACCAGCATTGTATCTGAAACTGAGCGATTCATGTATTTCCTCCTGGTGTGCACTGTTTTTCAGGTGAAGCCACCCTGCGCTGACCGCGTGCAGGTGACATCTTGAAAACGGTGATAATGACTCACTGACTGTGTCTCTACTCTACCAGACCAGGCATGAAACGCGCATAAAAATGAAAGGTGGGTGTGTGAAAAATGCGTGAGAAATTGGATTTTGGAAATTGGAGGTTGGAGGTTAGAGGTTGGAGCAATGCAACACGTAACCGACGCCCGGCGAGTTGATGATGAGTTGCGGGTTGGTGGGGTCGGCTTCGAGTTTGCGGCGCAGGTAGCGGACGTAGGCGCGCAGGTATTCGAGGTCGTTGCGGTATTCGGCGCCCCAGACGTCGGTCAGGATCTCTTCGTGCGACAGGACGCGGTTGGGTTTGAGGGCCAGGCAGCGCAGGAGATCGAATTCGGTGCGTGTCAGCTCGACCGGTTGGCCGCGCACAGTGACCGAACGGCGGGCGAAGTTGATCTCCAGCTCGCCACAGGCCAGGGTACTCGTGACCACCGCTTCGGGACGCTGCCGGCGGCGCAGGACGGCCTTGACGCGAGCCACCAGTTCCTTGGCATTGAACGGTTTGGTCAGGTAGTCGTCGGCACCGGCGTCGAAGCCGGCCAGGACGTCGACGTCACGTGCCTTGGCGGTGAGCATGATGACCGGCACGTCGGAGAACTCGCGGATGCGCGCACACACCTGGTAACCGTCGATACCGGGTGGCAGCAGGACGTCGAGCAGGACCAGGTCGGGCTGTTCCAGGGCCACCTTTTCGATGGCCGTTTTGCCACTGGCAGCGGCGACGACCTGGTAACCCACAGCGCTCAGGACTTCGCTAACGAGCCGGGCCACGCGCGGCTCGTCGTCGACGATGAGAATCTTTTCGTTCATGCCTCGCCTGCCTTTCCATCATATGTGCCGGACGGGCTGTCACCCGTGATAGGCAGGGCAAAAAAGAATGTCGTGCCGGCGCCGGGCTGGCTCTCGGCCCAAATGCGTCCGTTATGGCTTTGCACGATGGTGTGCGCAATGGGCAGCCCCAGGCCCGAGCCGACCATGTGCCGCACCAGCCCCGACTCGATACGGAAGTACTTCTCAAACAGCCGGTTGAGGTGTTCCGGCGCAATGCCTACGCCCTGGTCCGAGACGCTGACGATCACCTCGTTGGGGTGAATTTCACCGCGCACGACGATCAACCCGCCGTCCGGTGCGTACTTGACGGCGTTGTCGACCAGGTTGCGCAGCACCTGGGCGATGCGCTGCGGGTCGGCGTCAATGATGGGGAAATCGTCGGGAAAGTCGATGACGAACTGGTGTTTCCTGGCCTGGTGCCCGCGCTCGGCGATGACCTCACGTGCCAGGCGCGACACCAGCACCGGCTGCGGTTCCAGCTTCAGCAGCCCGGCGTCGATCATCGACGACTCGAGCAGGTCGTGAATCAGGTTTTGCAGTACGTCACATTCTTCGTCGATGATCTGCAAGAACTCGTGCTGTGTGCCGGGGCTGAAGGTCACGTCTTCCATCAAGAGGGCCGTGGCATACCCCTTGATCGACGTCAGGGGCGTGCGCATCTCATGCGCCAGGGTCGAGATCAGTTCGTCCTTGAGGCGGTTGGCTTCTTTGAGGGCATGGGTGGCCTGCAGTGCCTGGCTCAGGCGCACGTTTTCGATCGACAAGGTCATCAGCTCGGCAACCGCTTCCAGGAAAGGAAGGTCGTCTTGCTCGAAGGTGCCGGCCTGGCGCAGGTTTTCGAGCACCAGCACACCAACCTTTTCGTGACCGGCTTTGAGCGGCACGCAGACGGCGCTGAGGGGATGCTGGATGCCGATTGTGGCTGCGCGAAAGAGCGCTCGATTCTGCGGTGACATGTCGGCCATTGCACGGGCGGTGTCTTCGGCTGTGGTGAAGAGCTGCGTCTGGCCCGTCTGAAAGGCCTTCCCGCTGAGCGATTCACCCACCGCCAGGTGCAGGTGCTGCATAATTTGCTCGTCATACCCCTGCGCCGCCACGGTCTTGAGGCGGTGAATGGTTGGATCATACAGCAGGAGTACACCGGCATCGGCCGCCGGCAGGGTATCGATCAAGCCGGCCACGAACTGCGGCAGCATCACCGCCAGGTCACGCTCGCGGGCCATCGTGCGGGCAATTTGAAAAATCGTGGATAACCGGTGGTTTTGAGTCATCGCTCTCGCCATTCTATCACCACCCTGATTCACCGTCAAGCGGTTTCCCTCGCCACGCCTTTCGCCCGCCGCATCCCACGCGCCACCTGCGCCAGTGCCCAATCGACCCCGCCCGGCGCCACGTGGTTGAGGAAAACACCGAAACGAGCCAGCCGGCCCAACACGAGCTCGTGCTGGCCGGCCGCGGCGGCCGCGACCGTCTGTTCCGCCACCTGGCGCGCCGTCATGCGGCGCAACGGGTTACGCGGCGGTTTGGAGCGGCCGGGCGCGTTTTGGCCGAAGCCGGTACCGCTGGTAAAGAAGGGGCAAACGGTCAACACCTTGATGTTGTACGCTGCAACCTCGGCACGTAACCCCTGGGCAAACCCGTTCATCGCAAACTTGGTCGCCGCATAGACCGTGTCACTCGGCACACCCACTTTACCGGCCACCGACGAAACATTGATGATCAACCCCTGGCGCCGCGCCATCATGCCCGGCAGCACGAGGCGCGTCAGGTTGATGGCGGACAGGGTATTGGTACGAAACAAATCTTCGACCTGGGCCGGCGTCAGTTCGTGCGCCCACACCGCCAACCCCTGGCCCGCATTGTTGACCAGCACGTCGACGCGGCCAAACACCTGCTGAGTGACGCGCACCAACCGTGCCAGCTGCTCGACGTCACCCACATCGGTCGGCACCGTCAGTGCCCGCCCACCCTGTGCACGTAGCTCCTGCGCCAGCTCCTCCAACGCCACCACCGAACGCGCCGCCAGCACCACCGTCGCCCCGTCACGCCCAAACACCCGCGCCAGCTCGCGCCCAATCCCACTCGACGCACCTGTGATTACCACCACCTGGTCCACAAACGCCATAAACCCTCCCCTTCCATTTTTACCCTACTCCCTCCTCCGTACTCCCTCCTCCGTACTCCGTGCTCCTTACTCCGTACTCCGTACTCCGTACTCCCTCCTCCGTACTCCGTACTCCGTGCTCCCTACTGGCTGACTGCAACTAACTCCATTACATCAAAGCTTAATGCATGCATGTGCATAGAACTCCATTACATCTGACGTCGAAGTATGGAGCACCGATGTCATCAACAGGCACATTTGAGCCCTGGTAACCGTTGGCCCGGGCGCCAATAGCGCCTGGTAAGAAGTCATTGGCACAGATTTCCATGCGAGTGGGTCACTTGGTTTGAGCGTAGCCATCGATTACGCTCGATCAATGGCCACAGTCGTGGCAAGTGACCCACGACCAACTAGATTTGCGGCAACGATCGAGAACGAGTACGAGTACGAGTACGAGTACGAGTACGAGTACGAGTAGGACG
>CAZXQZ010000317.1:0-4113 GCA_964642445.1 uncultured Anaerolineae bacterium
GTCCGCGCAGCCACGGGTGCGTCAACCTGAGCCCGTACGATGCCTGGTGGATCTACCAGTGGAGCGCCGCCGGCGGCAGCCGCAGTCCGGCAGTGCACGTGTTCTAAATCCGGTTTTCGAAGACTTCCGAAGTCTCAAAGACTTCGGAAGTCTTGTGGCGCGGTCCGCCCATACTGGCTTTTCTCAGAAGTGTGTTACAATACCCCTACATTCGATTGAGAATCTGATTCGACACACCGGCACAAGACGCTTCTTCGTTTTGCCGCAGCTGGTTCCCCAGGCCAATAATTGGGCCTCTTTGCCAGTCTAAAACGACTTCGCCGCCTTTCACCCTGGCGACTTTCCTTCTACAGTCGCAGTGCGTTCAACCCATCGGATCGACTGTCAAGTTAGGAAAGGAACCACGATCATGCAATTCCTGCAACACGTCAGGCTCATTCAAGGCGGCATGGGCGTCTATGTCTCCAATTGGCGGCTGGCCAAAGCGGTCGCCGCCGAACGGCCCGGTGAAACCGCCGGTACCGTCTCCGGCACGGCGCTGGACGTGGTCTACGTGCGGCTGCTGCAACTCGGTGATCCCGGCGGGCACGCCCGTCGCGCCCTTCAGGCCATGGATACCCAATTCACCACCGACGTGGGGCGCCGGATCTGTGACCGCTATTTTATCGAGGGAGGCAAAGCCCCCGATGCCCTCTTTCGCAGCGCCCCCATGCAGATGGTTCGCTCAGCAGATGGCAAAACCACCTTTGCGCCGGCCAGCGGCCAACACGGTCCGACGCCCCTCAAACTCGACGAAAGCATCATCGAGCTGCTGATCGCAACCGGATTTGCTGAAGTCTGGCTGGCCAAAGAAGGACACAATGGCAAGATCTTCATCAATTTCCTGAACAAAATCGAACTGCCGCTGATCTACATCATGTACGGCGCCATGCTCGCCGGCGTCGATGGGGTCATCGTTGGTGCCGGTAACCCCGAAGGCCTGCCGGCCATGTGCGCTCACCTGGCCGACCACGAAGCGGTGACCCGCAGCCTGGCGATGCTGTATGCGGGACCGGGTGAGGAATTCACCATCACCTTTGATCCCAAGACAGTCGCCGGCGGTGCGTTTGCGCGGGCGCCGTTACCGCGACCGGCTTTCCTGGCGATCGCATCGCTGGAGGAGCTGGTCGCGGCACTCGCCGCCAGCGAAACGATGGCTCCCGATGGCTTCATCATCGAGCATCACACGGCGGGCGGCCACAATGCCAACCCCACGGGCCCCCTGAAGAAAGACGATACGGGCCAGCCCATCTATGGCACGGGTGACGAACCCGATTTAGCAGCCATCAGACGCGTCAGCGTCCCGTTTTGGATGGCTGGCGGTTATGGCAGCCACGCCAGGCTGCAGGAGGCGCTCGCCGCCGGCGCGTCTGGTGTGCAGGTCGGTACCGCCTTTGCCCTGACCGAAGAATCGGGGATGAAACCCGAATACCGGTCGGCCATTCTCAAGGAAATCAGGAACGGTACCGATGATGCCGCGCTGGTCAGGACGACGGTTTTTTCGCCGACTGGCTTTGCATTCAAGGTGGTACAGCTCAAAGATACGCTGTCCGATGACGAAGTGTACGCAGCCAGGCGCCGTGTCTGCGATATTGGCCTTCTCCAGCAGCGCGGCTTGAGCAAACCGGATGAAGACGGGACGCGCACGCTCTTCCAGCGTTGTCCTGCCGCCCCGATCGACAGTTACGTCGAGCATCGTGGGATCGAGCGCAATACCGAAGAACGCCGCTGCCTGTGCAACGGACTGCTTTCTTCGGTCGGTTTGGGTCAGATGAAGAGGCTGAATGGAGAATGGACCGAAGAGCCGGCCATCGTCACGCTTGGTAACCGGTTGGACGACGTGCGCCGCCTGTCGCGCCAGGGCCAGCGTCCGTACTACGTGCAGGATGTCATCGCGGATATCCTGGGTTGACGGTACGGATGGATGGTTCTGTACGCACGCGGCAGTAAAACCACCCTATGGCGAAGGGTCGGTTTGTTCGCCTGGCATGACTTGCTGAAGTTTGCTGATGATCGCGGTGAGGATTTCTTTGAAGACTATGTCGTTGAGCACAGCGACACGCTTGACCATCAGCGTTTCGTTGGCCGTGAATAGTTTGGTCGGACGCGCAAAACTGAGCGCAGTGAGTGTTCCGGCTGACAACTCCGCCGGCGTGATCTTCACAGCTTCTGGGTCACTGTGCGGATTGCTCGTAATCTGACAGAGGAGCCAATCACCGCGCCCGCTCGCACACAGCACAACTGCAGGTCGGACCTTGGAACCTGACAGGTCTGAAAAAGGAAATTGGACTACAACGATGGAAGCTGGGCCAGGTGTGACCATGCCACGTCTTCTTCCGGCGTTAGCCAGTCAACAGCCAGCGCCGCCTCGCTTAGCGTTGCCAGTTCGCGTGCGTTCAGTTCTGGCTCTTCATTCAGGATCGTGATCAACACCCGCCGCAGGGGCGGCAGCTTGACCGCTTCGGTGAGCCGGAGTCTTCCATTTCGGTCGGTTGCGCCTTCAAATGTCTGTATCATCTAACTCGCCCCCCACGGACACGACACGCGGACCATGTCCACCCTCGCAGACCCCATGATAGCACGGCAGACATGTTTCGGCAAGGTCGCCATTACTCAAATCGTCAAATCCGGATTCCCGACCTGCGGTGCATCCTTCTGCCCACCCGCATCCCACGCTGGACACCAGCGCTCTGCCGGGGCGGGCCGGTCGTGGTAGGCCGAGTCTGGACAGCGGCAGAAAAGGTGAACCCGGGTGACCTGGCCGTCGCCGTTGCTGCGGAAGAACTCGGAGAAGCGGCAGTTTTCGCAGGTGTGCCCCTGCAGCCGCTGCCAAAAGCGGTTGAAGTCGGCCATGCCTTACGCCCCACCACCCGTCGCTTCCGCCCACGCCCGCCGCGCCAGCACCCCAGCCATCGCCCGCCGGTAGTCGGCGCTGCCCAGGAAGTCGTCGACCAACGCCTGCGTGGCGAGCAGCTCGTCCACCGCAGCCGGCAGACCCGCCGGGCGACGCACGAAGTCGTGCAGACCCGTCAGCACCAGCGGCTGCGGGGTTACACCGCCCAACGCCAGGCTGGCCAGCGACATACCGCCCACTACCGCCACCGCCGTCACGATGGGAAAGTCGCGCGGTGTACGGCCCAGCGCGGCCAGGCCGTGAGCCGCCGTGGCCGTGGCGGCCGGCACGATGAGTTCGAGGATCAGCTGACCACCCAGGTGTACGTCCGGCTCGTCGATGATTGCACGCAGCGGGACCTGGCGCGCCGGTCCTTCGCCGGCGACGAGCACCCCCCGCGCATCGAGCGCCAGCAGCGCCAACCGCAGCGGTGAACCCGCCTCACCCCCCGCCACCAGCCCGCCCAACGTCGCCGCGTTCAACAGGTTGGCCGGTCCCTCATGGCCCGTCGCACGTGCCAGCACGCCACCCGCCCACGCGATTACCTGGCCATCCGCCGCCAGCGCGGCCAGGGACGTCGTGGCGCCCACGTGCAGACCGTCACGCTGCACCTCGACGAAGTGCAGTGGCAGGTCGCACAGGTCGACGACCGCCTCGACGCCGCGTGCCTCCAGTTCGGGCACCAGCAGGGTGCCGCCGGCCAGCGGTACGGTCACGACCCGCGTGCGCGCCAGCAGCCGGCGCGCCGTCGCCATGTCGCTGGGCCGGTGGTATTCGGTGACGGGCATGGTCTACCTCCGCTCGTAGCGGCCCATCCACTGGGCCTGCGCCAGCACGTGACCCGCCATGGCGCGCTCCAACTCTTTACGCGCCGCACCTTCGGCCAATGCCAGGTGGGCGACGTCCAGGGCGTACAGTCGAAAGAAGTAGCGGTGCGGGCCGTGACCACGCGGGGGACAGGGGCCGCCGTAGCCGGTGTTGCCAAAATCGTTACGCCCGCTCGTACCGCCGGCACCGCTGCGCCAACCCTCCGCCAGACCCGTCGTCGCCGCCGGCAGGTTGAAGAGCGTCCAATGCGTCCACGTCCCACGCGGTGCATCCGGATCGTCGACGATCAACACAAAGCTGGCTGTGCCGGCCGGGGCATCACCCCACGTCAACGCCGGTGAGACGTCGTCGCC
>CAZXQZ010000318.1:0-4104 GCA_964642445.1 uncultured Anaerolineae bacterium
AAGCGGCTGGAAAACCGGCCTCGATGATGTCGACTCCCAGGCGGGCCAGCTGGCGGGCGATTTCGAGCTTCTCCTGCGTGTTCAGGGTGGCGCCGTGTGACTGCTCACCATCGCGCAGGGTCGTATCAAAAAACAGGACGACGTCGCGTTCTGTGTCACTGCTTACGTGTGGTTCCATGATGATGTTCGCTCCTCCGATGCGTCGGACAGACTTCCGATGTCTGCGAGACATCGGAAGTCTGTCTGAGTCTGTCCGCTGACTATGCGCCACCTTCGCCCGGCGTGACCTCGCGTGGGTTGATCCACGGCATCATGCGTCGCAGCTCGCGGCCCACCTGCTCGATCTGGCTGTCGCGCTCGCGCTCGCGTACGGCGTTGAACCAGGGCCGTCCCTGCGCATTCTCGTCGATCCAGGCTTCGGCATAGGCACCCGACTGGATGTCGGCCAGCATCTGGCGCATCGAGGCGCGGGTCTGGTCGGTGATGATCTTAGGGCCGCCGGTGTAGTCACCGTGTTCCGCCGTGTCCGACACCGAATAGCGCATGAAGCTCAGCCCGCCGCGGTAGAACAGGTCGACGATCAGCTTGAGCTCATGCAGGCACTCGAAATAGGCCACTTCCGGCTGGTAACCGGCTTCGACCAGCGTATCGAAACCAGCTTTGACCAGGGCACTGACACCGCCGCACAGCACGGCCTGTTCGCCGAAGAGATCGGTCTCGGTTTCTTCGGCGAAGGTGGTCAGAATCACACCGGCGCGTGTGCCACCGATGCCTTTGGCATAGGCCAGAGCGTCGGCCAGGGCGTTTCCGCTGGCATCCTGGTAGACCGCCACCAGGCAGGGGGTGCCACCCCCCTCCTCGAAGACTTCGCGCACGCGGTGACCGGGTGCTTTGGGCGCCACCATGCTGACGTCGACGAAAGCGGGCGGGATGATCTGTCCAAAGCGGATGTTGAAGCCGTGGGCAAACATC
The DNA here is from genome assembly GCA_964642445.1 of uncultured Anaerolineae bacterium. Classification (GTDB taxonomy): domain Bacteria; phylum Chloroflexota; class Anaerolineae; order SSC4; family Amarolineaceae; genus SSC4. Next base: position 973 of record CAZXQZ010000318.1, read on the forward strand.
AACGTCTTGCCCGCGGCCAGGTGAGGTTCGATGCTCTGTTTGTAGACGCGGGCCTGCGCCGTATCGGGCAGCAGGATCATGATCACATCGGCTTCAGCGGCGGCCTGTTCGACCGTGCGCACGGCCAGGCCCGCCGCTTCGGCCTTGGACCAACTGCGGCTGTCGGCATAGAGACCGACGCACACATCGCAGCCGCTGTCGCGCAGGTTGAGGGCATGGGCGTGGCCCTGGCTGCCATAACCGATGACGGCGATTTTGCGGCCAGCCAGCCGCTTCAAATCGGCGTCCGCATCGTAGTAGATCGTTGCCATGACGTTCTAGTCTCCTGCCGTGTCGAAATCTTGGGTGTGAAAGCCGTTGCCGCTGCCGTTCCCGTTCCAACCGGGCGTCACTTCCACGTCACGCGTCACACTGCCGCTGCCACGCGCCATGGCCACGCGCCCGGTACGCACCATCTCCAGGATGCCGAAGTTGCGCATCAAGTCCAAAAAACTGTTGACCCGGTTCTCGGGGCCGGTGATTTCGACCACGATCGAATCGAGCGCCACATCGACGATGCGGCCGCGGAAAATGTCGGCCAGCTGGACGATCTCGGAACGTGTGTTGCCCTGGGCGCGTACGCGCACCAGGGCCAATTCGCGGAACACCGCCGGCTTGTCGGTGATGTTTTCGGCGCGGTAGACGTTGATGATTTTTTCGAGCTGTTTGACCGACTGATCCACCATACGCTCGTCGCCGTCGACCACAAAGGTCATGCGCGAAATCCCCTTGGTCTCGCTGTGCCCGACGGTCAGGCTTTCGATGTTGAAATTCCTACGCCGGAACATGCCGGCCACGCGGTTCAGGACGCCTGGTTTGTCTTCCATCCAGGCCACCACGGTGTGTTTCATCGTGATCTCTCCTCTTCCTCCTGCTTACCAGCTCGGTTGCACGCCGCTGTATTCCTGCACCACGGCATGTGGCCGGCGGATCATCTCGTCCACCGCCGCACCGGGCGCCACCATGGGATAGACGTTGACCTCTTCTTTGACCCGGAAGTCGATGAGGTAGGGGCCATCGGCCGCCATCGCCGTGCGGATGGCTGCGGCCACGTCTTCCTTGCGCTCGACCACCTGGGCGGGGATGCCATAGGCTTCGGCCAGCTTGACGTAGTCTGGGCTGAGAATGGGTGTAGCTGCGTAACGTTTGTCGTAGAAGAGCTGCTGCCACTGGCGCACCATGCCCAGGAAACCATTGTGCATGATTGCGATTTTCACCGGGATGTTTTCCTGCATGATGGTTCCCAGTTCCTGCAGCGTCATCTGAAAGCCACCATCCCCCACCACGGCCCACACCGGCTCGTCGGGAAAGGCCAGTTTGGCGCCCATGGCGGCTGGCAGGGCAAACCCCATCGTACCCAGCCCGCCGGAGGTCAGCAGCTGGTGGGCGCGTTCGTGGATGTAGTACTGTGCTTCCCACATTTGATGCTGCCCGACGTCGGTCACCACGTAACCGGCACCCTTGGTAACGTGCCACAGCTCGCGGATGACGTAGGGTGGAATCAGCTCATCGACCTCGGCCTGCACGATGTCACGTGCGTGCGTGTCGGCCTGCCAGGTGCCGATCGCTTCCAACCACGCCTGGTGGCGTGCCGGCTCGATCAAGGGGAGGAGTGCATCGAGGGTTTCTTTGCAGTCGCCCACGACGGCCACATCGGGTTTGACGTTCTTGCCCACTTCGGACGGATCGAGCTCGAAGTGGATGACCCTGGCCTGGCGGGCAAAACGGTCCAGCCGGCCGGTAATACGGTCGTCGAAGCGCATGCCAACCGCAATCAGAACGTCGCAGTTTTGTACGGCGTGGTTGGTGGCCGCCTCGCCGTGCATGCCGCCCATGCCCAGGCACAGCGGATGGACTTCGGGGAGGTTGCCGATCCCCAGCAGCGTCGTTACGGTCGGAATTTCGGCTTTTTCGATCAGGGCCAGGAGCTCGTTTTCGGCATGTCCCATTTGCACGCCGTGGCCAGCCAGCACGAGTGGACGCTCTGCCCGGTTGATGATCTCGGCCGCGTCACGGATCGCCTGGCCGACGGGAGGCCGGGGGCGCGTCATGCTGGGCAGCACAATCTTTTCGGGGTAAACGAATTCGGTAAGGGCGTTTTGCACATCCTTGCAGATGTCGATCAGCACGGGGCCGGGGCGTCCTTCGCGAGCCACGTAGAACGCTTCGCGCATCACCTGGGCCAGCTCGCGCACGTCGGTGACCAGGTAGTTGTGTTTGGTCACCGGCAGGGTCACGCCGGTCACGTCGGTCTCCTGAAATGCATCGCCACCGAGCAGGTGGGTCGGTACCTGGCCGGTAATGGCAATCATCGGTACAGAATCCAGCAGCGCGGTGGCGAGGCCGGTGACGAGGTTCGTGGCGCCGGGGCCTGAAGTGGCCATACAGACGCCCACTTTGCCCGTGGCCCTGGCATAACCGTCGGCCATATGGGCCGCGCACTGTTCGTGGCGCACCAGGATGTGGCGCACCGGGTAGCGGACCATTGCGTCGTAAATGGGCAGGTTGGCGCCGCCTGGGTAACCAAAGACCAGGTCAACCCCTTCACGCGCCATGATCTCCCACACGATCTGTGCCCCTGTCAATTGCATCGTACGCTCCTTTTCGATATCTGGTGCAAAAAAACCCTCGCTGCGAGGACGATCGTCGTCGCAGTAAGGGCTTCATTGCGTGCAATGGCATCAGTGCCGATGGATCGCTGGCTGCGCTGCAGCGTATCCGCTTTTAGGATCCACATCCGTTGTGGGCTGGCCCACCACTGGGGTGCGCCGTGGTGTTTCAGTATCCGGGTAACAAAAAACCTCCCCGATGTTGGGAAGGTTCGTTGCGACCTTGCAGGGTAGGATCGATCCTACCGCACCCGCCTCCCAACTGGTACCGGCTCCGGTCGCCGAATCGATACGGCGAGGAGCTTTACGACAATAATGGCAATAAGGGACAAGGTTAAGGCCACCACGGCTACCTCAATTCTCTCGAACCTGTTGTGGTGCGGGTACGTGGGGGGATTCTAATGGTTATGACGCGGTTTGTCAAATCAGGGAGTACGGAGTACGGAGTACGGAGTAGGGAGTAGGGAGTAGGGAGTAGGGAGTA
>CAZXQZ010000319.1:0-4095 GCA_964642445.1 uncultured Anaerolineae bacterium
CCGATGACCAGGACCGTGTCGAGGTGGGTGGTTTTGACCGAGCGCAGGGCGTTGTAAACGCAGGAGAAGGGCTCGATGAGGGCCGCGGCCCGGAAGCTGACCTCGTCGGGGATCGGGAAGATATTTCCACCGCGGATTGCGATGTGCGGCACCCGCATGTACTCCTCGAAGCCGCCATCGATGCTGATGCCGAAGGCCTCGTAATTGGGGCACATGTTGTTGAAGCCGTCGCGGCAGAACTCGCACAGGCCGCAGCCGATGTTTGGCGTGGCGGTGACCCGCATGCCGATGTGATACCCCTCGATCAGCTTGCCCACTTCCACGATCTCACCGGCGATCTCGTGACCAAGCACCCGCCGCTGGCCGGGCGGGATCTTGAAATGGCCGTTTTTCGAGATACGCAGGTCGGTCCCGCAGATCGACGCGGCGCGCACGCGGATCACCATTTCGGACTCGCGGATGTCGGGGGGTTCTACCTCCTCCACAGCGATCTGGCCGGGTCCGGTGTAAAATGCTGCTTTCATCTTGAATCTCCTTAACGAGCAACGAGTGCAAACTTACGCGATTTCCGCCCTGGCTTCATCGGCGATGGCGAACACCACTTTGTTGAACCAGATTTGCCGGGCGGCCATGTCGGCAAACACCTGCGGCCCCTCACTGAGCTGCGGTGTGTGGCTGATCAGCGGCCCGACCTGGAAGCTGCGCCGCATGTGGCTCAGCACCATGTCCCAATCGCTCTTACCGGCCGGCGTGATCTTGGAATTCCAGGTGCCGTAGACGACCAGCTCGCGCCGCAGCATGGAGGAGATCAGGGGGCCGCTCAACGTCACGTCGTGGTGGTGATCGCCGAGCAGCATCACCTGGCCAAAGACACCGACCGACTCGATGGTCTGGATGGTTGTGATGGGCAGACCACTGGCTTCGACGGCACAGTCCACGCCGCGACCGCCGGTGAGCGCCTTGACGGCCTTGACCGTGTCTTGTTGGGCGGCGTCGATCACCTCGAAGCCCAGGTCACGCAGAATGGTGAGCTTACGCCCATCGATGTCGGCCACGAACACGCGGCTGCAGCCCAGGATGCGCAGCCATTGGGCGGCAAAGGCCCCGATTGGCCCGCCGCCGATCACCAGGGCACTGGCGTTGGCGGGCAGTTTGAACTTCAGCACGGCGTGGAGGGAAACGGCGGCCGGCTCGACCGTGGCGGCGTGGATCAGCGAGACCTCTGGGGGGATCGGGATCAGGTTCTCTTCTGGCACCCACAGGCGCTCGGCAAAGGCACCGTCGCGACGCGAGCCGAAGTAGTCATACCCTGAGCTCACAGCGTGCTCGCCGATTTGGGCCAACGGGTCGCGCAGATCGGGGATCAGGGGAAAGACCGCGACCCGGTCACCGCGCTGGAAGCGGCTGTCCGCCGGTGTTTCCTCGACCACGGCGGAGAACTCGTGGCCCAGGACCAATGGGTAGTGGTAGGCGGTTCCTTTGGCGTACCGCAGAAGATCGGAGCCACAGACACCGACGGCGGCCACGCGCACCAGCACCGGGCGACTGCCTACCTGCTCGGGCTCGGGTACGTCCTTGTACGTCAACTGCCCCTGGCTTTCCAGAACCATCGCTTTCATGATCAGACTTCCATCCCGTAGCGGTGTGCCTTGTGTGTCGGATAGAGTGCGATCTGGGGGATGGTCACGTCGGGGGTGCGGGTGGCTACGTAGAGTGCGATCTCGGCCACGTTCTCGACGTCGATGCAGCTGGCGTGAATGCCTTCCTTGAGTTCCTTCTCGTCCAGCCAGCCCTCCAGGTAGGCGGGGAGCGTGCCGTCGTACAGACCCTGATCGATGATTTCGGTCATCGGGGTTTTCACGTGCGAGGGGTTGATGACGGTGACGCCGATCTTTTTGTCTTTGCCTTCCAGCAGGATGTTCTTGCTGAAGCCCATCATACCGTGTTTCGAGGCGCGGTAGGGGCTGTGCCCTGGTCCGGAGGCCAGGCGGGCCGACGACGAGCCCAGGTTCATGATGCGGCCGCCGGTTTCTTGTTTTTCCATGATGCGGAAGGCCTCGCGGCAGCAGAGGAAAACGGCGGTCAGGTTAGGGCCGATGGTCTTGTTCCACTCATCGAGGGTCACTTCGGTGACGGGCGGGGAGAGGGAATCACGGCCGGCGCTGTTGACCAGGAGGTCGACGCGACCCCACTCGTCCACCGTGTCGCGGAAGAACTTGATCACCTGGTCCTCATCGGTCACGTCGGCCAATACGCCGCGGCAGGTCCCGTTGGCAGCGGTGATGTCGGCGACCACTTTCGGCAGCCGCTCGCCGTCGATGTCTACCAGGACGATTTTGCACCCATTGGCCGCAAACGTCCTGGCGATCGCTTCGCCGATGCCGGATGCACCGCCGGTGATGATCGCAACCTTGCCGGCGAGTGCTGTTCCTTGTGTATCCATGGTCGTTATCCTTTCCTCTAATCTGGTCCAAGGGTCTTTGATGTACCCGGCTGCGGGTCAGCGTTGGCTGCGGTTGGCCAACAGCTCGACCGCAGCACGGGTCAGGCGGGTAATTGCAGCGAACTGCCCGGCGTCGATCAGACTGGTTTCGGCCATCCAGGTCCCGCCGCAGGCCAGCACCCGATCGAACGCCAGGTAGGTGAGCAGGTTGTCGAGGTTGATACCCCCGGTGGGCATGAACTTCACGCCGGCATACGGGGCCGCCATCGCCTTGAGCAGTTTGAGGCCGCCTGACGCTTCGGCGGGGAAGAACTTCAGCACATCGAGGCCACGGTCGAGTCCCATTTCGATGTCGGTGGGGGAATTCACGCCGGGCACGACGGGAATTGTGTGCTCGACACAGTAGTCGACCACTTTGGGGTTGAATCCGGGGGCTACCATAAATTGGGCACCCGCATCCACGGCGGCCATGACGTTATCGATGGTCAGCACGGTGCCGGCGCCGACGAGCAGTTCGGGCAGGCGGTCGTGCAGGGTACGGATGGCGGCCGCGGCCGCAGGTGTGCGGAAAGTGATTTCGGCCAGGGGTAGGCCACCGGCCGTGAGCGCTTCGCCCAGGGGCAGGGCATCCCCGGCGTGGTTGATTTTCACCACAGGGACCAGCTTCAACTCGCCGATGCGTTGCAGTACGTCGTGCACGATTGCCTCCCGATCGAGTGTCTTGATGACAGACCCACAGCCACTGTGTCAGCCTGGCGTGCCAGGACGGATGTGGTACGTGATACCTATCTCGGGCAGCACCCAGGTCAATGACCCGGCATTTTGCTGCAGCCAGGTGCGCGCCTGGGCACGGTCGATGGTGTTGAAATCGAACATCTCGAAGTGGTGACCGACCAGGTGCCCGATGTGGGCCGCGCGGCAGAGGTCGACCGCTTCGCCCAGGGTGAAGTTGCCGGGGATGCCCTTCGATAGGCGGTAACTATCACGGCCGTTGATGGGCAGCAGGGCCACGTCGATCTGCAGAGACGCCAGCTTGCGGGCCAGGCCAGGGTAGGGCACACAGTCGCCCGAATGGTACAGCCGTACCGTGCCCAGGGTGAGCACGTAACCGAGAAATTTGTGATTGCCCTGGGGATCGATCTCCAGGCGCTCATGGGCCGCGGCGACGGCCTGAATCCGCACACCGTCGGCCAGCTGCAGCATTTCGCCATCATTGAGGGTGAACATGCTGGCCGTGGGAATGCCTCGCTCGTGCGCGCGGGCGATCTCGGCGCGTGGTAGCACGAAGGAGGGCGAAGTGACCTGCTGGACACCGCCGATCGTGCCGGGGTCCATGTGATCGGTATGGGCGTGGGTACACAGGTACCACGTGCAGCCATCCAGGGCCGCCGGCGCCACGGGAACCGGCAGCATGCGCCGGTGCGGCAGCTCGCTGTTACGGTACTTCTCGGCCAGTGTGTCCGAAAGGTAAGGATCGATGAGAATCAGCTGGTCGCGGTAGCGCAGGGCAAATCCCGCCTGTCCGAGCCACCAGAAACGTACGGTTTCGTCTGCACCTGTGTTCGGCTGGATTGCCGCGGCCAGATCATTCGCGGCCGGCTTGCTGTCGAGTGTAATCACTGACTTGCTCCCTGGTATCCAGTGATGGTGTG
>CAZXQZ010000320.1:0-4087 GCA_964642445.1 uncultured Anaerolineae bacterium
CATTGCGGGCATGGCGCTGGCCCTGGCGGTGCTCGGGAGTATGGAGTACGGAGTACGGAGTAGGGAGTACGGAGTCGGGAGACACAGGGAGACGCAGAGGGAGATCTGACCAGCATTGTGCCTTGGCGCTCAGTTTCGTGCCTTCGGTTTCACCTTCGTGCCTACTGAGCTGCTCATGAGGCCAGGGCCTCATGTTTTCTACAGGAAACCCGGCTGCGAGGAGTGCCGCACCTGGGGGTGCGGCACGACGCCCCAGGTGCGGCACGACGCCCCAGGTGCGGCACGACGCCCTCAACGGAGGAGTTCGCACCTGGGGGTGCGAACTCCTCCGTTGAGGGCGTCGTGGGGCTTATTCACCGCCCGGCCCGGCGTTCTCCTGTAGGACGTAGCGCTGGATGACCAGGAACAGCAGCACGGCGGGCAGGATCATGACCATCGTGCCGGCCAGCAGGAGCGGCCAGTTCGTGCGGTCGAGCTGTTCGAGCTGGCGCAGACCCACGGTCAGGGTATAGAGCTCCTGCGAGCGCAGGTACATGAGTGGGTCGATGAAGTCGCCCCAGAATACGAGAAACGCCAGAACCGCCACCGCCACGATTGTCGAACGCGACAGGGGCAGCGCAATGCGCCACCAGACGGTCAGCGCACTGGCGCCGTCGAGGTGGGCCGCGTCGAACAAAGCCGCGGGCAGTCGCCGATACGCCCGGTAGAAGAGCAGTACGAACAACGGACTGGCCCCCATGAACGCGGTCATCATCAGAGACCACCGCGTATTGAGCAACCCCAGCCAGCTGAAGATGACGAACCGCGTCAGCCACACCGAGGTAATTGGCACCATCAGCAGCAGCACCGACAGAACCACCAGCCGCCGGCGCGTTGGGTCTTCGAGCTGCGCCATGGCCAGGCCGGCCCAGGATGCCACGATCAGCGTCACCGGCACCGCAACGGCGGTCACGATCAACGAATTCAGGACGTAACGTGCCATCGGCAGCAGCTCGAAGAGACGCTGGTAATTGCTCCACATCACAGGATTGGGAATCCATTCGATGATACGCGGCGGCGGCAGGCCAGGCTGGCGCAGCGAGGCACTGGCCGCCCAGAAGAGGGGCAGGACAAACAGGAGAAGTACGGCAATCGATACGCCGTGGTGCAAGACCGACCGCCATGAGATGCGGCGCAAACGCCTCATGACCTCGCCCTCTCTGCGTCATGCCACGTCATCTGCATAGCCGCGTCCCTGAAACAGCAGATAGACCGCCAGGATCAACAAGACCGTCACCAGAAACATGATGAGCATCAGCGAGGCACCTTCACCAAAACGGAAACGATCGAAGGCCTCTTCGTAGATCAGAAGCGGCAGAAAGAATGTCGAATAATAAGGATCGCCCCCCGTCATGATGTACGCCGGCGTGAAGGTGTGCTGGAAGCTCATGATGACGTCGCGCACGCTCAGCAAAGCCAGCCAGGGCAGCACAAAGGGCAGGGTGATGTAATAAAACACCTGCCGTGGGCTGCCACCATCCACCGCCGCCGCATCGTAATGCGACCGCGGGATCGTGTGCAGCGCCGCCAGCAGAAGCACAAACCCCTCGCCGATCTGGAAGAACGCCATGATGACAAAGGCCAGCTTCGCCAATGCCGGATCGATCAACCATGCCGGCGCCGGCAGACCCACGGCGCGCAGCAACAGGTTCAAGGGGCCGTACAGCGGGTTGAAAATCCACAACCAGACCAGGGCATAGGCCACCGCCGGGATCACGGTGGGAAGATACACCCCGGCACGGTAGACACCCACACCCCGCCGGCGCCGCTCGAGCAGAAGCGCCAACGCCAACGCGCCAAGAACACGCAGCGGCACAGCCAGGAGAATGAAGTACAGCGAGTTACGCAGCGCAATCCAGAAGAGGGGGTTGGCAATTGCCAGACGCATACTCTGCCAACCCACCCAGCGCGGGGGTGAGAGCACGTCGTAGTTGGTGAAGGCCAAAACGAACGTCAGCGTCGCCGGCACGATGACCAGGACTGTGGTGCCAATCAGGTAGGGCAGCAGCAGCAGGTGCAGCTGGCGCCGGTAGGTATCGTGTTGTTTCATAATCGAAGGGACGCGGGCTGACGCCGTATCTGCCAGCCCAGCGCATGCTGCGGATCAGTACGCCTCGACAAGATATTCCTGCGCCCGTGTCATTGCCGCCTGGATGGCCTCGTCGACGGTGGCCTGGCCATAATAGGCTCGCTCCAATTCGCTGTCGACGATCGTTTCGACATCGATCCAGGTAGCGGTGATCGGCATGTTATGTAAAACAGGTAGCACATCGAGCCAGACCCTGCTGCGAGCCGGTTTCGCAGCGGGATCGAGGAATGCCGGTGATTCGGCAACGGCCCGCATCGATGGCACCGTGCGACCGGTCGCGGCCACGATTTTTTGGCCCTCACTGCTGTTGGCAAACTCGATAAGCCGCCAGGCCGCGTCTTTATTTTGGGTCGTCGCCGCCATGCAGTACCCATCGCTGTGTAGCATCGTGGCCGCTTGTTTGTGCTGCGGTAGTGGTGCCACATCCCAATCGAAGGCCGCACTCTCGCGCAGCGTCGGCACGATACGCCGGCTCTGCAGGTGCATTGCATTGCGCCCGTTCAAAAAACGACTTTCGCTGTCTTCGGCCTCTTCCGCCGCGGCATCGGGCACGACGTGGTGTTGGGTCTGCAGGTCGACGAACCATTGGAACGCTTCCTGGGCGGCCGGCGTATTCAACGTCAGAAAGCTCGGCAGGTAGGGGTCATCCACAAACTCCCCCCCGTTCTGCCAGATGAACGGCGCCAGACGCAGGAACGTGACCTCCGTTCCAAGACCATACTGGTCGATCGTGCCATCACCATCGGTGTCACGCGTCAACGCTTTGGCCGCGGCCAGGAAATCGTCCCACGTCCAATCAGCGGCCGGCTCAGGCACGCCGGCGGCGGCGAACAGGTCCTTGTTGTAATACACCACCAGGCTGGACAGGTTCTGCGGTAGGCACCAGATCGTCCCATTCCAGGTGAATGCCGACAGGGTTTCCGTGTAGAACGCCGTGCCACTGATGGTTTGGCTGGCACCCAGGTAGGGACCGAGTGGCACCAGCGTTTCCCGCGCCGCAAACGGCACCATGCGGCGGTAGTTCAAGAGCACGACGTCGGCCGCCGTGCCGGCCGCAAAGTCGGCGCCCAGGCGTTGGCGGTAATCATTTTGGCTTGGGATGTGGATCAATTCGACGTCGATGTCGGGGTTGCGGGATTCGAAGGTATCGACGATCGCCTGGTATGCCTTCAACTCGCCGGGGTCACCGAATACCATGAACGAGACAGCGCTGTCCTTCGTAGTCGTCGGTGCCACAGTAGATGTACAGCCGCCCACCCCCCAGAGTACCACAAGTCCCCACACAATGACGGGTAACCAGCGACGTAGGGCAGACGATCGACTTTGAGCTGCGGGCATCAGATCAGCCTCCTGGTGGTCGTGAAGATCGATGGATAGAAGATTCTGGTTACGACAGCAGCTCAAGTGTACCGACATCAGTCGATTTGTCAAACACTCCATGCGACCCCGGAACTATTCTCGGCCTTTATGCGTCATCTTCTATGCAAGCTGCCCGCCCAATTGGCGTCAAATTTGTCATGGCTGCCACCATCGTGCTCACAACCCGCACTGTTCCCCTGGGGAGGAGTCGTCATTATGGTACCACCCAATGGAAGCGCAACGGGCACGCCACCCGGACGACGTTGGTCACGTTGGCTGATCTACGGTATGGCTGTCGTGGCGGTCCTGGCACTACTCGGTACGACCGTGCTGGTGAGCTGTGTGAACAATCGCGCCCCCCAGGTCACCCCAACACCCACCGCCACGCCGGCCGGTTTGCCGATCCTGGGGCTCGTTCCCAACGTATCTTCCCCGGGCAGTATCATCCTGGCCCAGGGCGCCAACTGGCAGCCTTTCAACACCGTCGTGCTGTACGTGCGCAATCCGCTGCCCGAAGCGGGCGCCCTCGAAGATAGACGGGCCCTCGGTGTGGCCACGGTGAGCGGCGAGGGTGGTTTCAGCACGGGCATCACGCTTCCC
>CAZXQZ010000321.1:0-4086 GCA_964642445.1 uncultured Anaerolineae bacterium
CGAAGCCTGGATCCAGGACGGCCAGAAGGGGCACTGGCGGCCCAACGTGCTCAACTTCAGCCGCGCCCAAATCGAAAGCGGCGCCCTGCGTGGCCGGCCCATCACGCGTGACATCGACTGGGGGGTGGCGATCCCGGTCGAAGGTTACGACGACAAGCGCATCTACGTCTGGTACGACGCCGTCATCGGTTACCTGTCGGCGACCCAAGAATGGGCGGCGTTGACCGGGCAGCCCGAGGCCTGGCACGACTGGTGGGACGCCGATGCCGACGTGCGCACCTATCATTTCATCGGCAAGGATAACATCCCGTTCCACGCCATCATCTGGCCGGCGATGCTGATCGGTTACGGCGGGTTGAAGCTGCCCTACGACGTGCCGTCCAACGAATACCTGACCGTGGGCGGCAGCAAGTTCAGCAAGAGCCGCGGGCGCAGCATTGCCATTCTCGACGTCGTCCAGCGCTACGACCCCGATCCCTGGCGCTACGTGTTGACCGTGCTGGCGCCGGAAACGAACGACAGCGAATTTACCTGGGAAGAGTTCGTCGCGCGCAACAACAACGAGCTGCTGGCCAACTGGGGCAACCTGGTGAACCGTGTGCTCGGTTTTGCCTACAAACGGTTCGACGCCCAGGTGCCGCAGCCGGGTGTGCTCGACGACAGCGACCGCGCCTTGCTAACCACCGTGCGCGGCGGCTTCGATTCGGTCGGACGTCTGTACGAGGCGACGCGCTTCAAGGCGGCATTGGCCGAGGCGCAGCGTCTGTCACAGGAGGTCAACCGCTACCTCAACGATAAGGCGCCGTGGCAGGCCATCAAAACCGACCCGGCGGCGGCTGGCACCAGCATCTACGTGGCGCTGCAGGCTATCGACTGGCTGAAAACGCTGTACGCTCCGGTGCTGCCGCACACCTCGCAGCTGGTGCACGGATACCTGGGCTACGACGGCCAGCTGTTTGGCCGCCAGTACACCGAAGTGGTTGACGACGCCCGCGGCCAGCACCTGGTGCTGCGCTACGACCACGCGGACGCAATGGGCCACTGGCAGGCGGGTGAGCTGATCGCGGGGCAGGCCCTGCGCGAGCCGGCCCCGCTGATCAAGAAGTTGGACGAGAGTGTGGTCGAGGCTGAGACGACCTGAAGAAGAAACTAGCCCTGTCGGTGCATCTGGCTGACTTCCCAAATGCCTTCGCTCAGATTGATGATCGACAGACACGAGTTGCAGCTGGCGACGTCTTGTTGAGTTTTGCGTGCGTAATGGCCGCAGGCCGGGCAGACGACGGCGATGCGTTGGGCCTCCTGCTTGACCAGGAGACGGATCACGTCGTCCGTCGATGGCAGTTCCAGATCCTCTTTGAGGATCTCGATCATCTCCTGCTCCTGCTCGTTCAAGTGCATGTTCACGTCGTTACTGTGTTCCATAAGGTCCTCCGAATAGATTATGCCGGGGTCGCAGCGTCGCCGTAGGCTTGCTGGCAGGCCGGGCAGGGGCACAACCAGCGCAGCATGCCCCACGAGTAGATGCCGGCGGTATGGCCATCGGCCCACGTAAACTGGATGGCGTATCCGCCGACGAACTCGGCGGCGGTTACGGTGTCGCTGCCGTTGGGCGGATTGAACAACTCGTGCCGCGGGACCGGCGCTGACATCTGGGCGTGGCCGCCGCGGCAGGTCACACACGGGCAGACGGCACGAATGCCGGCGAGCGGGTACTCGCTGTGGTGCCCATCGGCCCAGTCGATGATCAGCTGACCCGTTTGGCGGTTGACCGTCACTGTGCGTGGTTTTTCGACACTTGGGTACATGTTTGTTTTCCGGTATCACGTCCCCGGCACGGTCAAAAGGATTTCCTGGTAAACCGGCATCTGCCCAGACCGTCCGGGGACGTTTAGAAGCGATTTTGAAACCATTATACCACAACCGCGCCAGACAGGTGAGAAACCAGACCCATGCACCACACCGCCTACTGCTACGACACCCGCGAACGTGAACACGACTGGCCGGGCCATCCCGAAAACCGCCAGCGCCTGGCCGGCACCATGCGTCGCCTGGAGAACGAGAGGCTGCTGCACGATTTGTCAGCGGTCGCCGCCACCCCGATCAGCGACGTGCGCCTGCAGCGTGCCCACACCGCCGAGCACATTGCACGCATCGAGGCGTTTGCGCAGCGCGGTGGTGGCCACGTCGATCCCGACACCTACGTCACCCCCGCGTCGGCGACCGCCGCGCGCATCGCGGCTGGTGGTCTGACCAACCTGATGCTGGCGGTGCTCGATGGCGCGTACGATAACGGCATGGCACTGGTGCGGCCGCCGGGCCACCATGCCTCGGCCGGCATCGCCGAAGGGTTTTGCCTCTACAACAACGTGGCCATCGCCGCCCGCACCGCCCAGGCCGAGCGTGCGTTCGAACGCATTCTCATCGTCGACTTCGACGTGCACCACGGCAACGGCACCGAGGCGATCTTTTACGACGACCCCGGCGTACTGTTTTTTTCCACGCACCAGTACCCGTATTACCCCGGCACCGGCGCCATCCTGGATACCGGCCGCGGTGCCGGCCAGGGGTTCACGATCAACGTCCCGCTGCCGGCCGGGGTGGGTGATGCCGGCTACACCGCCGTGTACGAGCAGATCTTGTGGCCGGCGGTGCGACGTTACCGCCCGCAGCTCATCCTCGTCTCCGCCGGCTTCGATGCGCACTGGGACGATCCACTGGCGGGTGAGCTGCTCTCGCTGGGCGGTTACGCCCACCTGGTCCGCGAACTGATCGGCATGGCCGCCGAGCTGTGTGACGGTAAGCTGGTGTTGGTGCTGGAGGGTGGGTATAACCTGGACGTGCTGCAGGTTGCCGTCTTGAACACCCTGCACCTGCTGCGTGATCCCGCGGCCGAAACCGCCGATCCGTTCGGTCCCTCACCGCGCCGCGAGCGCGAGATCGATGGGCTCCTGCGGCGGGTGTGTGAGGTGCATGGTTTGTAACGGCGAATGGGCGCCAATGGTTTCGACCGCCAATGGGCGCGAATGGGCGCGAATGGTTTTACGACCGGGTCTTGGGGTAGTGCAATGTCTGTGGGGGCGCGGGGTTTTGGAGGTCCGCCAGTGGTTGCTTTCACGGCGCGCTGGTATCCCTCCGCATGCCCAGCTGCTGGCGCCGGGCGCCTTCGGCCAGAAGATCGTCGTCCTACGTGAAGAGCAGGCGCCCCAGTTGGGTAGCACGATCGAGCAGATCTGGATCGTCCAGCGTGCTGGCATTGTCTTCGAATGCCGTGAGAACATCGATCCCACGCAGCCGCAGGCCGAGGGTGATGGCGCGCGGGACGTGCTGGTTCATGTACAGCGCAATCATGCGGAGGCTGGTTTTAATTCATTGAAAGCATGGGTTGGCTGGTAATCGGCGCGCATCTCCTCCACTGTCAGCAATCGTTGGGCGATCTCGCGGTCGAGGTCACCTTTGTGATCCCAGTAATATGCCAGGGCTGAGTGGATCTGACCCATGGTCAGGTAAGGGTGCTGGAAATGTAGTTCCTCGGCACTCCAGCCATACGCAAGCTGTTCCAGCACCAATTCGATGACCTTCATCGTCGTTCCTTGGATGATGGGTGCTCCTGCCGTATTCAGTGCGACATGCTCGTACCGTGTTGCGACCTGTTTCATCAGTCCCTCCTTGCCGTCGCTGGCGTCAGGTGCCCATGATAATATACAACGGCCAAAACGTCAATGCCGTGCATTACCTCCAGGACGATTACGTGGATGATCGTGGGTGCGGACCATACGTTTCCATTCGAGCCGGTCGCGGGCGCCAAAGTTGATGAGCAGACCAACCTCGAAGCTGGTGGCTTTCAGGCTGTTGAGGAGCTGTGCCTCGTCATACTCGGTGAGCTGGTTGATCGCCTTCAGCTCGACAATGACCTGTTCATAACCGACCACGTCCGCACGATACGTCTTGCGCAGCAGACGCCCCTTGTACTGAATCAGGAGCTCGTGCTGCGCGACAAACGGGATGTTCCCGTCGGCCAGCTCGATCTCATACGCCTCCTGGTACACCGCCTCCAGAAAACCAGGCCCCAACTAGTTATCCACCGCC
>CAZXQZ010000322.1:0-4074 GCA_964642445.1 uncultured Anaerolineae bacterium
ACTCCCTACTCCGTACTCCGTACTCCCTACTCCCTACTCCCTACTCCCTACTCCCCACTCCCTTTGCCAGAAATCACAAATTCGTGTATCATTGAGACAAGATTCGCCCAAACGTGCGGCTCGACGGCGAGTTCCACACGCGGCGCAGGTCGAATCGATCTTTTTCTGCACTTTTTGGGGCCCTATGGCTGGTTTTATTTCTGTCCCGTTTATTATCTTCCTTCATTTATTGACACTCGTCCGCCCTGCGGCCGGTCTGGCACGGGCGCCGGTGCGTAACCGTCGCGGCGCCGGACGAGTCGGAGATCATCATGAACATGGATTTATTGTTCCGTTTCTTTGGAGCCATCGTTTTCGGCATCATCGGCTGGGAGATCGGCACCGAGCTCACCGGCACGACCCAACTGACCCTTGATTCGCTGCGCTGGCTGGCCCCCCTGACGCTGGGCGGTGCGATTCTCGGTGCCATCATCGCACCGTGGATCACGACCAAACCCGCACGCTGGGCGCGCCGCACAGTACGCCAGCTGCCCGCCCAACAGATCGTGGCCGGTTCGATTGGCCTGGCCCTGGGACTGATGATTGCCGCGCTGCTGGCGTGGCCCCTGTCCTTCCTGCCCTCCCCGTTTGGCCGCATCCTGCCGGCTATCGGGGCCATCGTCTTTGGCTACCTTGGCACCCTGGTCATGGTCCTGCGCCAAAAGGACATCTTTGCCCTGCTGGGTTCGCGCTGGATGACGACCACCCCCCACGCGGAACCCGAAGTCATCCCCCTCCTGCTCGATACCAGTGTCATCATCGACGGCCGTATTGCCGATATTTGCCAGACCGGCTTCGTGCGCAGCCCGATGATGGTGCCGCGCTTCGTGCTCAACGAGCTGCAGCACATCGCCGACTCGGCCGACGCGCTGCGCCGCAACCGCGGCCGGCGCGGGTTGGACATGCTCAACAAGATGCAGCGCGAATCCCCGGTGCCGGTGATCATCAGCGATCTCGACGTCGAGTCGGTGCGCCAGGTGGACGAGAAGCTGGTGCAGCTGGCCAAACAACTCAGCTGTCCGATCATCACCAACGACTTCAACCTGAGCCAGGTCGCCGGGCTGCAAGGGGTTTCGGTGCTCAACATCAACGGGCTGGCCAATGCGGTCAAGTCAGTCGTCCTGCCCGGTGAGACGATGCGCATCCGTATCATCCAGGATGGCAAAGAAGTGGGCCAGGGCGTGGGATATCTGGACGACGGAACCATGGTGGTGGTCGAAAACGGGCACCGGTTCATCAATACCACCCAGGACGTCATCGTGACCAAGGTCCTGCAGACCAACGCCGGGCGTATGCTCTTTGCCCAGCCGTACAATTCCAATTAGTGGGTCACTTGGCTTGAGCATAGCCATCGATGACACTCGATCAATGGCTACAGTCGTGGCAAGTAACCCAGTGCTGCTCAGATCCGCGGCAACGATCGAGTACGAGTACGAGTAGGATGGTACTCGCGGCGTTGCGTGTCATTCGCGGCTCAACGAAGGAATGATCAGATATGACGCTCACGATCTACAACTCGCTCACGCGCCAAAAAGAGGTATTCGTACCCCTGCACGAAAATCACGTCGGCATCTACGTCTGTGGGCCGACGGTGTACAGCGACGCCCACATTGGCCATGCCAAGAGTTACGTCAGCTTCGACAACGTCGTGCGTTACCTGCGCTACATGGGCTACGTGGTGCGTTACGTGCAGAACATCACCGACGTCGGCCACCTGACCGACGACGCCGACGAGGGTGAAGACAAAATCCTGCGTAAGGCGCGCCTCGACCGCATCCATCCCATGGAACTGGTCGAGCGCTTCACCTACCGTTATTTCGAGGACATGGACGCCCTCAACGTCCTGCGCCCCGACATCTCGCCGCGCGCCAGCGGCCACATCCCCGAACAGATCGAACAGATCGAAGCGCTGCTGGCGGCCGGCCATGCATACGTCGTCAACGGCTCGGTCTATTTCAGCGTCGACAGCGATCCTGACTATGGGAAACTCTCGGGCCGGCGGGTCGAGGACCAGGAAGAGGGTGCGCGCGTGGCGGTCAATCCCGAAAAACGCAACCCGGCCGACTTCGCCCTGTGGAAACGTGCCGAGGAGCAGCACATCCTGCAGTGGCCGTCGCCCTGGGGACGCGGCTATCCGGGCTGGCACATCGAGTGCTCGGCGATGTCGGCCAAGTACCTGGGGCAGCCCTTCGACATCCACGGTGGTGGGCTGGAAAACAAGTTCCCGCACCACGAGGCCGAGATCGCGCAGGCCGAATGCGCCACCGACGGCACGCCGTTTGCCCGCGTCTGGATGCACAACAACATGGTGACGGTCGACGGCGTCAAGATGGGCAAGTCGCTGGGCAACTTCACCACGATCAAAGACGCGCTGCAGATCGTCGAGCCGCTGGCGCTGCGCTTCTTCGTCTTGATCAGCCACTACCGCTCGGCCACCGATTTCAGCACCGAGGCCCTGGAAGGCGCGCAAAAAGGCTACAGCCGGCTGATGGGCGCCGTGCGCCTGGTGCAGCAGAAGCTGACCACGGCACCGGCCAATGGCCCCGCCGATCCGGCTGTGCTCGACCTGGTGGCTGCGACCACGGCCCGCTTCCGCGACGCCATGGACGACGATTTTAATACCGCCGGGGCGTTGGCGGTGCTGTTCGATTTTAGCCGCGAGACGAATACGCGCCTCAATGCCGCTGTCGTGCCCAACCAGGCGACGATTGCGGCGATGGACGAGGTCTACCGCGCCCTGGCGGGTGACGTGCTGGGCCTGCTGCCGGCCACCGCCGGCACGGCCGCCGCGTCCGAGCTGGCCGCCGTGACCGACCAGCTCGTTGGTTACTTCATCGAACTGCGGCAGGAGGCACGGCAGAACAAACAGTGGGCCCAGGCCGATGCCATCCGCAACCGGTTGAAGGCGATGGGGGTCACCCTGGAAGACGGGCCGCAGGGCACGACCTGGCGATTGGAGCGTTGAATGCGTGAGTGGCTCTACGGTCGCCAGGCGGTACGCGAGATGCTGCGGGCGCAGCGCCGCCAGGTGCGCCAGCTGATCATCCATCGCGGCAGCGAGCAGGGCGGCGTATTGGGCGCAATCCTGGCCCTGGCGCAGGCCCGCAGCGTGCCGGTGGTCGAGGCCGATCGTAACCGGCTGGACCAGCTGAGCGAACGCGCCAATCACCAGGGGGTGCTGGCCGAGGTCTCGGCCTACCCCTACGTCGAGCTCGATGATATCCTGGATGTGGCCCAGGCACGCGGCGAGCCGCCGTTTGTGTTATGCCTCGATCATCTGCAAGATCCGCAGAACCTGGGCACCCTGCTGCGCACCGCCGAAGCGGTCGGTGTCCATGGGATCCTGGTGCCGGAGCGGCGGGCGGCGGGCATCACCCCTGCCGTGAGCAACGCCTCGGCGGGGGCCGTCGAGCACCTGCGTATCGCTGAGATCGTCAACCTGACCCGCTCGTTGGAGATCCTCAAGGCGCGCGGCCTGTGGGTGTTTGGCCTCGATTTTGATGAGAAGGCTACGCCGTACGACCAGGCCGACCTGCGTGGACCGTTGGCGGTCGTCGTGGGCAGCGAAGGCGAGGGAATCAGCCGCCTGGTGCGTAAACAGTGCGACTGGCTGGTCAGCCTGCCGATGCATGGGCGAATCGAGTCGCTCAACGCCGCGGTAGCCGGGTCGATCGTGCTGTATGCGGCGCTGCGGGCGCGCGAGGTGGAAAGTTAGCCACAGAGAGCGCAGAGGGCACAGAGATTTTCTATGTGTTCTTGTGTGTCTTGTGCGAAAAGTAGGTCACAGCTCCGGCTGTGACATCACCCTCGTCCACGCCGCGCCCTACGACGCGCGCCGCGGACCACATCATGAGCCTTTGACGCCCTTGGTGACTTGGAGTCTTGGTGGTTTTTTTCTCCCACAATGAGGCCAGACCATGCAAATCAAAACAACGGCATTTACCGACGGCAGTCTGATCCCGCGGCGCTTCACCTGTGAGGGCGACGACGTCTCACCGGCGTTGACGTGGGGTGATGCCCCGGCCGGCACAGCCA
>CAZXQZ010000323.1:0-4051 GCA_964642445.1 uncultured Anaerolineae bacterium
GCAGGTCCCAGGTCTTGCCAAAAATTGTCACCACCGGCGTGCCGGCATCCAGCAGCAGCCAAATTTGAGGGTCCTCGGCGGCTGGCGTGTTGGCTTTGCAGGTGCTGCCAAACGCCGCCAGGCGCGCGTGCCGCAGCGTCAATTCTCGCTGGGCATGCTGGAAAAACTCGATGTCCTTGGGATTCGAGCCCGGCCAGCCACCTTCGATGTAGTCGACGCCCAGAGTGTCAAGTTTGTGTGCGACGCGCAGCTTATCGCTCCACGAAAAGTTGACCCCCTCACCCTGTGTACCGTCGCGTAGGGTCGTGTCATAGATGGATACGGTGTACGACATGTCATTTCCTCCGTTTGATCAGGCGAATTCGGCGAACACTGCAGACGTCAGGCATCATCTGATCTGGCGGATGGAAGGGGCGCTGGCCGCGGCAGTCCCGCCCGGCATGGCGCCCGAAAAACCCTCGTAATGGCCAACGATGTGATGACGGTATGAGATCATGAAAGAGAATGGCTCCCTAACTCAGCGAATGAACCCAGGACAAAATCGGGCCACACGCCACGTGTCAGATCGTCGTCGCGGAACTTGCCTGTCTGCACCAGGGCACCGATCAGCCCGGCGCGCTGGGCACCGGCAACGTCGGTTTCGATGTCGTCACCGATCATGGCAACCTGGCCGGCCGGCAGACCGAGCTCGCGCAGCGCCTGTTCGAAAAAGGCACGCTCCGGTTTGCCCATGACGACCGCGGTCTGCGCGGTCGCGTATTCCAGGGCCGCGACGAACGGCCCCGAATCGAGGCGCAAACCATCGGCCGCCTGCCAGTAACGGCTGCGGCCCAGCGCAATCAGGCGGGCATTCTGGTCGACCACCAGGCGGAACGCGCGGTTGAGAATTTCAAACGTCCAGCCATCACCCAGGTCACCAATCACGACGTATTTTGGCTGCCGCTCATCGCCGACGACCCCTTCGAAATCGCGCAGCGCATCGTCGAGCACCAGGAGGTGTGCGCTGGCGCCCTCGGACCGTAGAAATCGCGCGGTCGCCGTTGCGGGGTTGAGAATATCGGCTTCGGTGGCGTCGATGCCCAGCCGCTGCAGGCGCCGGGCGAGCGAAGCACGGCTGCGCATCGTGGTGTTCGTCACGAAACGGAAAGGAACGCCCGCCGCGCGCAGCTGGGCCAGTGCCTCATGGGCGCCAGCGATCAACTGGTCCCGTTGGTACACCGTGCCATCGAGATCGATCAACAAACCACGGGCGCGGGTCAGCAGTGATGAAGTCATGGTTAACTGGATTCCATAGTAGATTCTTGCAGCGCAGTCACCACCAGCGACCCCATCTCTTCAGTGCTGACGCACGTACCACCGGGCTCCGCCAGGTCGGCGGTGCGGTGGCCGGCCGCCAACACCCTGGCCACCGCGTCTTCGATGGCCGCTGCGACAGCGGTCAAACCCAAAGAATGTCGCAGGAGCATCGCGGCACTGAGAATCGTGCCCAGGGGGTTGGCAATCCCCTGCCCCGCAATGTCGGGCGCTGAACCATGGATCGGCTCATACAGACCGCGCAGACCGCCAACTGAATTGACCGTGTCGCCCAATGAAGCCGATGGCAGCATCCCCAGCGACCCCGCCAACATCGACGCTTCGTCCGTGAGGATGTCACCAAACAGGTTTTCTGTTACGATCACGTCAAAACTTGCCGGCCGGCGGATCAGATGCATCGCCAGGGCATCGACCAGCACGTGCTCGATCTGCACGTCGGGAAACTCGGCCGCCACCACCGCGCTCGCCACGCGCCGCCAGAGGCGCGAGCTGGCCAGGACGTTGGCCTTGTCGACCGAGGCCAGCCGGCCGCGCCGCCCACGCGCCGCCTGAGCAGCCAGGCGCACGACGCGCTCGATTTCTGGTCGCGTGTAGATCATCGTATCGTACGCCGTCTCTACCCCGTCCGCGCCAACCGCGGCTTCCTGGCGGGGGCCGAAGTAGACCCCCCCTGTCAGCTCACGCACCACCAGCAGATCGACGCCGCTCAGAACCTCGGGCTTGAGCGTGCTGGTGTTGAGAAGATCGGGCACGGTGCGCACCGGACGCAGGTTGGCAAAGAGCCCCAAGGCCTTACGCAGCCCCAGCAGTCCCTGTTCCGGGCGAACGGCAGCCGTTGGATTATCCCAGCGGGGTCCGCCCACCGCGCCCAACAGAATGGCGTCGGCCAGCTGCGCCAGGCGTAGGGTTTCTGCGGGCAGGGCCGTGCCTGCGGCGTCGATGGCACAGCCGCCAATCAGCGCCGGCTCGAAAACGAGATGATACCCAAATCGTTCCGCGGTGACCGCAAGCACCCGTTGGGCCTGCGCAGTCACCTCGGGACCGATACCATCACCGGCCAGGACGGCAATTTTGGCGTACACAGTGGCTCCTTTAGGCTCTTGAGCCTATCCGAATAACTTCGGTCAGGCGTCTTGTCGAGGCGAATGTCACGTTATTCGGATAGGCTCTTATTCGTTGTAACAGCGTGTGATGTCGTCCGAAATACGATCGGCCGGCCAACAGTGGCTCGTTTCACTGTCGTCGACGAACCAGTGCACGACACCCGGATCGAGATTGGCAGGAAACCAGTCATCACCCGCCGCTTCGACGTAGACATAGCCCGCACAGGGTGTGCCGGCCGCGGGTTTTGCAGCCTGTGAAACCGGGTCGTTGTGCGTCTGGCGAGAGCCTGTCAGGTTCGATGTCATGCGCGCACCGCCTCGTAAGCTTGAATGGCCGGCATCTGGCGCAAGAGGTAACTCAAATCGTCGAGCCCCTCGACCAGGCACAGCTTGCGGTAAGGATCGATGTCGAAGTGGTAGGTTTGTTCGCCGGCCCGCAGCGTCTGGTCGGGTAGATCGACCGCGAGCAACGTGCCAGGCGCCGTTTCGACCAGGTCGAACAGACGACTCGTCGCTTCGGGTGTCAGTGTGACGAGCAGCAGGCCGTTTTTGAGGCTGTTGTTGTAGAAGATGTCGGCAAAATAGGACGACACCACAACGCGGAAGCCCGCATCGAGAATCGCCCACGGCGCATGCTCGCGCGAGCTGCCACAGCCGAAATTGCGCCCGGCCAACAGCACCTGCGCGCCTGCGTACTGCGGCTGGTTCATGGGAAAATCGGACCGCAGCGAGCCATCCGCCTGTGTGCGCCAGTCGGCAAACAACCCTGCCCCCAACCCACTGCGCGTCACCGTTGTCAAATAACGCGCCGGTATGATTTGATCGGTATCGACGTTTTCGGCGCGCAGCGGCAGCGCCGTCGCCGTCAGTGTCACGAATTGATTCAAAGCCCTCGCCTCCTACCCCACGCCCTAAAGCATCTCGCGTACGTCGATAATCTGGCCGTGCAGCGCCGCCGCCGCCGCCATGATCGGGCTCATGAGGAACGTGCGTGCCCCTTTGCCCTGGCGGCCTTCGAAGTTGCGGTTGCTGGTGCTGGCGCAGTACTTGCCCGCCGGCACCTTGTCTTCATTCATGGCCAGGCACATGCTGCAGCCGGCGCCACGCCACTCGAAACCCGCTTCCTGGAAAATGCGGTCCAGCCCCTGCGCTTCGGCGGCGCGTTTGATCGCCTTTGAGCCTGGAACGACCAGGGCACGCACGCCATCACGCACCTGCCGGCCGCGCACCACGGCGGCAGCTGCCTGCAGGTCTTCCAGACGTGAGTTGGTGCAGCTGCCGATGAAGACGTAATCGACGGCCTGGCCGCGCACGGGCTGATTAGGCTGCAGACCCATGTAGGCCAGCGCCTTGGCCAGGTTGCGCCGGTCGTCCTCGTTCGGCAGGTCGTCGGGGTGTGGAATACGCTCGTCGATGCCAACCCCCATGCCCGGGTTCGTGCCGTAAGTGACCATCGGCTGCAGCTCGGTTCCGTTCAGCGTCACGGTACGGTCGAAGCGTGCGCCCTCGTCGGTCACGTAACTGCGCCAGCGCACCACCGCCTCGTCGAATGCGACACCCTGCGGTGCATAACGACGGCCACGCAGGTACTCGAACGTCGTGTCGTCGGGTGCAATCAGGCCCGCACGCGCCCC
>CAZXQZ010000324.1:0-4036 GCA_964642445.1 uncultured Anaerolineae bacterium
TACTCCCTACTCCCTACTCCGTACTCCCTACTCCCTACTCCCTACTCCCTACTCCGTACTCCCTACTCCCTCCCACAAATCCAACGCCAGCAGCCGCTCCGGGCGCGGCTTGCCTGTCTCCCAGTCCCAGCCGCGGGCTTCGTAGTACAGGGGCAGCAGCTCGTCCAGCGCTGGCGTCATGCCCTGCGTATTGCTGTCGCTGAGGGCCTGCTGCACCAGTTTGGGCAGGGTGTCGTCAGCGCGCGTGGCACCCAGGCGGTTGTTGAGCACGCGTTTGAGGTTGGTGATGCGTTCTCCCGTGCGGGCGATCCAGGCGTAGTCGACGTCGAGGCCCGTCACGGCGTGCAGCAGTCCGACCAGGTTGTCGATCTGGGGGTCCTCGAAGTGGCACAGAATGGCGCTGTTGGTAAAGCTGCGGAAATCCATGACACGCGCCGCCTGCGCGGCCTGTTCCATGGAAATCTCGTGCCGGTCGATCAGGTCCATACCCAGCTCGGGGATGATACGCCCGCGGCCCACTTCGTAGCAGTCACCGGACATGTGATCGGCACCACGGCTGGCTGTGGCGTAGATCAATCCCTGGGCAATGAACGCGCGCGGATCGTGGTAGGCCATCTCCAGGTTCTTGACCTGCACCGCCAGGTCGGGCACGCCAAAATGAGTGGCGACGGCGCGTGCCCCTTCGGCCGCCAGGTCGCCGATGCCCTCGCGCTGGGCAATCATGTCGACCAGGCGAATCGCCGGTGCCGGGTCACCCCAGGGCAGCGGCATACCGATCTCTTCGGCACTGACCAGGCCTTCATTGTAGAGGTAGTACAGCAGTCCGATGACGTTCGACGCCGAGATGGTGTCGATGCCATGTTTGTTGCACAGGTGGCCCGCCATCGCGGCCGCCTGCATGTCGGGCGAATCGATATTCGTGCTGAAGCCGGCCATCGTTTCGTATTCGGGTCCATCCACCAGCGGTTCGCCGTAGTTGTCCAGGTGCACCTCGCGGTTACAGGCGATGGGGCAGCGGAAACAGGCCAGGTGGCGGGTCAGCATCGTATCGGCCATGACGCCCATGTTGACGTTGTCTTCGATGACCGGCGATTCGCCAGCCGTGAAGTAGCGCCGCGGCACGTCGCCGTACATAAAACCGACGTCCAGGCTCAGGACCGTGCCGCCCAGGCGCAGGGCCTGCGTGAACAGATCGTCGATCACGAAGTTCATGGCCGCCTTGAGCACCGGCTTGAAGCCGGCGGCATCGGCCAGCGGCACTTCGGCGCGGCCAAAGGCGGCGATGGCTTTGAGGCGTTTGCTGCCCATGACCGCACCCAGTCCGGTGCGCGCCGCACAGCGGCCATGGTCGTTCATGACGGCGGCGTATTTGACGAGCTTTTCGCCCGCCACACCGATACAGGCCACGCGCGCCTTCGGTTGTTCGATTTCGGCCTTGACCCGCTCCTGCACCTCGTAACTGTCGAGGCCCCACAGGTGTGACGCATCGTGCAGCTGGGCCGTACCGTGCAGAATGCTCAGGTAGACCGGGGCACTGGCCTGGCCGGTGATGATGATGCCATCGTAGCCGGCCTGGCGCATCGCCGGCCCGAAGTAGCCGCCGCTGTTGCCTTCACCGGTCAGCCCGGTTTGTGGCGAACGGGTGACGACGCTGAATCGGCCGGCGGCCGGGGTGGACGTGCCCACGAAAGGCCCGGTCATGAAGATCAACGGATTCTCAGGGCCCAAGGGATCGGTATCAGCGGTAATGAAATCCCAGAGATAACGCGCACCCAACCCGCTGCCACCCAGAAACCGTCGCGCATAGTCCACATTGAGGGGTTCTGACCAAATGCGCCGCTCTGTCAGGTCCACACGCAGAATCTGACCCATGTAACCCGGAAGTGTGGTCATCGTTCGATCCTCTTCACGCCCTTCGTGCTTCGTGATCTTCGTGCTTCGCGATCTTCGCTCACCCGTCGCGCCTTCGTGCTCCCAACGCCCTCAAAAGTCGATCGTCTTGCCCGCGTACGCGTACCGCAGAATCTTCTCCGTATCGGCGCGATTGGGAATCCGGGTAGCCGTGATCACGGAGGTATCTCCCTCGACGACCATCACCATGCGCGGA
The DNA here is from genome assembly GCA_964642445.1 of uncultured Anaerolineae bacterium. Classification (GTDB taxonomy): domain Bacteria; phylum Chloroflexota; class Anaerolineae; order SSC4; family Amarolineaceae; genus SSC4. The sequence continues at coordinate 2,108 of CAZXQZ010000324.1, forward strand.
ATTTCCTCTTCGTATTTATCGATATCGATGCCCACGTCGGCCACCGAGAGGGGAATGCCCACTTCCATCTCCAGGCTGCGCACCGCCGCAACCAGGCTGATGGCCCCCTCCAGATTGGATGCGGCCGGCAGTCCCAAGAAGCCGGCAATTTCCGCCGCACGGGTCGGCTCTGGCCCGCCGGCACAGTACTCGATGGTGTACGGCAGGAAGAGCCCGACAGCGCGCCCATGCGGTACGTGGAACGACGCCCCCAGGGTGTGCCCAAAGGCGTGCGCCAGCGCGGTCTGGGAATTGCCAAAGGCAATGCCGGCAATGGTGGCGGCGTTGTGCATCTTCTCGCGTGCTTCAGGGTCACCGGATCCGTGGTGCACGGCGCGCGGCAGGTAACGAAAGACCAGGTCGATGGCTTTGAGCGCCAGGCCATCGGAAAAGTCGTTGTGCCAGGTGCTGGTGTATGCCTCGATGGCGTGGGTCAGCACGTCGATGCCGGTGTCGGCGGTGATACGGGGTGGCAGGTTGGCCGGCAGGGCTGGATCGACGATTGCGATGTCGGGTAGAATCTCGCGCGAGGCGAGGCCCAGCTTACGCCGTTCTTCGGTGTCGGTCAGCACGGTAGCCCACGTCGCTTCCGAACCGGTGCCGCTGGTGGTCGGAATGGCGATCAGGCGAGCCTTGCCGCGCAGGCCGAGTGGGACGATGGGGTTGATTTCGCCGGGGTCGATGCCCGGACATTCATAGAGAATCCACATCGCCTTGGCCGCATCCATGGCACTGCCACCGCCCAGACCGATGATCCAGTCCGGCTCGAATTCGGCCATGACGTCGGCGCCGCGGCGCACCGTTTGGATCGATGGCTCTGGCTCCACTTCGGCGAATACCGTCGACTCGATCCCGGCCTGCTCGAGCTGGGCGATCACCAGGTCGCTGAAGCCCAGTTTGTGCAGAACCGCATCGGTCACAATGAATGCGCGCTGGCCCTGAATCTGCGCCAGGTAGGTCAGCGCCTCTTCGCCGTAGACGATTTCAGGCGCCTTGAAGAACCACATAGTACCCTTCCCGCCAGGTCATGGCTGATAAGCTGGTTGAAAAGCCAGGTGACGCACGCGAAGCCGCGAAGATCGCGAAATCGAACAAAGATCATCACCTGAAGCCGCTTTCTTCGCGGCTTCGCGTCTTCGCGAGAGCTTCAGAGAAAGCCTTTCAGGCTGGCTTTTCGTCCGGATAGATGGTCGGCACGTAGGTGGCGCACTTGACCAGCTCCTGCGCCGCTTTGACCGACTTCATGATCTTGAGCATGTTGCCCTGCAGTTTGAGCTTGCGCGTGACCAGGGCCTGGATCGGATCGACCTTCTTGCCGATCACCTGTTTCCAGGCCGGCAGTGGCGCCATGATGACGAACTCCGGGGTACGCGCGGCCTTGTCGGTCATGATTTCGACGTGGCGGCACTTGCCATGCCACAGGTCGAGGTACATCACCGATTCGGCGGGCATGCCAGCACCCGCTTCGACGACAAAATAGAAATCGCCCTCCCAGGTCGACGCCGCCTCGGCATAGTCGGCGCTGCTGTTGATGTGCTGCTGAAAGTCGTTGACCCATTCCTCGCTGGCAAACATGTAGGACATCGTTTGTGAACCCTCCTTGAACGGTTTTTGCTGAATGGCATGCGCAGAATGACGCACTGCAATATGGTTTCATTCTAACATGCTTTGATATGCGGGGCAAACCTGCGGAAGGGATTGGCGCAGCGAACGCACGGGAAACCTGCTGCAACGCAGGCCTGTTCGTCGAGGGTGCAAACGAAACCTGTCGCCATGACGCATCAGGCATTAACGGCCAACTTACGAACCGGCGCCGTATGACAGAAATCATACGCAAAAAAAAAAAAAAAAACGCGAAAGTAGAATAAAATTAAACATCGTCGTCTCGGT
>CAZXQZ010000325.1:0-4013 GCA_964642445.1 uncultured Anaerolineae bacterium
CCGTCGGGGTACATGTGCACCGGTGAGGTCTGTTCGAGTTCACTCTCTTTGGTGTTGGCACGCCATTCATCGAACGTATTGCCCCACGCGTACGGGCGGTGCAAAGAACCGCCCGCCACCCACACCCATTCGGCCTCGGTCGGCAGGCGAACCTCCTCGCCGGCGCCGATCTGCCCGTCCGCCCGCAGTTTGCCCGTCAGCCAGCGGGTGTAGGCCACCGCTTCGTACCAGCTGACGCCCACCACCGGCTGAGTGGCCTTGTCGAAGCTCGGGTTGCCCCACAGGCGTGGTGTGGTTGGCCATCCTTTCCAATAACGCTTGATCTCCTCGATCGCCTCCGGCGTCCACCAGGGCTGGCTGGTCTTGTACCCGCCCGCCTTGACGAATTCTCGGTACTGGCCGTTCGTCACGGGATACTTGGCGATCTTGAAATCGTAACCCAGTTTCTTCCTGGCATCGATGCTCACCCACGCATCGAGGTCCACCGGCCGATCCCCCAGGTCGGCGGCGATCAGCCCGGCGTCCAGGCGCAGGCGCGGCGGCACGGCGCGGTTCTGCATCAGACGCACCAGGCGGCCTGGCAGATCGGCCTTGAGCTGGTGGCCCATCTGCGATTCGGCGTTCCCCGGATCGAACTCCAGCCAGGCCTGCCCCGCCACCACCAGCCGCCGCCAGTCTTCCAGGGTCTGGCCATCGCCGCCGGCCAGCTCGAAGATGAGCGCCTGGGCGTCGTTGAAGCGTCCGGCACGTTTGAGTTCACCACAGGCCAGCAGCACCACTTCGGACCAGGCCTCCTGACCGGCCCGCTCACGCGCCACCGCCCAGGGATCGGTCTGTTCCAGCAGCCCGCGTGCGGCCAGGTATTCCTGGAAGGAGCGGTGGGGAAAGGTGAAGTGCCCGGTTTCGGTTTCGTTCAACAGCCCACCGCGGTCGGCCATCAACGCAACCACGCGGCTGGCCCAGGCTTTGCCGGCGTGGGGCCGCGGGTACACCGCGGCAATGCTGGTCTCGATGGCGCTCGCCGGCAGGTCGGCGGTATCCCGTCCGCTGGCCGCATGGGCGTTGTAGGTCAGCGCCCACAGCTTACGTTCGATGTGGACACGGGTGAGTGACGTGCTGCATTTGCGGTTGGCTTCATCCAGCAGGTCGTCCAGGCTCGGTGTGGCGGCAGCTGCTTCGGGACCGCTGCGTTTCTCTTTTTCCCATTCCCACAACAGCTGTAAGACACAGTTATAGTAGAGCTCGGCCCGGCTTTCGGGCAGCTCGGCCCAACTGTTGACCTGGGCCAGCATCGTCAGCAGCAGCGGCGTGCCGGCCATCTCACCCAGCACGCGCCGCTGGCCCAGGGCGGTGCGCAGCCGGTCGCGCAGCCGGACCGCCGTCTCGTGGTCCTTACGCCCGACGCGGACCAGCTCGTCGTACCACAGACCGATAAAACGCGCAATCCGGGCCTCGTCGAGGTCGGCCAGCTCGAACACCGGCAGCTTCGGCAGCTGGTACTCGCTCTCGCGGTAAGGCTTGACGCGGCTGGTGACGAGGATGCGGCACTCCTGGTGCCCGACGATGAAATCCTGCACGCTGTCGAGGATAATCCGCCGCCGGTCGAACGTGTCGTCGGTTTCTTTGTCCGGAACCGGCACCTCGTCCAGCCCGTCGAACAGCACGAGGGTGTGGGTCTGCGCCAGGCGTGCCAACAAGGCTTTGTGGTCGCCGAGGCCGGTCGCACTGGCCAGCGCCTCGTACACCCGCTGGCGCCCCGCCACTGCGTCGGGCAGCAGGCTGGCGCTCCACTGGCGCAGCACGATGCGCAGGGGAAACCAGGGGACCGTCACCGCCTCTCCCAGCATCTTCTGCCAGTCATTGTCGTCCCCCAACAGACCGCTGGCCAGGCTGAAAGCGATGTGGTTGACCAGCGTGCTCTTACCCGAACCGGGTTTGCCCAGCAGCACCAGGTGCGGTTTGTCCAGCAGTGCCTCCACGGCGGTGACCCTGTCGAGGGCCGTGCGCAGGGTTTCCTGGTCATTGGCCCAGGGTTTGAGCGGGTGCTTCTCGAAATCGTCGCGCCCGCCGCGCAGCAGCTCGCCGGTGATCACCTCGTCGGCCTCCAGCCCGGCGGCCGCCCGCGGTGCGCTGCCCGCCGGCTGCAGGGCTTTGCGCAGGCGCGGTCGTTCCTGGGTCGGCACCCCCAACCGGTCGAAGACCTGGCCCAGCCGGGGACTGCTCGTCGTCTGCAGGTCGATGTAGACGTTGGCCAGTGACACCTGGCGGGTGGTTTCGCGTGGATTCTGTGCTCGCGGGTCGTGCGCCAGGGCCAGGGGCAGCTCGTTGCAGCGTTCGCGCAGGCTGCGCAGGTAGGCAGTCTCTTCGGTGCTCAATGCCGCCGCGGTGCCAGGTGTTGGCGTGGGCCGCCGGGCCTCGCCCAGGACTTCCAGTACGGCGGCCAGCAGGCCCTGGATCTGGCCCAGGGTCACCACCGTCTGCGCCTGGTAAGTCACGGCCTGGCTGCCGCTGCGTTCCTGGCGGGCGGCGATTTGCAGCAGCGTATCGAGGCTGGCGGCGCCGCGCGCACTGCTCTGTGCGATGCGTTCCTGCACCTCAACCGCCTGTTGGCACGCATCGGCAATGATCTGGCCGGCGTTGTCGAGCCGCACCAGCGGCGCCAGCCGCTCGACCTCGCGCACCAGGGTGCCGAACTGCGGATCGGCCTGCAGGTGCGATTTGATGGCAGCGAAGAAGTCGAGCAGCGGCTCCTCCAGGCGTTCCCAACGTGCGCTGGTCTGGCCGGTGCGTTTTGGCTGCTGGATGTACGCCTCGGCCAGGCGGTCGAAATCAGGCCGGCCACCAAACAGCACCTGGTTGGCCACCTCGCCGGCAAACGTCGGGTGTTCGAGCAGGGTCACCATATCGCCGGCGGCTGCGGCGTCCAAGTCGAGCTGCCCCGTCTTGATCCGCTGCAGCGTCTCTTGCCGCGCCGTCTCGACCGCGTGGCGCACGGCCTGTTCGGCAGTGGTGGCCGGCAGCTCCTGCGCAAACTGCAGCAGGGATCGCGCCTGCTGCAGCAGGCCTGGTTTACGTTCGGCCGTTCTGCTGACCAGCGCCTCCGCCGCACCACTGGCCGCGGCGCCGAGGACGAGGGGCAGGGTGATGATGGGTTCGGGCATGGGCGGACTCCGGATTTTGGATGGGTGATTGCCGTGTGGTGTGAGTTTAGCACAGGGGGACCGCATACGCCAAGCCGTACTTTGGATTTTGGATGGGCGTAGGTACGCAGGTCACGTCAGGTGCTGTGACCCATAAGTACCATACCTGCACAGTTCAGGCGCGAGCGGCGAGCCGTCTGCACTCTGCGAGAAAACGCTCGACGTCGTCAATCTCGCCGGCGACCACGTCTTGATCAAACTCGACAAAGGCTACATAGTCGGCCTCTTGCCGATCGTTGAACAGGCGATCGTACAACTTGCCATACGCTGCCGAGATCCAACCGGTCTTGACCAGCTCACGATGGAATGCAGCTCGCACGGCACTGTGTTTGCCATATGTCAGCCCACGTTCGACAAGAAGCGCGCTCACGGCGTAAAATGCTGCGTAGTACAGACGGTTCACGGAGAAGGCCAGGTGACCGCCGGCATACTCCAGTCTTGCTGATGCCAGACTATCGTCGGCCTTCTCCAGCCAGTATTCCGCCAGCGTGTGGCGGTCGACGTGGTTCATAAGATGACACCGTCACGTTCTATCTCGGCGTGAATGGGGAGTAGGGACCAAAGACCTGTGTCCCACCCGGCGCGATCAACGACGACGATGCTGATGGAAGTGCCATGCTGCAGGTTGATATCGAAGATCAGGTCGGACATGGCGTGCCTGTCACGGTGGCTTACGGGCTGGCTCGTCACTACGAGCAGGTCCAGATCAGAACCCGCGGTCGCCTCGCCGCGGGCGACTGAGCCAAAGACAACGAATTTTTCCACGGGCCATCGACTCCGCAGGACGGATTGCACGCCGTGCAGCGCGGCCGC
>CAZXQZ010000326.1:0-3971 GCA_964642445.1 uncultured Anaerolineae bacterium
GGGCATACACCCAGGCCTCCCACCAGTCCCACTGCCCCGAAATCAGCAGCGGCAGAAACGGCACGACCACGATGATCAGCACCATCAGAACGACACGGCCGGGGGAGATACTACGCGATGGGTTGTTCATATTTCACCATACGTGTGGTCGCAGGCGCGCACATCCTATGCTTTCGAATAGTCGAAGGTGGCAACATGGGTCGGTGTAATCTCTATGACACCTGTCTTGTGTTCTGGCCAGTTCACGATTCCCACGGATTGTAAAGACTCAAGCCAGCATGGAGGAAATCGGCTGTGTTGCGCGTGACCAGTACCATCCTGTGCTGCAGCGCAGTGGCCGCGATCAATGAGTCCATGACACCCATCGGTGTGCCTTGACGCTTGTGTACTGCTGTCAAATGACCCCACGTGATGAATGTGTCGGTATCCAAGGGCAAAATCCGGCCCGCAAACTGCACCATCAGGTCGGTATTGAGCCACACCTCAAGCGCTGTTCGTCGATTCGACGGTGGTCGTAGGCTGATGCCGTACTGGATTTCACCCAGGGTGACTACGCTCAAAAACACCCTATCCGTTTCGATCACGTTGAGCCATTCGACCACGCTGCGTTCCGGCGCGGGCTTGACAAACTCCGATATGACACATGTATCCAACAGGTAGCGCACGGTCATAGGTCAATATCACGCAGTTCATTGCGGCGGTCACGCTCGATCGCCAGACCGCTGTTGCGGAGAGGAGACGCCATGAAGAAGTCACCCAGTCGTGTCTTGGGTTTTGTCAGCGTTTGGTATCCTGCATACGGCATGACGACTGCAACCTCGCTGCCATGTCGTGTGATGACCTGCGGTCCTTCGGTGAGCGCCCGATCTATCAGCTCAGAGAGTTTGTTTTTTGCTTCCTGCAGCTGCCACGTAGCCATAATCACCTCCTGAAATTAGTCCAGACTGTCTAGATTATACCGGATTGTCCGCCAGGCTGCAACTTGTGCATCCGGCGTTCGTCTGTGCGTGACAGCAGACACACACACTTCTTGGCCGTTCCTTCACAACTTCTATACAGGTTTGTTGTATAACTGGGCCAATGAGCCGCGACGGCTGGCGATCAGCTAGGCGTGCGAGCTTCGGAACAACCAACCGGATCAGGCACCGTGAGACAGTGCAGCCGGTTCATTCATTCAACAGGAGCACAGAAATGATCCATCGAGGAATTATGACCCTCGTGTCCGGGGCGTTGGCATTGTCGATGCTGGTCGCCTGCCAGAAAGATGTGACAACCACTTCGGGCACCGATTCGCAAGCCGTCACGGCGCAGGTCTCGAGTGTCGCGACCCTCACCGATTTCGTCCTGGACACCAGCACGACGAGTGCAGAGGCCGAGGTGACTTCGCAGCCGAGCAGCGCGGGTGCCACCTCTGCCGCTGACGCCCTCGCCGCCAAGGGCGAGACAGATGACGCCAGTGCGGAGGCTGCCTGGGACAGCAGCAGCGAAATCCCGATCGTGCTGAACGGAGATTCGATATCAGTCGGCGGTGACGGTGCCACAGCTGAGGGCAGTACTCTCACCATCACGGCCGCCGGGACCTACTCCCTGCGCGGCACCCTGAACGATGGCCAGATCATCGTCGATACGGATGACGATGATCTCGTTTGGCTGGTTTTGAACGGAGTCGAGATTCGCAGCACCAGCAGCGCCTCGATTTACGTGGTGGACGCGGCCGAGGTGGTGATCGTGCTGGCCGACGGTACGCAGAACACACTGACCGACGGTACCACCTACGTGCTGCCCGATCCCACCTCGGACGAGCCGAACGCCGCACTCTTCAGCACAGCCGACCTGACTATCACCGGTGACGGCACGCTGACCGTGCACGGCAACTACAACGACGGCATCGCCAGCAAGGACGGTCTGGTCATCGCCGGCGGCACGCTCACGGTCGATGCGGTCGATGATGGCATCCGCGGCAAGGATTACATCGTGGTCAAGGACGGTTACATCACCGTGAATGCCCAGGGTGACGGCCTGAAGTCCGACAACGAAGAAGATGCCAGCCTGGGGTACGTGGCTATCGAGCAGGGCACCCTCACGATCGACGCGGGTGGGGATGCCATCACCGCGCAGAGCGACGTCCTGATTGCCGGTGGCAACTTCGTGCTGGCGACCGGCGGCGGCAGCGGCAGCTACGTGGACGAGACCACCTCGGCCAAGGGCATCAAGGGTCTGGCCAGTGTGACGATCGACGGCGGCACCTTCACCATCGACGCGGCGGATGACGCGATCCACAGCAACGGCGTGATCGTGGTCAACGACGGGTCGTATACGATCGCCACCGGTGACGATGGCATACATGCCGATACGTCATTGACGATCGGTGGCGGTCTTATCGACATCACGGAATCGTATGAGGGCATCGAGAGTGCCGTCATCATCATCGACGCTGGCGACATCGGCATCGTATCCAGCGATGACGGCATCAACGTCGCCGGTGGCAACGACGGTTCCGGCCTGGGCTTTGGCGGCCGGCCGGGGCCGGGTGGGCCGGGCCAGGAAATGGCCGCCTACACGGGTGACTATTACCTCTACATCCACGGTGGCACGGTGACCGTCGACGCGGCCGGGGACGGCATCGACGTCAACGGGGCGATCGAGATGACCGGTGGTTTCGTGGTGGTCAACGGCCCGACCGAGCAGATGAACGGGGCCCTCGACTTCGATGCCCCCTTCACCATCAGTGGCGGCACCGTCGTGGCAGCCGGCAGCGCCGGCATGGCACAGGTGCCGGGCGGATCGTCGAGCCAGAATTCGGTGCTGGTCTACTTCGGCAATACGCAGCCTGCCGGTACCCTGGTGCACATCCAGAACAGCGCCGGGGAGACCGTGCTGACCTTTGCGCCCAACAAAGCCTACCAGTCGCTCGCCTTCTCATCGCCGGCGCTGGTGCAGGGTGAAAGTTACACCGTCTACGTCGGCGGCAGTGCCACGGGGACTGTGCAGGACGGGGTGTACACGGATGGCAGTTATGCGCCCGGTACCGAGTATGCGAGTTTCACAGTATCCGGCGTGACCACGCAGGTTGGCAGCGGTGGGGGCATGCGGCGTATGCGGTAACCTTCGCGGTCTTTGCGGCTTCGCGTGAGTGACTGCCTCACGCGAAGCCGCAAAGACGCGAATGATCCGCCGCACCCATTTCAACGGTCATACCGTCAATTCTACGATTCTACGGCTTCGTGCGAGCCGCTTTGATTGGCCTGGCGCTCGAATTCGTCGTAGTCTGCCGGCAGGGCGACACCGAAGCGCTGGCAGAGCGCTTTGACATCGCGGTAGTCGTTTTCGTCGACCTGGTAACCGGTGTGAAACTGCACCAGCCAGGCAGGCGCAATGCATCTCACGGGATAGCCCGCGATCGTGCCCTGGCCGCTGAAGGACTCGAACGGATAGGGCACGCCAAAGATCGGTTCGTGCGCCTCGTCGAAGGTGACCGAGTGGATGTCGATTTCGCGCCCTTGCTCGTCGCCCAGGACGAAGTTACAGTCCCAGGCATCGTCGCGAGGCACGTCCCGATAACCGCGTGCCTCCAACAGGGCGCGCAGCTGGGGCACGAACCTGTGCTCGATGGCAATGTCCAGGTCGCTGTGCGCCCGCGTCTGTTCCCCAAGCAGCGCATCGACCGCCCAGCCGCCGTCGAGGATGACCTCGATGGCGTTGTCTTCGCAGAGACGCACGAATTTCACAACGTCCTCAGCGGTCGTCTCAGGATTTGTTGGGAGCATCGGTTACGCTTTGGGCACGGGTATCTCACTCACGGGTGTGATCGTACTCGTGCACCGCTTGAAACCGGGCAAAAGAAACTTGTGGATGGCATCGACGTCATCGGCTTCTACGATAAAGAAGAGCGTATGCTGAGCGTTGGCGCCGTAGCGCCCAATCAGTCTGATCCCCTCGACGTTGGGATCATAAAGTGAATTGGAGCCACC
>CAZXQZ010000327.1:0-3949 GCA_964642445.1 uncultured Anaerolineae bacterium
CCGGGGCGGTGTCCTCATCGCCCGGCGGCGGCGCGTGGTGAGGCGCGGCGGCCAGCCGGTCACCCTGTCCCCGCGAGAGTATGCCCTGCTGTTGGCTCTGCTCGATGCCCGCGGGGCCGTGGTTGTCCGCCACGACTTGCTCGACCAGGTGTGGGGCGAAGAATGGATAGGCAACCCGCGCACGCTCGACGTGCACATTCGCTGGCTGCGTGAGAAGCTGGAGATCGACCCGGCCGCGCCGCAGCTGATTCTGACCGTGCGTGGATCGGGTTACCGGCTGGTCACGCCGGTCGAGTTACCAGGCCATGGTTGACACGCCGGTTGCAGCACCGCCCGATCGCTGGCCCTGGCAGCGCAGCTTGCAGGCGCGTATTCTGCTCACGTACGGCACGGTTTTTGTCGTTGCCCTGGTCTTGCTCATGTTGGTCATTGGGCAGATCGTTTACCAGGCGCAGCTGGCTAATGCCGAACGCACGCTCGAAGTGGAAGCATTCCTGGCGGCCAATACGCTGCAGGACCCGCGCAGCGGTTTTGCCGTTGAATTCGAGGCATTTGCCCGTGAGCGGTACGAACGCGAACGGCTGGAAGACGTCGATGCCCGGCCAGGTGCCGAGGAGCATGACACTGGCTTCCCGGCGACGCCAACTGCCGTCGTCGTTTCGGCTGCGGTGACCGGGCGCCTGCAGCAGGTTGCGACCCGTGTTGCGACCGACACAGGTGCCCGCATGACCATCCTTGATCCGGCGGGCAATCCGGTGGCTGACAGCGCCTACGCCACGACAGAGGTCGGCAACCAGCTGGCTCAACCGGAGGTACAGGCCGCGCTGCGCGGCGAAGCGCAGCCCGACGTGCGTGTCGATCCCATAGCCGGTGTGATGACCCTGTTTGTGGCAACACCCATCCGCCAGGGAGAGCGTGTGTTGGGCCTGGTTCAGCTCGGACGATCGATGCAGGAAGTGACGGCCAGCGCCAGGTCGCTGCTGTTACGCATGGTGGCAGCTGGTCTGGTGGCGCTGCTTTTGGTCCTGATCCTGGCCATTGGCCTGGCCCGACGTCTGGTGCGCCCTGTGCGGTCGTTAGAACACGCGGCGTTCGCCGTCGCCGCCGGCGACCTGACGCAGCAGGTACCGGTAACGACGGCGGACGAGTTGGGTGCCCTGGCGCGGGCCTTCAACGACATGGTCAACAGCCTGCGGCGCCTGTTGGAACAGCAGCGCCTGTTCGTGGCCAACGCCAGTCACGAGCTGCGCACGCCGCTGACCAACATCAAACTGCGCAGTGAAGCGCTGCTCGATGCGCCGGCGGATTCGGCTGTGAACCGTCGCTACCTGGTAGAAATCGACCGTGAAGCCGACCGGCTGGGACGCCTGGCGGCGGTACTGCTCGACCTGTCGAGCCTGACCGAAAGCCGACCGCAGGCCGCACCGGAAGCGGTGGATGTCATGCCGGTGCTGCGCGAAGTGATCGATGTCATGCATCTGCGTACAGCCCAGGCCGGCCTGGTGCTGACATTGCATGCGCCGGATACGCTGCCAGGGCTGCGGGTGGTCCCTGAACAGCTGGAAGCGATCCTGCTGAACCTGTTGGACAATGCTGTCAAGTACACCCCCTCGCCGGGCAGCATCGAGCTGGCGGCCCATGTCGAAGCGGGTCAGTGCGTCCTGCGCGTGCGCGACAGTGGCACGGGCATTGCGTCCGAGGAGCTGCCGTTCATCTTCGAGCGGTTCTATCGAGTCGACAAAGCACGCACGCGACCCGCGGCGGGATCGGGTATGGGCAGCGGCGCCGGTTTGGGTTTGTCCATCGTTCAGGCCCTCGTCGAGCAGAACGGCGGGTCGATGCGCGTGGAGAGTGCGGTTGGTCAGGGCAGCGTGTTCGAGATCAGGTTTCCATTGTAGATCATATCTGTAGATCATATCTGTAGATCACGCCAGGCCGCGCAGATTGCGCAACCGAAACACGCATAACCTGAAGCGATATCGATCGTGCGGCTTTGCGTGAGACAGATCGTTTCTCTGGGAAGGTTAGCATGAAATACAGCGGCAAGTACCGTCCCCTATTCGATCACCTGCAGGCTGCGCCGGCCGATGAGGTGACGCTGACGTTCGCTGGCATCGAGGCATTGTTGGGTACCTCGCTGCCAGCGTCGGCGCAGTCGCGCGGCTGGTGGAGTAACCGCGGGCGCGGGTCGCTGCAGGCGGCGGCGTGGCTTGACGCCGGTTATCGTGTGCATGACGTCGACGTGGTGCAAAGGCAGGTGGTGTTCCGCCGGCTGCAGCGGCACTACATCGTACGGCGGGTTGGCGATACGATCATGTGGGACGGTGAGCTGGTCCACGCCCTGCGCGACCACATGGGCGTCAGCCAGGCGCAGCTGGCCGAGATTCTCGGTGTGCGCCAGCAGACCGTCAGCGAATGGGAAAACGACGTGTACACCCCCACGCGCGCCTCCTCGAAGTTCCTCACCCTGGTGGCCGAGCGAGCCGGGTTCACCTTTGGCGAAGCTGGGGACACGCCGGGCGGGCCGGCGCAAGTCACCACAGACAGCAGCGCAGCGTAGGCTAGCTGCCTGGCGCCGCTTTGTTCCAGGCCATCTCGTAACCCCAGACTGCGCACGCGACTTTGGTAGATTTTCACCAAACTGTGACCTGAAACAGTCGAATTTACCCGGTTTCTTTCTTGACACATGTGTCGTTACCGTGTATAATGTCGATAATGTACACGGTAGCGTACATTATCGATGATGCGAGGAGGCGGACGATACGCAGCTATGCCAGCCAATATGCGAGACAGTCATGATCTGGGTGAGGTGGTGATCTACGAGGCGCCTGATGGGTCAACGACGCTCGATGTACGTCTTCAGAACGAGACACTGTGGCTCAGTCTGAGTCAAATCGCGGCACTGTTCGAGCGCGATAAGTCCGTGATTTCCCGGCACTTGCGCAACATCTACACCACTGGTGAGCTGGGTCGAGAAGCAACTGTTGCATTTTATGCAACAGTTCAAGATGAAGGTGGCCGTGAAGTAACCCGGCAAGTGGAATACTTCAATCTCGACGCCGTCCTGTCGGTCGGTTACCGGGTGAACTCCAAACGGGGCACGCAGTTTCGGGTATGGGCAACCTCTGTCCTGCGCGACCATTTGCTCAAGGGTTATTCGCTCAACGAGCGGCGGCTGCGTGAGCTGCGCCAATCGCTGCGTTTGGTCGAAAAGGTGTTGGAGGAGGGGGAGGTGACCTCAGACGAAGCGACGGCGCTGCTGCGGGTGGTGACCAGTTATGCGTATGCGCTGGACCTTTTGGACGATTACGATCACCAGCGGGTGGTGGCGGCACCCACGCGGGCCGGCCCGGCGGTGGGGATCGACTACGTCGAAGCGCTGGAGATCATCGAGCAGCTGCGCGGGCGTTTTGGAGGTTCGGCGTTATTTGGCATGGAACTGAACGACACCTTGCACAGCTCGCTGAATGCCATCACGCAGACCTACGACGGCCAGGACGTTTACCCCAGTCGGGAGGAAAAGGCGGCACACCTGCTCTATTTTCTGGTCAAGAATCACAGCTTCGTCGATGGTAACAAACGGATTGCGGCTGCGCTGTTTTTGTGGTTCTTGCAGAAGAACGCCATGCTGCGTCATGCGGACGGCAGCAAACGGATCAACGACAATGCGTTGGTCGCGATGACCTTGCTGGTTGCAGTTAGCGAGCCGGCGGAGAAGCGGGTCATCATGGCGTTGGTGGTGAACATGATCAATGATCGGAATTGATGGAACGGATTACTGTCAACGGATTTGGGGAACGGATTGAACGGATGGGAACGGATTGAACGGATTGGGAACGGATTTACGCAAACGAATTCGGGCGGCGGTGTGCGATTCGTTGATTCGTTGCCCCCATTCGTTGACGGCCGCGCACGGAACGGATTCGTTGAGCGTGTTGCACAGGCATCG
>CAZXQZ010000328.1:0-3929 GCA_964642445.1 uncultured Anaerolineae bacterium
GGCTCCAGGTCCAGCTCGAAGACATGGTCCTGGACGAGAGTGGTCACGCCGAAGAGACCGAGCGCCTGCTGCGCGAGTGGCCGCTGTAACCCTGCCGGCATAGTCGGTCGCTGAACGCTGCAATCAACGGCCAGCAACCATTCCAAAAACGATCCATACGAACGTGCGACGTCCTGCCACCTTTTCGGGTGCGACAGGACGTCGCTTTTTCGTGCAGCGCTCGCAACACCGGTATTGTAATGCATCTAACAAATTTTCTTGACACGCAGAAAGGATAGGCATTAAAATAGCGCCCTAATGAGACTTCCCTTACGGCACACGACACGAAAGGAAACGGTACAATGATCGATCTGCGTTTGAACGGACTTACGGTCGTCAAGAAGGCTGACCACGTGGGTCGCGATGAGCCGATGGTGTGGACGATGTTCATCGAGCTCGGCCTGGATACCATCAACAGCCGTCAATTCGTCATCAAAACCGATCCAGTTGCCGGCAAACTGGCCAAGGCGGGCAAAGGCGATCGGGTCACGATACCGGCGGCGGTGGGCCGCTGGCATACAGAAAAATCGGGGATTGGCATGGTTGGCGTGGCGGTAATCGGTTTCGACAACGATCTACGCAGCAAAAGCCAGATCCGGTCTGGTTACAACGCCGGCGCCGCGGCCCTCAACCAGGCGATCATCGACCACTTCCCCCAACATGGGTTTGCACCGGTCGAAGCCGCCGAACAGGCCGAAATCGAGACCAAGATTCGGAATGCGGTCAAGGAGGCCTTCCTGGCTGACAGTGTCCTCCTGACCCTCTTCGGCGGCAAGCCGCTCGGCGGTGATTCGTACACGCGCGTGCTGGACGAAAACACCATCGACGAACCCATTACGCTGACCCTGCGGGCCAAACACGACTGGGCCATTTACCGGGTCGATGGCCGGCTGCAATTCCAGCGGCCATAAGGTTGACGACCGGGCAGCACGTCCGTATCACGTCAGCAGGTCACGTGCAGGAAAGAATCGCTCCTGAAACTCGGTGAGGACCTGGATTTGGTCCGTCGTGTAGGTTCGACCGCGGGGTACGACGACCAGCTTGTCGTCGTCATCGTCCAGGCGCCGGATCACGGCAATGCAGGTACCCGTAAAAGTATCCACCGGCTCGAACACACCCAGGACGTAAGCATCGATCGGCTCACCGTCAGCGGCCAGGGTACCCGGAATGTAGCCGTAGTTGACGGGGTACACAAAGCCATGCGTTGGGTGGCGCGAACCAAGCGGGCGGTCGACGATCACATCGATCGTGCGTCCCAGGTATTCGGTCAGGTTCATCGGTCACGTCTCAGGGATTGGCCGTGTCAAATCAGTCTTTTTCTTCCCGTTCACTGTCAGCTTTGTTTCCAAATGTCGCCACGAGGCCGTCGATGAACGCCTACCGGGCGCTGCCCGCCAGTTTCGCCGCGGGATGCACCAGGGTGTAGCAGAGGTGAAGGTGTCACTGTGTTCAGTATAGATGACGAAGCATTTCTCGACAAGTCGATTCCGCACGCTGGATGGCGATTGCGGCCATGGCAGTGGGTGCTCTGCATGGTCGTGCTGCTGCTGCTGGCCGGCTGCGTAGCATCCACGCCGCCGGCACGCACCGCCGTGCCGTCACCCACACGGCCACCCGTTGCGCTGCCTACCAGCACCGCCCGGCCATCCCCGACGCCAGCCAGGACGAACTACCCTGTGCAGCCTGCCGGTTTGAGTCGTGCGCAGGTGGTGCGCGTCGTCGATGGCGACACGGTCGATGTGATCGTCGAGGGCGGTGAGGAGCGGGTGCGGCTCATCGGTCTCGACGCGCCAGAGACGCACAGCCCGCGCGAGCCGGTGCAATGTTTTGGCGCCGAGGCAACCCATCGCGCCGCGCAGCTGCTCGACGAGCAGGCGGTTTTCGTGGAGCTGGACCCCACCCAGGGCGTGCGCGATCGGTACGGCCGCCTGTTGGGCTATCTCTGGCTCACGGATGGGCGCCTGGTCAACCTGGAGCTGATCGCCGAGGGCTACGCGTTCGAGTACACCTACGACCGGCCGTACAAGTACCAGGCGGTGTTCCGGCAGGCGGAACGGGATGCACAGGCGCGCCAGGCGGGGTTGTGGTCGCCGGAGACGTGTGGGGGGAGTACGGAATAGGGGGTAGGGGGAACGGATTGCTGTCAACGGATTCGGGGAACGGATTGAACGGAGGGAGGGAGTAGGGATTGGGAGTTTGTGGGGGCGCGGGCAGCGCTGGTAGTTGGGCGTAGATGTTCCTGGCAGTGCGTTGTTACGCGGGGCTGGCGTCGTAGCCGTGTTTTTTGGCCGCGGCGATGATTTGGGCGGCGCTGACACGCGTTTCGTCGTATTCGACGTGCATTTGCTGCTTTTTGTAGCTGGCGTCGATGCGCCGGATGCCCTGAAGCTCGTCTTCGATCCCTTCGAGGATCATGGCGCAGCCGCTGCAGTGCATGTTGGGTACGCGGAACCACTGTTTGACCATGTTTCGCTCCTAATCGAAGAATACTTCCCCTGTGAACATGCCCATCGAGCAGGTGTAACGCAGTACGCTGCCCGCGGGCTGGGCCGGCAGGGGAATCGGTGTCTCGCCCGAGTCGGGCAGCAGGCGCTCGATGCCCAGCGATGGGATGACAAAGGCCTGTGCACAGGTGAAGGTCTTGTTGGTCACCAGGTTGAGTGTGACCGGCTCGCCGCTGCGTGCCCGGCTCAAGCTGGGCGTGTAGCCGTCATTGTCGGCCCGGATGGTGACGGTGTTGCTGGCATCGGCCTGCCCACTGACCGACACCGGAGGCGCCGCCCCCTGGCGGGTGATGTCGACCGCCGCGGCTGGATCGAAGGGCAGGGAGGCACTCGGTTCAACGACCGGTGTCGGGGCAGGACGCAGGGCGTTGACCAGCCGGTTGGGTGACAGGGGCGAATCAAGCAGGTTGAGTCCTGTCGTGATCGAGAACAGGCCCAGCACCAACACCACGACGGCGACGACTTTGACGAAGCGGGCTTCCAGCAGGCTGCCCAGGCGACTCGCCGTGTAGGCCAGGGCAAAAAACACCGGCGTCGTGCCCAGGGTAAAGGCGAACATGATCAGGGCGCCGGTGAGGGGGTCACCGCTGCCGATGGCAAGGGCCATCATGGCCTGGGTGACGCCGCAGGGAATCAGCACGGTCAGCGCACCCAGGAATAGGGGCGTGATGATGTCATCTGAACCGGTTTTGGCCCGCCGGCGCAGGTAGCGCGTCACCGATTTGGGCGGCTCGAAGATAAAATAGCGAAAGATCGGGTGCACGTCGAGCATGCGCAGTGCATTGCCGACCATGAACACGCCGATGGCGATCTGCAAAACACCGCGCATGGCGGGTGTCAGCTGAATCAGCGAGCCGATCCAGCCCAGAAGGAAACCAAGAAGGGTATAGGCCACGAGTTTGGCGGCCAAAAACAAGGCAATCGGGCGCGCAATGTGTTGGGCGCGCACCGGGGGCAGTGGTGCCACGGCGGCCTGGGCACGACGAGCCTTTTTGCCCTTGGGGGCCGGCGGGCGAGCCTGCAGTTGGGCTTTGACGTCGTCTTCGACCTGGTTGGCGATCGAGGACGCCAGCAGGCCACCCTGGACGGCCATACAGCTCAAGCCGCCGGTGGTGACGCCGGTAATGAAGACGACCAGAAGATCCGCCATGGTACGATCAGTCCTTGTGCAGCAAAAATCGAGGCCCGGCGCCGCGCGGCAGGCTTTTCGGCGTTGCCAGGGTTGCAGGAATGGCGAGGATGGTACCGCAAAATGGGGACGATGTCAAGACTTCATGTTAGATTGGGTATATCTCAGATTGGAAGCAGACCCTTCGGGTTTTCGTCGATGGCCGGGATACAGCACCGGGAGGCATTGCCATAGAGTACCAGCTATCGGCGATGATG
>CAZXQZ010000329.1:0-3929 GCA_964642445.1 uncultured Anaerolineae bacterium
GGGACGCTGAGAATCGAGGAGGTCCAGGCCGGATCACGCGCCAGGTCGACACGCAGCTCGGCGGTGGCGGGCACGCTGGATGGCCGCGCCCGCTGTGCGGCGTACACCAGACGTTGTTCGAGCTCACCCCCGGCGCCGCGCTCCGTTTCAGCTGCCAGGTTGATGGCGTCCAGCGGCGAGAGCTGCAGCGTGGTCAGGGTCAAGACGCTGTGGTGAAGCACCTGGTTTGTCGTGGGGTCGACAAAACTCACCTGGCAGCGCGCGTGTGACGGATGCGGCAGCCACTGGGTGGCCCATGCGTTCAGATAGGGTTCGGCGCGGGCGCGCGGGTTGAGTGCACTGGCTCCCCACGGCGGCGTGGTTGGCGTCGTCGCGTTCCACAGCACCTGCAGGCGGTGGGTCAGGGCGGTACCAGTGCGCGGGGTACGGGCCACGGCCAGCTCCGGTGGGGCGAGCTCGCCGCTGGCGATGGCATCGAGTGTGGCACCCGCCCGTGCCGCATTGCCCTGCACCAACTGGTAGACACTCTCGGCCACCAGGGCATCCGCAACGGCATCCACGGCTTCGGCTAAGGCCTGCAGCTGATCGAGTACGCGCTGCTGGTCGGGTGTGCCAAGGTAAGGTAGGCCCAGGTTGGGTGTGGCCGGGTTGTCGTCATCCCAGGGGATGGTCGTGGCGTCCCAGCGTGGTGGTGTCGTGCGCTGTGCCAGGCGCCAGCGGCGGTGCAGCTCCAGACCGTCGACGACGCTGTGCGCCGCCACGGTCTCCCTGGCCTGCTGCCACTGCTGCTGCAGCAGGTTCTGCATGTTCCAGCGGGCGGTGTCCCACACCGTACGCGCGCTGTTTTCCTGGCCCACCGCGCTGTCGTAGGCCTGGCGAGCAGCATCACGGGCCTGGGTGGCGGTGTTCCTGGCGGCCTGCTGCAGCGACAAACGCGTCTCCAGCGTGCCGATTTCGCTGTCCAAGTCAGTCAGCACCGACGCGTAGGCGTTGGCAGCGCCGGCCAGGCCATCACGGTAGCGAACTGCCTGGTCGAGCGCGGCCAAAGCTGATTGACGAACCCCCTGTAGACGCCGCAGTTCCGTTGTCCAGGCGACCAGGTCTCCCGCGTCGGGCAGGTATAGATCGTCTGCGGGGTTGGTTTCCACATCGAGATCGGCCGGCCGGTTGGTGCGGCTGCGCGGTTTGTTGGCCTGGTGCGCGGCCAGCGCCTGCTGCGCCGCCGTGACCTCAGCCTGCCGTGCATCGACGGCGGTCTGACTGCCAACCAGCTGGGTACGTTGGGCGCGGCGCTGTCCCAACTCCAGCCCAGTCTGCACCAGCGCGTCTTGTAACGTTGTTAGCGCCTGTTCCGCAGCCAGGAGTGAGGCCGACACCTGCGCCGTGGCCTGCGCGCAGTCGCGATAGGCAGTCTCCAGTTCCTGCTCATCGCGGATGGCCTGGGCAATTGCGTCCTCCGACCTGAGTGCGGCCAGAATACGCAGCGGGGCAATTGCATGGTCGAGGCGCAGGTCGTGCAGGGCACGCTCGAACCGGTAGCCGAGCAGTGCGCCCAAGGGCTGTCCTTCACGCACCCCATCCAGCAGCCAGCGCGCCTGATGAACCCGAACCGACGACAGATCGACGGCCAACGCAGCCTCACTGCCGTTGCCCTGATGTGCCAGGTAGCCGCTGCGCAGCACGGCGGCCGTCGCAGCCTGGGCCAGGGAGGGCGCATGGACGTACCCGCGGTTCGGGTTGCGCGGCGTCGCCGGGCGCAGGTTTTCGATCCAGCCGTAACTACCCAGGTGAATGCCGGTTGCCGTGGCCGCATCGTCCCTGACCTGGGAAAGCCGCCGTGTGGCCAGTGACGTGACCCAGGCATCCAGGCGGAAAGCCGCCAGGTCCAACGTCTCAGCCACCAGGGCCTGCCGCACCGTTGCTGGACGCGTGCTGACAGCACCCAGCCACGTCGCAAACGGTTGATCGACGCCATCCAGCGCCAATGCGCCCTGGTGAGTCACGCCGCCAATACCGCGCACAGCATAACAACAGACCGTCGCGTGCTGCGTCAAGATGTCGACCATCGGCCCCTGACGGCCCGTGTGCGGTGCGCGCTCGCCCAGCTGCCGGTAGGCCGGCAGCCAGGTACGCAGGCGCGTCATCAGGTCGGTTTCGTCGGCCGCAGGTACCCAGCGCGCCAGGGAGGTTACCGGCAGCAAACCATAGGGCTGCTGGCCGATCCGCAGCATGGGCAGCGGTCCACGCGCGCGCACAAAGGCATTGAAATGATCGCGCGCCCCTGTGCTGGCCGGTGCAGCCAGGACTGCCTCCAAAAAATAGCTCTGAAAGGTCGGCCACAAGGCGCTGTTCACCGCCTGCGCGTCCCGTTGTTCCCCACCGTTGGCGTTGCGCACGTGGGCTAGATGAACGACGGGCAGGCCCAGGGCGCGCGCCAACAGAGCGCCGTCCGAACCATCGTTGGCGGTGATCAACGCCGGTCCGCGCTCGACGGTATAGGCTTCGGGGTCCAGCGGGTCATCCGACGCATAACCGGCACCCTGTGCGCTGGTGTTGTTCGTTGGTGTGGATTGGGGAGCACACGCCAGCCCGTGCGTGTAATGATGGGCGTCCAGGAGCTGGCCCAGCCGTGTACGCGCTTCGACGATGTCGGCGTCTTCCCAGTGATCTTTTCCCTGCAAAAATGCTTTCACACCCACGACGACCAGGCGGTCGAAACCAGCACTGGCCTGCTGCTGGGTCAGCGGGATACGCAGCGCCATACCGGCCGCCAGGGCTGCGTCGAAGTCTGCCATCCAGGCCATTGCCGGATCACCGGGCACCGTGCCCGCGGCGGCGGTTTGCGGCGATGGCCCCACCGGCAGCGGCTCCGGTGACACCGGGCCACTCCACGCCGTGAGCTCGGTTCGCCCATTGCGCTCGCCCAGTACCACCCAGCGGTCGGGCAGCACCCGGCTGTGCGGGGCGCGCGTCCAGCTGGCGGTGCGCAAGCCAACATTCTGCCCACCGCTGGGATCCAGGGCCTGTGCAATCCAGGCGGCACGCGGGCCACCGAAGCGTGTCGCCAGCTGATACCAGGCAGCCCGCCGGGCATCGTCGTCGCTGCCGGCGGCCTGGGTTGCCTGCCAGAAGTTGTCGCCCCAGCTCTGCTCTTCGGGGGTCAGTTCTGGCTCGTGGCTGTCGACGTGAACGTCGTCGGGGTAGATGCGCACGAGCAGCGCACGACTGCTCCCTTCCCACTCGAACCGCGTTTCGAGACGAACGGGGAGCAGCAGCAGCGGCCAGCGGCTGGGCAGAAACCCCAGCAAGCGCGCTGTTGCGGTGTCGCGTGCAGCCTGGTATTCGGCAATGGTGGCCTCGAGGCCGGCGAGTTCGCTCTGCGTCGACGTCGCCAGCTGGGCCAGCGTGGTCAGCTGGTTTTGCAGGGTGGTCAGCTCGCCGGTGACGGCGGTGGCCTGGCTTTGCAGCGCCGCCAACGTGGATCGTATGGCCTGGAGCTGCAGGTCAGGCGTCACCAGCTGCTCCTGGATAGCCAGGACCTGGGCCTGGGCTGCTTCGAACTGGTCCGTCAGCGTCTCGAGGGTGTCCCACCACTCTGCCAGGTCCACGCGCCAGTCCGTGTAATCGTCGTAGTCGCCGCGCAGCGGTTTGAGGTCCCGGTGCCAGGTGGTCTGTTGGCGCCGGTTGTCCAGGTTGGTCTGGGCCGTGGTCAACGCGGCCTGGATCGTATTCACGTCACCCGCCAGGCGGGTTTCTTCGGCCTGTGCGGCACCGATGCGGCTGTTCAAGTTGTTCAGCGCCGCCTGCCGGCGGTTGCGGAGCGCCGTCACTGCGGTGCTGCGCTGTGTCGTATCGGCCAGCCGTGTGCCGGCTGCCGCCTGGGTGGCCTGCAAGGCGGCCAGTTGTGCACCGAGCGCCACAGCTGCCTG
>CAZXQZ010000330.1:0-3870 GCA_964642445.1 uncultured Anaerolineae bacterium
TCTGTGCTCTGTGTGTCCTTTGCGGTTGAAGTGGCCCTATATTTGGAATTGCTGGGGTGGTGATTACCCACAAATCTATTGTTCACCGCGAATTGACGCCAATTTGCGCGAAATGTGGGTCTGTAGAGGAGGGCGTTGCGTGTGGTGTAGGTAGCCAGGGCAAGATCGATCGAAACTGGGAGGGACAGAAGGGGGTAGAAGGGGGCGTGCGGTGGGGGAGGCACAAAGAGGGCACGTTTCCGGGTAATAGGGTACTATCGCCAGGGAGAATGGTGGAGGGGCTGTTCGTGGCGGAACAATACCTGGATATGCTGTTGTCGAGAGAGGGGTGCAGATGGTTGATCACCACGACAGGGGTGGTCAGCCATAGGTATCGTCTGGACGCGGGAAAGGATGATGGTGGGCATATTCGATGGTTGCTGCGGTGACGAGAACGGCGCAGATACCGGCGAGGAGGATGTAGGGGGCGTTGGTATCGGTGCCAAGGCCACGCTTACCTCCCAGGCGGCGCAACCAGAGGACGGCGGGGTGTGACCAGGTGTGGTCGACGTAATAGACAAAGAGCGTAGCCAGTAACACAAGGACAAACAGGCGGCGCATCCCCGATTTTTGCGGAGCAAAAATCGTACTCGATGGTCTGGACACGGACATCTTCGATATCGAGTCCCTGCTCTTGATCGAAGCGGTAGGTATGTTCGATGCGTGGGCGGCAGCGCCATCGGGTATAGATCTGTTCGGCATCCTCAGCCGTGCGGATGGGGATGTTGGTAAGCAAGATGATCTGGCGGTCGAGGTCAGTATCGTAGGCGACCAGCGCCCACAGGCGTAACTGGGTTGTGGGGAGACGTAGGACGAGCCAGCCGAGGCTGACCGTCGTGTGACGGGTTTTGTGGGCATGGTGGAAGGCAACTTTGATATTCAGCGACCAAGG
The DNA here is from genome assembly GCA_964642445.1 of uncultured Anaerolineae bacterium. Lineage (GTDB taxonomy): Bacteria > Chloroflexota > Anaerolineae > SSC4 > Amarolineaceae > SSC4. The sequence continues at coordinate 932 of CAZXQZ010000330.1, forward strand.
CACCGAAGCGGCGAGTTCACTCAGATGTTCGGGACCCTCCCAGCATTGCAGGCGTTCGTTGTAGACCTCCACCAGCCGGTCCGCGTGCTTGACACGGAAGACGAACTGGCAGTTAACTCGGGTCACTTGGGCAAAGATTTTCTGGTCATCCAAGCCAGAGTCACCAATGAAGCAGATGTGTTGGCCTGGAAACAACTGGCAGCTTGGCAACCACGTCTTTTTCGTTTATGCTGGTCATAGCTCCATCCTCCTCGCTGGTCAAGGTCTTTGTCCTAACTGGTGCCTATCCGCATAACCGGGCTATCTACTACAAGCGCCTGGCCGACCAACGGTTATGCGGATAGGCACGACCTTGCCACAGATGATGGAGCTATTCAAATTCTAACCCCTCCCTGCACTCCCAACGACACTGCCGCATACAGCTGCCAGCACACACAACCACCCAACAAATCATAGAAATTATTGGCGAAGATTGGCGTAATTCGCGGTAAACCATTCGCAGTGTGTAGAGGACTTGTGGGTAATCACCACGTAGTGGGGAGTACGGAGTAGGGCTAGGGAGGTATTATGGGGAGAATGCGTGGGGGGGGTAGGTGGGGAGCGGTTGGTGTGGCGAAGATGAGGCGCGTGCGCTCGATGCGGCGGGGCAGGTCGCCCAGGCCCAACGCATCCAGCAGCTCATCGGGCCGGCCGGTGGCACTGGGCTGGCTGGCCAGGCGGGTAGTCAGCCGCACCCAGCCATCCTGGTTGACTCCCTGGATCTGCAAATCGTCCACGAGGGCGCGCAGATCGTAGGACTTGCCGTCGCGGGCACGCACGCGCGTCACTGCTGGTGCAGCCAGGAACGTGGCCACCGCCGCGGCCACGTTGACGGCGGTACCGGTGACGTCCACGGCGATCGTATAGTCGGCCTGGTGCATCTGTGACTGCAAGGACGGCAATTCCAGCGTTACCTCGTGAACGTCGAAGACGTGCACGCCCGGCGGAAGCTGTGCCTGGACGCGCGCGGTGAATTCCGGGGGTGAAATCGGCTCGTCCAGCCATAAGTCGGCAACTTCGGCCGCACCGCTGCATCCCACCGGCAGCGCTGAAGCAAACTGGATACGCAGCTGCGGGTTGAAGCCCAACGAGTAGGCAACCGGCAGCCCGGCCCGCCGCAGCGCGCGCTCCCACATGCGCGCCAGGTCGAGGTGCCCCACGAACTTGACTGGCTCACCCTTGGTGTAAAAAAACCGCAGCCGCTGCATCGATCACAGCCCTTTCTTTGATACTCTGGGGTCCGTCGAGCGTGCAATTGTACCACGGGCGCCATGTGGATTAAAATACGACGTTATGCGCACCTGGCTGCTCGAACCCTATTTCACCGGCTCACACGAGGGGTGGGCCACCGGTTACGCGCGTCACAGCGGGCACGAGGTCACGCTGCTCACGATGGCAGGGCGTTTTTGGAAATGGCGTATGCACGGTGGTGCCATGGAGATGGCCGCACAGGCCCGGGCGCGGCTGGCGCAGGAGCCAGCGCCTGACCTGCTCCTGGTCAGCGACATGCTCAACCTGCCGGCGTTCCTGGCGCTGATGCGTCCAGCGCTGGCCACGACCCCAGTCGTCTATTATGCCCACGAGAACCAGCTGACCTACCCGCTGCCAGCCGGCGAAAAACGTGACTTGGCCTATGCGCTGATCAACCTGCAGAGCATGCTGGCCGCCGACTGTGTCTGCTTCAACAGCCGGTTTCACCTGGAAAGCTGGTTTGCGGCCCTGCCGCGCCTGTTGAAACACTTTCCCGATTACAACCACCTCGCCATGGTCGATGTGCTGCGCCAGCGCAGCCAGGTTCTGCCGCTCGGACTTGACCTGCGTGCCCTGGATACGTTTGCACCCCAGGCAGCACCGCGTGCAAACCCGCCCCTCATCGTGTGGAACCAACGTTGGGAATACGACAAGAACCCGGCCGAATTCTTTGCAGCCCTGTACCAGGTGCTGGAAGAAGGTTACGAGTTCCGCGTGGCGCTGCTGGGTGAGAACTTCCGCCAGGTGCCCGACGAATTCGAAACCGCCCGCACCCACCTGGCCTGGCGTGTGGTGCATGCCGGTTATGCGGCGGATCGGGCCGAGTACGCACGCTGGTTATGGCAGGCCGACCTGGTGGTGAGCACCGCCTGGCACGAGTTCTTTGGCGCGGCCGTGGTTGAGGCGATGTACTGCGGCTGTTTTCCCCTGCTGCCCCGCCGCCTGGCTTATCCCGAAATCGTGCCGGCCACGGCCCAGGCGGCGTGCCTGTACGACAACTTCGACGGACTGCTGCAGCGACTGCGGCGCCGCCTGGCACAGCCAACGCAGCAGCACGAGACGGCGGATTTGCGCGCAGCGGCGGCCCGTTTTGACTGGACAGTGCGCGCGCCCGCGTACGATCAGCTGCTGGCCGCAGTTGCCAGTACCACCACGCCGCGTGCCTGAACCCCTTTGGGTGACAGCTCGACCTCGAATTCTACCAGGTCGTCCGGCTGCAGGCTCGCCAGGGCCGGCAGCAGAGCGCTGCGGTGCACAAACAACTCACCACCCCGCGCACGACTGATGAAGCCATACCCCTTGCGCATATTGTACCACTTGACCAGGCCGCGCTCGCGCCCGGCCGCCGGCGCCAATACGCAGCAGGCCGGACAGATGAGCCCACCGCGCGGTTCATCTGCCGTATCCCGCTGCTGCGCCGCCGTCACGACAAACCGTATGCCGCAGTGCTGGCAGGTGAGAATCAGATCAGGTCGTTCCATGGTTGCTGGCATCCTTCCACACCGCATGCATTGTAGGCGGATCACCCCTGCCGGTCAATTCTTCGGCGTTGCCTTTGACAGAAAGCCGCTTCTCGGATACAATAACCCCCAATGGCGACGTAGCCAAGTGGCAAGGCAGGGGTCTGCAAAACCCCGATCGCCGGTTCA
>CAZXQZ010000331.1:0-3863 GCA_964642445.1 uncultured Anaerolineae bacterium
GCGTATTGTTGGCGTTGGCGTATTCACCCTTGCTCCACTGCACGATGGGGCGGTAGTAGCCAACGCCCATGATGGGGGCCCAACTGCCGTGGCCTTCGTAGTAGGTGACGCCGGCCGTGGTGCCGTCATGGCTCAGACCCACCGTATGGCCCACCTCGTGTGATGCCGCTTCGGCGATATACTTTTCACCGTTGGCCAGCTGTTGGGTGAACGCGAAACAGGGCGTGTCGGTGTTCCAATTGAACGAGCCGATGTAGGCCACACCGCCGGCGTTTGTATTGTACCAGTTGCTCGGTGAGGCTACCATGCGGATACCGTAGTTGGCGTCGTTACTTGCCGTCTTGCGCAGCGCTTCGACACCTGGATCCTGAGTAGTGACATCGACGTTGTAGAACTTGTAGTCTTCGGCCACGCGCTGCCACATGTACTGGATGCGGTCCAGCTCCGTCTGGCTCCAGGTGGATGGACTGCCGTCCAGGTCGAAGGGCGCAGAGACGATATCCTGGCCATTGTTGAAATTCTGATTCCACAGTGTGCCGGAGGTCACGTGGCCGTCGAAATCGAGGTAGATGACCTTGGACGCGCCGGGTAAGCTGTGCAGGAGAAACGTCTGTTCGTTGGGATACGGGCCACGAATGCCAGATCGGTCCAGGTCGGGCACGCGTGGTAGGGCTGTATCGAGAAACATCAGATTGCCGGTCGGATCGACCCATAGGGTGGTGTCGGTCAGCAGCTGGTTCTTGAGTTCGGCAGTTGTCATGCCATAACGGCCGGCAACGTCCTCCAGGGCTGAACCCAAAACATCGATGGCGGTCTGGCCGCGTGTGCCATAGGGCTGGCTATCTGGCGGAATGGGTGGCGCGGCCTGGCTGGGTAGGCTTGCTGGCCAGCCGAGAACGAGGACGAGAACTACTGCAAGGATGAGATGGTGCGGGTGGTGCGTGGTATGCCGTTTCAAAGTGAACTCCTTTCGATGGCGGACAGTGAGTGGGTTGGAGTTTCGCCGCGGCAGCACGGGTTCGCCCGGCGCATGGGATCAGCTGCACCGTATCACGCAACGAGATGATGTGCAGCCATGCACAACATCAGTTATTGTCGTAATATTTCTGTAATATTATATATGGACTCGATCGACAAGTCAACCTGCGCACGAAGGCACCCCGCGCGGTTGAGCGTATGTCGGATAGGTGCTCTGGCGCGGGATGCGGCTGTGCCAATGGAGTGGGAAGCAGTATGCATGTGAATACCGGTCCGGCACAGAACATACCGACCGTGCCACAGTTGACGCGTTTTGTCATCGATGAAGCATTGGTCGCGCTGGGGCTGCGGCCTGTGGGATGGTACCGGCCGCTGCTGGTGATTTTCTTATGGCTGCCAGCGCGGTTTCTGGCCGGCTTGCTGCAGCGTTTCGAGGCGCAGGCCGTCCAGGAGGGCATCGTTGCCGCCCTATGGGGTATCCTGCCGCGCTTCGTCAAGGGGATACGGGTCAAGGGCCTGGCGCACCTCCCGGCCTCCGGCCCACTGCTGATAGTGTCCAACCATCCCGGCGCGTACGATCTGGCACTCGTCGCGGCCTGCCTGCCGCGTCACGATATCAAGCTCATCGGCAGTGGGGTGCCGCTGCTGCGTGCCCTGCCACACGTACGTGATGTCATCATCGAGGTGACCGACGAGCCCTATGGGCGTATGCGCAGCCTGCGGCAGGGCATCCGCCACCTGCAGCGCGGCGGTGTCCTGCTGGTGCCTGGCAGCGGGCTGGTCGATCCCGATCCGGATGTCCTGCCGGGTGCCATGGAGGCCCTGGCGCAGTGGTATCCGAGTGCAGCCATCATGCTGCGTGCTGTGCCGGACACCCGCCTGGTGCTGGCGATCGTGAGTGGTGTGATGGCGCGGCATTGGGCATACAGCCCGGTCATCCGGCTGCAGCACAAGCCATGGCAGCAGCGTAAACTGGCCGAGGTGCTGCAGATCGTGCAGCAGCTGCTGCTGCCGTGGACGTTTCGACCGGTGCCACGTATCTCGTTTGGCCGGCCGCTGACCCAGGCAGATTTGCCGGGGCCAGATGGGGCAGGACAGATCGTGGCGCGTGCACAGGACTTGCTGCGGATGCACGTCGGGAGGGAAGAGGGGTGAAGGGTTGGGGAGCTGTCAACATGCCGGTGCCGCGGCGCGCGTCAGGCTGGTAGGGATAGGATGTGCAGCTGCGGGGTTGGCCCGGTCGTGGTGGCGAGGATGTGCTGTGGGTGGATCCACGTGGCGGCAGTCACGGTACCAATCAAGGGATCACCCTGCTCGTCGTGCGGCATCTCGTAGACCGCGCCTTCGTCGGCCAGATCCAGGCTGTCGGTGGTGAGGTGGCCGATCCAGAGCTCCGGTGAACCCTGGGAGACGACCAAGAGGCGGTCCTCATGGAGCGCCATGCTGCCGAATCCCGCAAACTGCAATGACTTTGGCAGATTGATGCGGCGCACGTGTTCCCAGCGGGAGGTCCCCTGGCGGAAGACATGGATGCGGCCGCCGCCCGGTTTGCGGCCAGCCTTGCCGTGTTTGCACTTGTGGCCGCCACACAATACCAGCAGGTAATTCTGCTGGCCGCGCGTGATCGAGGAGAAGCCGGCAAAACCGGCGTGGCCTCCCTTCAGCGGAAAATCGAGCAGCCGGCGTTCGACGAAGCGCAAACCATCATCGTAGGCGTCGATACATGGCCAGAAGGCGCCATCGGCGGCCGGCGTGGCGTCCACCAGGGCGTAGAATCGGGACTGTTCGGGGTCGAAGGTCAGGCCGGCGTAACCCGCAGGTGAAGTGCAGGGCGCTTGCCGGAACCAACGCAGGGTGCGGCTTGGATGGGGTGGCTGCACCTGGCAGCGCACCACGTCCCGGCGGTCACGGAACACCAGGTAACACGCGTCGGCGACGAGTGTGATGCCGCTGACGGGCAGGAACGAGCTGGCCGGCTCACCGAGCACGTCGAGCAGAGGATAACTTTCGACAGGTTGGAGAGCCGGGTTCGTAAGAAGATCCATGGTGTACGTCGCTGTGACCACTCAGGCGGCGATCACACCGAGGTGGCCCACCTGGTTGGTGTCCAGGTAGAGGTCGCCCGTATCCAGTGCCTGGCCCAGGGAATTGACGTCCTTCTCCGGCAGCTCATGTGCAATCAGCTCGGTGTCCGGGTACTGCGCTTTCAGCCGGCTGCGAACCTCGGCAATGTCGTATTCGGTGACCAGTGCACACAGCGCGGCCTGACCGGTCTCCAGTTTCTCGCCGAATTCTTTGGCGAGCTCATCCTTGATCGGGCCCTGGGCCCAGCGCGCCATGCCACCCGCCACAGCACCGGCCGCCGCCCAAATCACCGGACCGCCCACGACCGCACCCACGATCAAGCCGGCCACGCCCACCTTCATGGCCGATTTACCAACGCTCTTCGTTTTGTGCAGCTTGAGTTTGCCATCTTCGGTCTTCGAGACGATGACCATGTCCTTGGGTTTGATGGCCTTTTCTTTTTGAAGCTGTTGGATATCTTGCAGACCCTGTTCGGCCCGCTCGATGCTGGGAAAACGTACGACCACGAAACTGTAATCCATGTCGGCCATGACATCACTCCTTTGAATGAGTAAGTGGATACGCAAAGCGGTGCATGTATTGTAGATGTTACCGTTGGCCGTGTCAAAAACGCCTTAGTTCACCCGTCAATCACCCCCAAACCGACTGCCCACAGCCGCCAGAAACAGAGGCGTCCCCAGCGATCCGTTGACAGCCATCCGTTCGATCCGTTGCCCGAATTCGTTGGCAGCCATCCACAGCCAATCCCCTACTCCGTACTCCCTACTCCGTACTCCCTACTCCGTACTCCCTACTCCGTA
>CAZXQZ010000332.1:0-3853 GCA_964642445.1 uncultured Anaerolineae bacterium
GTGACCGGCTCGGCGGTCAAGAGGGTGGCTGCCAGCAGGGGCAGCGCGGCGTTTTTGTTACCCGAGGGCGTAACCGTGCCCTGCAGGGGTTGCTGTCCGTGAATTACGAAGCGTGACATAGTCCTTGTCCTCACGAATACTCATCGACGGGTGGAGGGCTCTCATAGTCTCTCACTTTCAGCTGGAGCGCCCGGTGGGCTGGCAGTGCCGGTTCGTTTCTCTATCAGGAATCTGCCGGTCGGGCGAGCACGGAGTCGCCCCGTTTCGCAACTAGTTCGCGCGCAGCGTTGCCGTCGCGCACCGCCACCTCCAGGGTGCCGCTGCTGCCCACGTAGGCCACCAGCCGGCCAGGTGCCACGGCGGCGTAGTGCGGGCTGATCGCCGGCACCACCTCGCCGTGCACTTCCACTGTCCATTGCTTTTCTCCCAGCCATGCCGCGGGCAGGTTGGTGATCAGGTTGCCAAAATAGTCGATGTGAATCACCGTGCCATGCAGCGCACCGCCCGCCATACGCGACGGTGCCGTGTCGACCAGCCGCACAGGATCATCGATCCCCACACCCATCTCGGCCAGGGGAACGCCAGCCGCAAGGTGCGCGGCCACCGGTGCAAAGATGTCACGCCCGTGAAAGGTGACGCTGGGTTGAGGACGCCAGTACTGGGATTGGGTGAGGTGCACGATCTGCACAGTGCCGGCTGGGGTCAAAAATGGCGTAAACAGGCCGTTATCAGGCCCCACGAACGTGGCGTGGGACGTGCGCAGGGCCAGCGGTCGCCGCGCACTGCCCACACCGGGGTCGATGACAGCCAGGTGAATCGTATCCGCCGGGAAGTAGGGCACGGCCTGCTGCAAGACGAAGGCTGCCTGCGCGATGGCCTGCGGCGCGATCCCGTGGGTGATGTCGACGATGTGGGCCTGGGGGGCAATGCTCAGGATGGCACCCTTGAGCGCGCCGACGTAGCCGTCGGCATAACCAAAGTCCGTGGTAAGGGTGATGATGGGTTGGGTCATCTGCAAATCCGTTTCCGATCGTTTTACTCTATAACGAAGCACGGGGCCGGTCTGTTACCCGGGTCTGTCGGCGCGACGCACACGGCGTTGGGGATGGGTACCCACCTCGGCTGGCTCGACGGCGTGCGGCGCCGGCACACGCCGCGGCCGGACACGCACGATACGCGCCTGCCAGGCAGTGATGAGCACCACGGCCGCAAACGCCAGCGCATACAGCGCAAAGTACGGCGCAATGCCCAGCTGCTGCCGATAGGCTGCCAGACCAGCCGCCAGGAAACCATAGAGTGCAAGCAGCATCTCGCCCATGATCGACCGGTCGATGCCCAGGGCGTACGGGCTGGACGTCCAGGCATCGGCGCGCGCCTGCACGTGAAACTTGGGTGTGCGGCGGAATGTGCCGCCCTTGCCCGCCCACCCTTCGCACACGGCGCGCGTGCAGTTGAGGGTAAAACCAAGGCCGATCAGCATCAGCAGCGGGTAGGCTGTCATCCGGCGCAGCCAGCGATGGGGCTGGTGGCGGTGCAAAATGAGCTGGCCCAGGGTCAGCAGCAGGGGGGGGCCCAGGCTTGACGCAATCAAGTAGGCCACCGGCAGGCGGTGCATGTCACCCCACCAGAGCATTGGGATCGACAGCAGAACCACCAACAGCATCAAGGGGTGTACCAGGTAACCGCTGAGGTGCAGCAGACCGCACAGGCGCGCGAGCAGCGAGCGCTCACTGCGCAGGACTGCCCAGCCGTGTTTGCGCAGGCACTGCGTCGAGCCCTTGGCCCAGCGGTACTGCTGGCGCTTGTAGGCCTCCAGCTGTGGCGGTATCTCGGCGGGCACGGCGATGTCACCGCAGTAACGTGCCGACCAGCCAGCCAGCTGCGCACGGTAGCTGAGGTCCATGTCCTCGCACAGGGTGTCGGCCTGCCAGCCACCGCTGCGCTCGATGCACGCCTTGCGCCAGACGCCAGCCGTGCCGTTGAAGCCAATGAACGCCCCCAGGCGCTGGCGCGCGGGCTGTTCGACGACAAAGTGGCCGTCGAGCGCCATGGCCTGGGCACGGGTCAGTGCGGAATAATCGGCGTTGAGGTGGTCCCAGCGCGCCTGCAAAAAACCTGCGCCTGGATCGGCCACCAGGTGGGGAATCGTGCGGCGCAGAAAATCGGCCGGAGGCACAAAATCGGCGTCGAAGATGGCGATAAACTCACCGGCATCCGGCAGGGCAGCCGCCAGCGCGCCCGCCTTGTAACCGGTACGATCGGTGCGATGACAGTGCTCGATGCGAACGCCGCGCGCCCGCAGGCGGCGCACCGTGGCGGCCAGGAGGGCTGTCGTCTCGTCCGTCGAATCGTCCAGCACCTGGATGTGCAGCTGCTGCCGGGGATAATCGAGCGCCGCCACTGCATCGACCAGGCGGCAGGCCACATGCATTTCATTGAAAACCGGCAGCTGCACGGTGACGGCCGGCCACGTCTCGGGCACTGGCGGCGGCGCTTCGGGAGAACGGCGCAGGGTCAGAATGCTGAAGACAAAGGCCTGCAAGCTGTAAAGCGACAACAGCAGCGCAGCCGCCAGGTATACGACACCTATGAACAACAAATCGGTGGTCTCCGTTGGTCGTTCGCCGGTGTCTCAGCTCGCCGTGCCCGCGTCTGGCCGGCTCTTGAGCAGGACTTCCCACGTCCCACGGTGTACGATTTCGTCGCGCTGATTGAGGATCTGGACCTTGAAGATCACCAGCCCCCCACCCAGGCGGCGCATCGTCTTTTTCTCTTCAACCGTTGCCCGCACGCGCACGGTGTCGCCGATCTTAACGGCGTTGCGGAACTCCCACTTTAGCCCCATGAATGCCTGCACCGTGTCTTCCATGAAACCGAGCCGCACCGCCAGACCGCTGGCCACGGCAAGAACCAACAGGCCATGCGCCACGCGCTCGCCAAACATCTGGCCGCGCGAATATTCGGCATCGGTGTGAATCTGGTTCCAATCACCGCTCAGCGCGGCAAAATTGACGACGTCGGTCTCGGTGATCGTGCGACCGACGCTGGTTGCACTGTCGCCAATCTCGAACTCCTCGAAAAACAGCCCTGTCTGACGCTGCAGTGATCCGCCCACGCGTCCAGCCTCCATCTCATGGCTCAAATTGAAAGTTGACCCGCTCACTTCTCAGGCCATTGTACTTGTTTCCCGCCAACCCGTCAACCAGTGCGGGCCGATCCGTCACCAGGTTTCCCAGTGCACGACCTCATCCAGGGTACGCCGGCCGCCGGCCTGGGGTGGTTGCGTCAGCACGTCAGCGGTGAGCGGGTAACCAAACGACAGCGCAATGCGTGCCTCCAGCTCGGCTGGAAACCCAAGCAGTTCCCGGCAGGCATCGACTTCGTAGATGGTGGCCAGGCACGAGCCAATCCCCCGCTCCCACGCCACCAGCTGCATGTAGGCCGCGGCCTGCCCGGCGTCGAACATGATGCTGAAGCGCACCTCGGGCGGTGGTGTCACCAAGACCACGCCCAGCGCGGCGCCTGCCAGGTGTCCGGCCCAGGTGCCGAGGGTCGACAGCGCACGCAGGCGCGCGCGGTCCCGAATGGCGATGAAGTGCCAGGCCTGCATGTTTTTGGCCGACTGCGCACGCCGCCCGGCGTTGAGGATCGCCCGCAGCGCGTCATCCGGCAGCGGCGTATCCTGGAACTGACGCACCGCACGTTTGGTGCGCACGGCATCGATGACAGATGTTGATGCGTTCATGGTGCCTCCTGCAAAAAGATCTGCGGCAATGATCGAGTAGGAGTAGGACGGTACTCGTACTCGTACTCAGCGCAGCGGTACTCGTACTCGTACTCGAATCCGAGCCAA
>CAZXQZ010000333.1:0-3842 GCA_964642445.1 uncultured Anaerolineae bacterium
GAGCGGTGCCGGCAAGACCACCCTGGTCAACCTGATTCCGCGTTTTTACGACCCAACCGCCGGCCGCCTGCTGGTCGATGACATCGACCTGCGCAACGTCACGGTCAAGAGCCTGCGCGCCCAAATCGGCATCGTGCCCCAGGAGACACTGCTCTTCGGCGGCACCGTGCGCGAGAACATCCTCTACGGCCGGCTCGAAGCCAGCGAGGCCGAAATGATCGAGGCCGCACGCGCCGCCAACGCCCACGATTTCATCATGCAGCTGCCCAAAGGTTATGACACGATCGTGGGCGAACGCGGCGTCAAGTTGAGCGGCGGGCAGCGCCAGCGCATCGCCATCGCCCGCGCCATCCTCAAAGACCCGCGCATCCTGCTGCTCGACGAAGCGACGTCGTCCCTGGACAGCGAAAGCGAAGGGCTGGTGCAAGAGGCGCTGGAACGGCTGATGCAGCACCGTACCAGCGTCGTGATTGCCCACCGCCTCTCGACCGTACAGCACGCCCACCGCATCGCCGTGCTCAACGACGGCCAGCTCGTCGAGCTGGGCACACACGACGAACTGCTGGCGTTGGACGGCCTCTACGCCCGCCTGTACCGCATGCAGTTCAAAGAGCCGGCGCCCACCGTCATCGAAGCACCTGTGCCCGAACCCGCCCCGCTGGCGCCGCGCCCACGTCGGGGGTTTGGTTTTCTGCCGGGGTTGTCCTGATTGGGGTAGGGAGTAGGGAGTAGGGAGTACGGAGTAGGGGGAACGGATTGGAACGGATGATTTGGAGTGCGCAAGCCATGCTTGCGCTTTGGCCCGGCGGTGGTTGGGGAACGGATTACTGTCAACGCGGGTGGGACACGGTCCCACCCGGATGATTTGGAGTGCGCAAGCCATGCTTGCGCTTTGGCCCAGGGGCGGTCGGGGAACGGATTGAACGGATTGGGGAGACGCCTATTCGGGGACGCCTGGTTGTGTCGCCGGGCATGTGCATCGGCTGACACGAAACCGAGACGGCGTTCTGAACGTCATACCTGGCATGAGACGATTTGGGCGTTCGATTCTGTTCGTTCTGTTGGGGGTGACCGTCCTGGGCGGCCTGGCCGGTTGTGCGCGGCCGCCGCGGCCGTGTGAGCAGGTGCGCCTGGGTAGCCATCTGATCGACACGGTGGAAGCGCAGATGGCGGTACTGCCTGGGCCGGCGCCCAAACTTTTTTTGACCAGCCGCGTCGTCGACCGCAACGGAACGCTGTTGGGTGAGTACTGGAACGAGGGCCGCCGCTATTGGGTGCCGCTGCATGCCATTGCGCAAACTGCCCAGCAGGCCACGGTGGCGACGGAGGACAAAACCTTCTACACGAACCCGGGCGTCGATTGGTCGGGCATCGTGCGCGCGGTCACGCAGAACCAGGAGCAGGGGGCGATTGTCTCCGGTGCCTCGACGATTACGCAGCAGCTGGCGCGCAACATCGCCCTGCCCTACGAGCGGCGCATCGAACGTTCCATCGACCGTAAACTCGAGGAGACTTCACTCGCCCAACAGCTGACGAGCTGCTTTTCCAAGGACGAGATCCTGGAGATGTACCTGAACGTCGTCTACTACGGCCACCTGGCGTACGGCATCGAGGCCGCGGCGCAGACCTTTTTCGCCAAACCGGCTGCTGAATTGACTTTGGCCGAAAGTGCGCTGCTGGCCGCGCTGCCGCCGGCACCCGCTTTGCGAGATCCGCTGATCCCTGAATACCGTGAAACGGCCAAAACCTACCAGGGTGTGGTCCTGGCACTCATGGCGCGCAACGGGGTGATCAGCGAGGCCGAAGCCGAGGCGGCCTTTGCCGAGCCGTTGAATTTCCGCAGCCAGGAGATTCCCACCCTGGCCCCGCACGCCCTGGCGTCTGTGCAGCAGACGTTGGCTTCGACGTTGGGCAGTGCCGAGGCGGTCGGACGTGCCGGACTCACGATTACGACGACGCTCGATCTGCGGCTGCAGACCCGCGCCGAGGCGCTGGTGCGCGAACAGGTCGCCGCGTCACGCGAACGGTACCAGATGGACAATGCGGCCCTGGTCGCCATGCAGCCCGGCACCGGCGACATCCTGGCCCTCGTCGGTGGGGTCGATTTTTACGACCCGCACGCCGGCCAGGTCAACGTTGCCGAGCAGCCGCGCCAGCCGGGTTCGGCGATCAAGCCGGTGCTGTACGCGGCGGCCTTTGCCCGCGGCTATTCGCCGGCGCACCTGCTGTGGGACATCCCGGTCGAGTTTCCGGTGGGAGACGGCCAGGTCTACCAGCCGGTCAACTACGACGGTCGTTTTCATGGCCCCGTGCGCCTGCGCACCGCCCTGGCCAATTCCTACAACGTGCCCGCGATCGAACTGCTCGACCAGGTGGGGCTGCCCGCGCTGCTGCAGACGGCGCACGCCATGGGCATCACGCAGTGGGATGAAACCACAACCGCTCGCTACGGGCTCTCCCTGACCCTGGGCGGCGGTGAGGTCAGCCTGCTCGAACTGACATCCGCCTACGCCACAGTGGCCAACCGCGGCACTTACACGCCGCCGCACCTGGTGGGTGCCATGACCGACAGCGCCGGACGCCAGGTGCTGCCCGCGGCGCCGGTCACGTCCACGCCGGCGATCGATCCGCGCGTCGCCTACCTGGTGACCCAGGTGCTCTCTGACAACGCAGCGCGTACGCCCGCCTTTGGCCCCAACAGCCAGCTCCAGCTCAGCCGGCCGGCGGCAGCCAAAACCGGCACCACCACCGACTTCCGTGACAACTGGACCGTCGGCTACACGCCGCACCTGGTGACCGGTGTCTGGGCCGGCAACAGCGATGGCTCGCCGATGCGCAATTCGTCGGGTCTCACGGGAGCGGCGCCGCTCTGGCACAATTTTATGGAAGCGGTCTTCGCTGACCCACAGCTGGACGGTATCGTGCGCCCGGCCGGCAGTGCGCTGGAATTCGTGCGGCCCAGCGGCCTGCTCGACGCGCCGGTGTGTGACCTGGCCACGCTCGACGGTGGCCCGGCCTGCCCGGCGACCGTGTCCGAGCTGTTCATCGATCCCAGCCATCCCGTCACCCTCGGCGTTCCGATCACGACCACGGCGCTCGTGGCGGCGGTGCCGATCACGGCGGAGGTTGGGCTGCCGGCGCAGGCGTCGTTGGACAACGGCGTGATCGTACTGCCGGCGGTTGCCCTGCGCGACCCGGCGGTGATCGAGGTGCCGGTGGGGTGGCTGCCCACGGGTGAGCGCTGTGCGGGCGAAGGCGGTACACCGGCACTGCTCCTGCGGGTGCCCGCCAATGCGCAGGCGGCAGCAGCGGTGCGCCAGTGGGCGATGGCAGCCGGTCTGCCGGTCGAGCCCCCACCCTGTGATGGGCCAGCCCTGCCGGCACCCGCGCCAGGGGACAGCTACGCCGGCATGAATGCCAGTGCCAGCATCTGGTCACCCGAGCCGGGCCAGGTCATCAGCGGCCCCGTCGAGATCATGGGGACCGCGCTGTTCGACGCGGCCGAGTTCGAGTTTTACAAGGTGGAATTTGGGGAAGGGACCGCCCCGGGCACGTGGACCACCATGGGCAATGTGCACCGCGCACCGGTGAACGGTGGCTGGCTCGAAACGTGGTACGCCGGCGCGCTACCGCCCGGCCCCTACGCCCTGCGCGTCGTCATCGTGCGCCGCGACGGCAACTACTACGCCAGCGAACCGCTGATCGTGCAAATCCAGCCCTGAAACCGCCAATCACGCCAATCCTGAAACCGCCAATCACGCCAATTTGCGCTAATGGCTTTTTTTATCACAGAAAGTACCATTGATTCGGAGCACATTTGCTGCTCCCTACTCCCTACTCCG
>CAZXQZ010000334.1:0-3840 GCA_964642445.1 uncultured Anaerolineae bacterium
ATGGACACCGTGCTCAACATCGGCCTGAACCCAGCCACGCTGGACGGTATGGTTCGGCTGACGGGTAACGAACGCTTCGCCTGGGACTCCTACCGCCGCCTGATTCAGATGTTTGGCAATACGGTGAAGGGTGTCGATCGTCAGAAGTTCGAGCATGCGCTGGAAAAGATTCGTGCCCAGTACGGTGCGAAAACCGATGCCGACCTGACCACCGAACAGCTCAAAGAAGTTGTGGCCGAGTTCAAGCGGATCTACCGCGATGCCCTGGGCGTGGATTTTCCTGACGACCCGTACGTGCAGATGCAGGAGGCGATTGCCGCCGTCTTTCATTCCTGGTTTGGACGCCCGGCGATGGAGTACCGCAACTTCAACAAGATTCCACACAACTGGGGTACCGCGGTCAACATCTGCACGATGGTGTTCGGTAACATGGGCGACGACTCGGCGACCGGTGTGGCGTTTACGCGCAACCCGGCCAACGGTGAGAAGCACGTCTACGGCGAGTACCTGATCAACGCACAGGGTGAGGACGTGGTGGCCGGTATCCGCACACCGCATCCGATCGACGACCTGCGTGGTGAAATGCCCAAGTCATACGATGAGTTTGCCCAGATCTGCAACATGCTCGAACGGCACTACCGTGACGTGCAAGACATGGAATTTACGATCGAGCGTGGCAAGCTGTGGATGCTGCAGACGCGTGCTGGCAAACGTACCGCGGCCGCCGCGGTCAAGATTGCCGTCGACCTGGTCAACGAAGGGATCATCACCCGCGAAGAGGCTGTGATGCGCGTCGAGCCGGCGCAGATCGTCCAGCTTCTCCTGCCGCGCTTCGATGGTAAAGACCAGGAGAAGGCGGCCAAAGAAGGGCGCGTCGTGGCCAAGGGCCTGAACGCCAGCCCCGGTGCCGCCGTAGGCCACGCTATTCTCGACGCCGACCGCGCCGAAGCCCAGGCCAGCAAGGACTACCCCGTGATCCTGGTACGCCCCGAAACGAACCCGGACGACGTGCACGGGATGTTGGTGGCCAAGGGTGTGCTTACCCAGCGTGGCGGTGCCACCAGCCACGCCGCCGTGGTCGCACGCGGCCTGGGCCTGCCCTGCGTCTCGGGTAGCGAAGAGCTGCGCATCGACCTGGAAGGTCGCACGTTCACCGCGCGCGGCAAGACGGTCAAAGAAGGGGATATCATCTCCATCGATGGCACGACCGGCCAGGTCTTCTTGGGTGCGATCAATACGATTCTGCCCAACTTCGACGAAGAGAAAGACCTCAAGACGCTGTTGGATTGGGCCGACGAATTCAAACGCCTGGGCGTGTGGGCCAATGCCGACTACCCGCGCGATGCCACGCGTGCCCGTCAGTACGGTGCTTCCGGTATCGGTCTCTGCCGCACCGAGCACATGTTCTTCGAGCAGGAGCGCCTGCCCATCGTGCAGCGTATGATCCTGGCCGAAAACGAAACCGACCGCCAGGCGGCGCTGGATCAGCTGCTGCCCTTCCAGCGGGGTGATTTCGAAGGTATCTTCCGTGCCATGGATGGGTACCCGGTGATCATCCGCCTGATCGACCCGCCGCTGCACGAGTTTTTGCCGAGCCACGATGAGCTGCTGGTGGAAGTCACCGAGCTGCGCGTGCGCGGCAACAACAACGAGCTGCTGGCCCAGAAGGAAAGTATGCTCAAGGCGGTCGAATCGATGCGTGAGATGAACCCCATGCTGGGTCTGCGCGGTATTCGCCTGGGTATCATGTTCCCGGGTCTGATCGAAATGCAGGTGCGGGCCATCGTCGAGGCGGCCGCCAACGTGACCCTGGAGGGCAAGGTTGTTCATCCCGAAATCATGATCCCGCTCGTCGGTCACGTCAACGAGCTAAAGGTGGTGGAGGAGAAGCTGCGCCCGCTGGCCGAAAAAGTTCTGGCCGAAAAGGGTGTCAGCCTCAACTACAAATTTGGCACGATGATCGAGGTGCCTCGTGCCGCTTTGACCGCCGGTGACATCGCCCAACACGCCGAGTTCTTCAGCTTTGGTACCAACGACCTGAGCCAGACGACCTACGGCTACTCACGCGACGACGCCGAGGGCAAGTTCCTGCTCCGGTACGTCGAAGAGAAGATTCTGCCCGTCAACCCGTTCCAGGTCCTCGACCGCGACGGCGTCGGACGCCTGATGAAGCTGGCCGTCGATGAAGGACGCACCGCCCGGCCCGACCTGGAGGTTGGTATCTGCGGCGAACACGGCGGTGACCCGTCGTCGATCGAGTTCTGCCACATGATTGGCCTGAATTACGTTTCCTGTTCGCCGTTCCGCGTGCCGGTGGCGCGCCTGGCGGCGGCCCAGGCCGCGATCGGCACCAGTATCTTCCGCGATCGCTAGTACCAGCACTACGGTGGCTGGCGACGACTGACCTTGTACCGGGTGATGGACCCTCCGCAGCACAGTGAACGCTGCCCGGTGCACCCGCGGTGATCGATGAAGGGGCAGGTGCGCACACCTGCCCCTTTCGTATGGCGACCCGGTGAATTGAAGGTACTCGTGTAGAGAGGCGGTCGAATCCTGATGGAACCGTTCGTTCAGAGTCTGCAGTCGCTCTTCACCCCAGCCGGCCTGCGCCAGTTTGCGGTCTTTGCTGGCTGCGTGGTGTTGGCCTTCTTGTTGGCCCAACCCCTCCGGCGTTGGGCACGGCGCAGCTGGCCCGCACGTGTACAGTCACCGTGGCTGCGTCGGATGCTGCAGATCGCCAACCGCGCCATCATCCCGCTGCTCGTCTCCTGGTTGACCGGCCTGGCACTTGTGCTGTTCGTGGGGATGCAGTGGGAAGACAACGTCTTTCTCTGGTTGCGTACCCTGGCCGGCTACTGGGTTTTTTACTCGATTGCCGCCGCGTTCTTCGATATCAACTACCAACCAGACCAGGCACGCACATGGAAACGGTATTTGCTGATTCCGCTTGGCATCGTCATCCTGGTCCTGGACTGGTTTGGCCTGCTCGATGACGTGTTGATGTGGGCCCCATTGCCCGATCAGTTACCCCAGCTGACCGTGGGTACACTAATCGTGGCCATAATCGCCACCGTGGTCGGCCTGTCGCTGGCGCGCGGTGCGCGTGAGTTCCTGCAGGAACGTTTTTTACCCGACAGCGGTCTCGACCCGGCCAAGGGCCGCGTCATTGCCGTCACAACCTATTACGTTCTGATCGGTATTGTTTTTTTGATTGCCTTGAGCGCGGTGGGTATCGATCTGACCACCCTGACCGTCATCCTGGGCGGTCTCTCGGTCGGTATCGGTCTGGGTATGCAGGAGGTGATCAAAAACTTCGTAGCGGGCCTGGTGTTGATCTTCGAACGCTCGGTGGGTCCGGGTGACCTCGTGCAGATCGGTACCGACACCGGTACTGTCAAGGAGGTTGGTGTGCGGGCCATGACGATTGGGCGCGGTGTCGATAACGTCGACATGGTGGTGCCCAACGCACGCTTCATGACCGATACGCTGTTCAACTTCTCACGCGACGCCAAGGGCGTGCGCATCAGAATCACTGTCGGCGTCAGTTACGATGCCGAGCCGCGCCAGACCGCCGCCGTTCTGCTTGGTGCCGCACAGCACCCCAAACTCCTGGCGGAGCCAGCGCCGTCGGTGGCATTCACCGGGTTTGGCGACAGCACACTCAACTTCGACCTCTTCGCCTGGGTGGCCGATCCCAGCGACCAGTGGGCCGTGGCCAGCGATTTGCGTTTCCAGGTCTGGGATGCCCTCAAAGCCGCCGACATCGAGATTGCTTACCCGCAGCGTGACATCCACGTACGATCGGTCGATTTTGGATTTTAGGTTTTGGATTTTGGATTG
>CAZXQZ010000335.1:0-1935 GCA_964642445.1 uncultured Anaerolineae bacterium
CTGCCCGACGGGCGGCTGGTCATCGGTACCGACGGTAGTCTGAGCGTCACCGGTGTATCGGCGGCGGACGAGGACCTGGTCATCTTCACGCCAACTTCGCTCGGTTCGACCACGACCGGCACGTGGGCGTTTGGCTTCGACGGCTCCGACGTGGGTCTGAGCACCAGCTCCACCGAAGACGTCGGTGCGCTGTGGATCGACGACGCCACCGGTGACTACTATCTGTCCACGCTGGGCGCGTTCAGCGTCACCGGTGTCAGCGGCGACGGTGCGGACGTCTTCGTCTGTGATCCCGGCAGCCTGGGTGGCACGACCACCTGCACCTTCAGCATGAACTGGGACGGCTCGGCGAACGGCTTCGCCGGCGAAGTCGTGGACGCGCTGGCGATTCAGAAGCTACCGAATTAATTCCCCACCCAGCCGTCAGGGCTGACGGTTATCGGGCACGAGATACAGACTCTCTCGCCTGCCAAACCACAGCCTTGCCGGCCCACCCGTGCCCGGCCGCGTGACGTTGTCGCGTGGCCGGGCACGGTCCGCGTCATGGCCCCATCCGACGTGGTGCGCACCTGGACCAGGTGGCCCACGCATCCCTTCCTCTGCCAGCTCGTCGATCGATGCGCACCCCAGTATTTGACTCGCAGCGAGGCCAAGATTAGTATCTTCGCCTACATCGAGGGCTTTTACATCCGCCGCCGACGCCATTCGTCTATCGGTTATAACAGCCCCTTGGAGTACAATTGAACAATACCCACACAACGCACGCGTCGTGCCTCTGTTCTCATCAACGCCCGCCATGGCCTCCACCTGAGGCGTGCAATTGGCTGCGGCGGCCTGTTAACACGGTTTACGATCACGGGCGGTGTTTCCCATTTCGCGGGTCTGGTGCTTGAGCGCTGTCTAGCATGACGATCAAACGACAGCCCGTCAATTAGACGCCGGAAATTGGACCGTCGCACATCCAGGCCGTGGCCGTCAACGAATGCCTGCGGCAGAACGAATGAGCGAATGGGCCACGTGGCATTCGTTGATTGGAGTTCTCATTCGTTGACGGCCATTCGTTGCCCCAACACATCCGTGCCCGGCGGCAGGTGCCCGGGCTGTACGCCGCGCGCCAAACCAGCGCTACGGCTTGCCCGGGAACACCTCACCCGGCCGGCGGTCGCGCACGGTGTCGATGACGGTCACCTCGCCCGCCGGCCAGTTGACCGTGGCTACGTCCCACACCTGGTCGTTCGTCATCTGCTGCGGTCCAAAGTCCAGCTGCTGGCTTCCCACCCAGACGCGTATGCGCGGGCTGCTGGGTCCGCGGCCGTGGTCGGAATAGTAATGCACCTTGATGGTGTACACACCGCTCGCCGGCTGATCCAGCACGATGTTCTCGATGGTGCAGCTCGTAATACAATCCACGTCCAGCTGCGGGTTGTCGTTCGTATTGCCAATCACCCCCCAGTCCGGGTTGCGGTTGCGCCAGTGACAGTCGTCCGGGATCGCCCAGTAGCTGCCGCCAGGCCGGATGAAATGCAGATCGAAGTCGGACCCCACCTGCGGCCACGTCAGCTGCACGTGGATGGCGGGCGTGCTGTCGGTGCATTTGACCGTGGTGTAGTCGCTGCTGGTTCCATACTCGTTGACCCCGATGACCTGGATGGTGTTGTCGCCGGAGAAGATCGGCACCCGCGTGTCGAAGGCGAAGTTGGGCCGCGTGCCGGTCCATGCCATCTGCAGCAGGTTGTTGCCCGACGCACCCGTGATGACGACGTTCAACCCGGTCAGATCGACGTCGCTGCGCACCGTGCCCGCCACCGAGACCTGGCACTGGTTCACGGTGCCGCCATTCGGCGCGGTGATGTCAATCTCCGGCGCGTCGCAGTGCCTTTCCTGGTCTTCGGCGGGGTCGAAGTTGCTTGTCTCTTCGGTGCCGTTGAGGATGCC
>CAZXQZ010000335.1:2035-3790 GCA_964642445.1 uncultured Anaerolineae bacterium
GTCGGTTTGCCGCGGCTGGAGGTGACGGCATTTCCATTCATGGCCCAGTCGAAAGCTTTTTTGCCGGTCCCCGCCGCCAGGTCACCGTTGGGCCACATCCCTAACCCGTGACCGAGGTCGCCCTCAGGCGCACCTTCGCCGCGGTAAAAATACGAAATGGCGTCCATGCTCAGATTGCCGGCGTGATAGGCGACGATCATCGAGATCGAGGCGCGGGTGCAGTACATGTTGTCCAGCGCAGTGGCGCGCACCGGTGTGCCGTTGCCCACCGTCCAGTCGCCATCGGTCTCGTGGGAGGAGTCCCAGCGGCCCTGGCCGGACTCGGGATCGCCGTCCAGGTTGAGCATGTGCGTATCCTTGTGCTGCAGCTTGGGCGTGACGTTGAGCAGCACGCTGGCCTGCGGGCCAGAGGCGGCGAGCAGGCCAGCGCAGTCGAGAATCGTAACCGAACCGGCCGGGGAGTACGCGCTGTCACCGCTGCTGCTCTGAGCCTTGACGTGAAAATAGAGCGTGCCCAGCGGCAAATCGACGGTGGGCGCGTAAAAACTCCGCCCCACCACGGTCGAGATGAGCGGCGACCCAAAGTCGGCGTTGTCGTCGACCTCGAAGCGGTAACCATTGACGCGGTCCATCGTCTGCCAGCCAAAGGTCACCCGCCGGTCGCAAATGGATATGCCGTTCGACGGGTTGCGCAGGAACGGTGCCACCAGCCCGTTGGGCGAACCCTGTGAACGCTCGCCGGGCCGGTAGATGGCCCAATCGGAGGGTGAGCCGCTAAAAGCGCCCGGCAGCCGGCCAATCGTGCCACCCTGCTGGAGCGCGTCACCGCCTGGCTCCGGCGCGGTGTCGACGTAGGTCTCGGCCGGCCAGACACCCGCTGCGACCGCGCTGCGCGCATCGTCTGACGGATTGTATCCCCACGCGACAAAACTGACCACGAACTTCGGCGCAACCACCCGGTTTGGCCGCGGCACCGGTGGCACCACGCTGGTAAACCGGCTGAACGTGGCCGGAAAATGCATCTCGAAGCTCAGTTGATAGAGCGCGACCTGGTCGCCCTGGTCTTCCAGGACGTTCACCATGCCCGGCGGGCTGTGTAACGTGGCGACGCCATCGTCGAAGTTGGTGTCGTTGGCCGCACTCCCCAACCCGTCGAAGATCACGACGACGCGTGCACCGGGCGGCACGGCAGGCAGGGCGGCCGGGATGCGGTAGATCCACTCATCCTCGTCGCGCAGCGAATACCCGCGCAGCGTACGCGCCACCGTGTCGTAGTTGCGCAGCTCCACCCACTCGCGGCCGCCGGCCGGCGGATAGTACATCACCTCGCTGAGCAGGATGCCCGGAAACGTCTGGACGGGCGGTGTTCCGCTTGCCGTAGGCGCGGGCGTGGCGGTGCTGGTCGGCGTCGGTGTGCCAGTCGTCGCACCCGTGGCGGTGGGAGACGGGGTGTGGGTGGGTGCCGGCGTGAGCGTTGCGGTCGGCGTACGGGTCGGGGTGGCGGTGCTCGTGGGGGTGGGCGAGGCGCCGGTCACGTCCAGACGCACGTCGTCGACGAAGAAGTTGCTGATGCCGCCATTGTTGGCAAAAATCTCCGAATGAAAGGTCAGGGTATGGCTGGCACCGTTGGCCCAGGCGCTGACGTCGACGGTGCGCTGGACGTACGCCAACACCCCGCAGGGCGCACCACTGCCGGTGACCAGCAGAACCTGTGTGTTATCCAGCCTGACCTCCAGGTAGTCGGCCGCGCTGTCG
>CAZXQZ010000336.1:0-3737 GCA_964642445.1 uncultured Anaerolineae bacterium
AGATCCTGGCCGACGCCGCGGTGCTCGATGGCAATGCCGGCCGCGCGGCGATGCTGCACGGCGCGGCCGACGGTCTATGGGAAGCGCTGCACGTCACGCGGCCCCCCACCGAATTCACCACCACGTCGCCCGGCTTGACGGTCGATTACCGGCATGGTCGGCCAGACGATGCCGCCGGTGAAACGGCCTGGCGCCGCGGTCGCATGATGAGCCTGGATGCGATGGTTGCCTTTGCGCTCGGCTGCGGCGGTGCGCCGGCACACAGGTAGGTGGTGTGGTACATATTCTGGCGGGGAGAAGTGGCGGGGTTCGGTTCATGCGGCAAAATGATGCGGGATATGTTATAATCAGTTTCACGTTTCTTACGTCGGCCAGTTTCGATAAGTTCTTCCAAAGCCTGTACAGTGGTACGATCGCTGGCTTTCGGTCGGAGTTGGATGTGAGGTTGGCTGAGGAGGTCTAGAGTCATGCTGACGCAATTTGCCGCAAGGGCCTTCAAGGGACTACGTTCCTTCAGTATCGCTCCACAACGAATGAACCTGCTCATCGGCGCGAACGGGACTGGCAAGACTAACTTCACCGATCTCGTGGCCTTTGTCGCGGCATTTTGCCAGCGAGGACTTTCGGCCGCCATCGATGACGCTGGTGGGTTAGCCCAGGTGCGTACTCGCCAACCTGGGGCCGGCACACCGTATCGTTTTCGCATCGAGTTACGGCTCGGTGAAGATGTCTCGCGTGGTATCAAAGAGGCGCACTACGCCTTCGAGCTGGCACAACTGAAAGACGCTATCAAAGTGCGCCAGGAAACGTTGCAGGCTATCGTCTACAAACGCAAACCGGGCAAGCCGTCGCGCGCCGGCGTGCCACGATTCGACCCGGGTCAATCGATATCGTTAAGCTTCCGGCGTGAGGACACGGCGGTCAAAGAATGGAAAGATACGCTCGGCCCAGCAATCAGCGAGTTCGAAGATCCCCAGGAACTCATTCTCTCGTCTTATGGACGGCTGGGAGAACTCCGCACGCTGACTGACTACCTCAGCTCGTGGCGCGTATACAATGTGGACGCCACGATGGCAAAACGGTCTACCGGTGGGAGCGATGCGGAGCTCGACCGTTACGGCGAGAACATTGCCCCTTACCTGGCGCGCATTCTGCGCGAAGAACGCACTCGCGATCGGTTACTGGGATATCTGCGCGAAGCTGTGCCGTACATCCAGAACATTCGCCCCGACCGCGTGCTAACGTTTCAGACTCTCCGGTTTACGGAACAGGACACAGGCTCCGATTTCCAACTGGCCGACATGTCCGACGGGACCATCAGGTTACTGGGGCTGCTGTCAGTATTGCGCCAGCCCGTTCCCCCAGCGGTTGTCGTCATTGAAGAACCGGAGAACGCCTTGCATGCCTATGCGATTCATCACCTGGTCGGGGCAGCGAGGCAGGTGTCCTTGAGTTCAGAATTTGCAACCCAGGTGTTTTTCACGTCACATTCACCCGCAGTGGTGGATGCCGTACTCAGCCCGGAGGCTTTGCGTGAAACAAGATCCCAAACTGCCTGCTTCGTAACCCAAAGAAGGGCGAATGCGCCCGCCATTGTTTCTGCACCCGAATCTGTGATGAAAGCGATTGCTGAAAACCTGGGTCGGCCCAGTGATTTCTACCGCGAAGGCAGTTTTGGCGATCAACCTGTTCAAATGGAGTTTTTTGCCAACAATGGAAATGAACCATGATTTACGTGCTGGTGGAGGGGCATGACGATCAACGCGCCGTACCGAAACTGACTGGCCGTGAGCAGATATCGGTTCGCTGCATCAACATGGGCGGCAAATCCAACATCGTTCGGCAACACCGTGGGTTCGAAGATACTATACGACGCCAACACAGTATCGGCGGACACGCGTTCATTGTATTGATGGACGGTGATGTGACGTATCCACCGTATGAATCACTAGAACAAGAACACTACGGTATGACTCGCCGCGCTGAGGTACTTGCGGGGGAACTCAAGACATTTGTGCAAGTGTGCTGGTCAGTATTGGAATTGGAGTCCTGGCTGATTGCTGGTCTGCCAGCCCATGCATCCTATTGTGGACTGCGCAACGTTGGCCGCGTGCCATCCAACACCGAGGGCACTCCTCAAGACCCAAAACGCTGGCTGGCAGATCATCTGCGCGGCGACTACCAGCCACGCACGGCCGAATGTCTTGCGGGTTTCATTACCATTGAACAGGCAACAGCTCGCAACAAGTCACTGCAGCTATTCCTGGCCGCCGTCCGGCAGGCTGCACTTTCCGAATCCATGCCATAGAGCCGTGTTTCGTTTGCCCTCAGCGTTGCCTTCGTGACCAGGCCTGTCAAGCCGCCGGCCGGATGTTCTGGTTCAGGCGAAAGATGTTGTCGGGGTCGTAATGCTTCTTCAACGCTGCCAACCGTGGGTAGGCGGGACCGTAGGCCTCGCGCACGCGCTCCTCGCCTTCGTCCAGCAGCTCGTTGACATAGACACTGGCGCTCATGTGCGGGCGCAGGTCCTGCCAGAGCTGGCGCGTCCACCCGAGGTTGGCGTTGTCCTCGGCTGAATCGATCCAGGAGGAAAAGGCGCTGAACGAGAATGCCACGTCCCGATGGTAGTAGGCGGTGCTTGTCCGGTCAGCCCGTCCAGCGGCACCACCCCCTATCACGGGGGCATTCTGGATCACGTCGTCTGCGGCACCGAGAGGGCACCGAGCTGCATCAGCAAGCTGACGTCATCATCCTTGCGCCAGAACTCGACGATCCGCCCGTCCACCACCCGGAACAGCTCCAATCCGTTCACCACGACCGACTTGCCGCTGGGGCCAAGGAACATGAACTGGCCGGTGTGGGTGGCGTAGTGCGTGTGCAGCACCGAGACGTAGTCACCCTCGGCCATCACCGATTCGACGACGACGCGGTGGTGGGGGAACGCAGCATCGAACAGGCCCAACAGCTGGCGGAACGCTTCGTGCCCGACACTGACGCCGGTGAACTCGTCGTGGATGAGGGCGTCGCTAGCCATTATCTCGTCGATGACGCCCTGGTTCTCCAGGTTTATCACTTCATCGTACAGCCGGCGCACGAGCGCTTTGTTGGCTTCCAGGCTGGCATGGCCATTGCGGCTCACCACCGGCCCCTCGCTGATCTGGCGCATAATCTCGGCCATTTCTATGGCCACCCAGTGCTCGGCGATCTGGCCGCCGGCAAAGCGGAACGTGTGCGTGCTGGGTACCATGATCGCACGACCACTGGCCGGCACACCCTGGAACTCGCCGCGCTGCGTGCCACGCGCCATGATCTCGACCACGACGCAGCCGTCGGCCTCCTCGATACGCGCGATGTCATGGCACAGGTCGGGGAACGCAGCGCGAATGCCGGCGATGAGCTGCGTGGCACCCTCCACGTTCAGCGGCTCCGGCAGTCCCGTAAAGTGCATGGCATAACCGGGTGTTGCGAAGTGGCCCAGCAGTCCCAGCCGGCCCGCATCGACGAGCGAAAAGTAGTTGCGCACTGTAAATTCGACGTTTGGAGTCGTCATGGTCAGTTCTCCTGTAGTAAGTTGTCTGAGCCCACGGCTCATCGGCGATGGACCTAGTGTACGCAAACACCTCCCACGCTTCAAGCCCAAACAATGCTCAATCTCTGCTCATTTACTTCATCCCTCCACCCTCCACCCTCCAACTTCCACCCTCCACCCTCCAACCTCCACCCTCCAACTTCCACCC
>CAZXQZ010000337.1:0-3693 GCA_964642445.1 uncultured Anaerolineae bacterium
CCGCCACGGCCCCAGTGTACCATCGAGCAGACGCGGCAGCTGGCTGTACAGCGCAGTCAGGTCGACCACCTTGTCGGTAAACCAGTTTGTGCCGACCAGCCCCAGCAGGGCAACGCCTGCGCCCAGGGTGACCAAGACCAGCGACCACAGCCAGACCTGGCGGAACGACGTCACGCCGTTGACCACCGTGTAGAACGCGGCCAGGCTCAGGAACATGCTCCAGAAGCGCGGCTCGGCCAGGGTGCGGTCGATCGCCTGGTAATAACCCACCACGAGCATCACCAGCAGGACCGCCAGTGCCCAATCCAGTGGTGTGCGCCGGCTCAGGTGCCTGCGCCGCCACCAGCGCAGCGGCCAGATCAGGACCAGCAGCAGCGCGGCCCACGGTGTGATCGGATTGGGAAACAGCAACAGGGGCGCCATCAAGAGCAGAATCAGCCCCTCGAAGCGCAACAACTGGTCGGCGAGTCTGGCCATATTCGATGCTGGCATCCCTATCCTGGAATCACAGGCTGCGCAACCATGGTCCGCCGGGCAAACAAAAAAAACGCGCCGGGCGCGACGGGGGCTATTTTAGCGGAGGTGGATTGAAAAGGCAAATGGCGGGGGCATTTGGGATTTGGGATTTTGGATTGTAGATCGCTGGGCGGATTGCGGCAGGATAACGGATTTGGTGATATAATAGCACCTGTTGTGCGTTGTCAAATCAGGATGTACTTGCGAAAATTTGATCGAGAATGCGGAGGTTAGCAGTGCAATCGTCATCCGCACAAGCCGTAACGGGCCATCAGGTCCGACAGATCGTCCAGGTTCTCATGACCTTGCCACCTGAGAAGGTTATCGAGGTGTGGGACTTTGTCGCCTTCCTCCAGGAACGATATGTGACCACTACCTTCCTGGATGTAAGCGACATGTGGACAGACCAGGATCTGGTAGATATTACAGCCGCCAGTCTGGGACATGCCCGACAAACAGGGTCACCGGAACCTGATGACGAATGGTGACGCCTGGCGATGTTGTCACCGTAGATGTCCCCGGCGCAACAGGTATCAAACGCCGTCCAGCGGTCGTGGTGTCTACTGAACTCTATCACAAGACACGCCCTGATGTGATACTGGGCGTTCTGACCAGCCAGTTAGCAGATGCTTCGACGCCAAGCGACTACGTCTTGCGTGACTGGACAAACGCCGGGCTGCGTAGGCCTTCTGTGTTTCGCTGTTTTTTGGCGACACTGCCATCCGCGTCCGTCACGAAAGTGGGCCATCTTTCATCGCAGGACTGGGATGGCGTACAGAACTGCGTCAAAGCGCCGATATCCTTCAAATAGCACATATGATCACCTCCTACGAATTACGCCAGCGCAACTATCTCCTGAAAATCGGCCGGGCGATGACGTCGAATCTTGACCTGCCTTCGCTGCTGCGTTTGATTCTGAGTGCGGCGGCTGAGATGGTGCAGGGGGAGATGGGATTGATGGCGCTGCGCCAGCCCGCCGGGGCGATGCGCATCGAGGCCTATTACGGCATTCCGGCCAACGTCCTGTCACGGTTCGAGCCCCTGCTGACCGACGTGGGGCGCGGACCAGGGCCGGTCGACCGGGCGTTGTTGATTCCGGATTTGACCCTGAAGCTGCACCGGGTGTCGACCGCCACCGGGCTGCCACTGCGCCAGGTGGTGGCCCTGCCCCTGCAGTTCAACCAGGTCTTGCTCGGCGTCATCTACATTTTTCGCAGCGGTAGCGCCGACTTCTCGGCCAATGACCGCCAGGTGCTGGCCGAGTTTGCCGACCAGGCGGCGATCGCCGTGCGCAATGCCCAACTGTACCAGGAAGTGATCGCCGAAAAGCGCCAGCTCGATGCAATCATCGAAAACAGCGCCGACGGGGTCATGATCCTTACGCCCGATCTGCGCATCGAGGTCATCAACCGCGCCCTGGCAGGCATGATTGGCTGGCCGGCCGACGCCGCGCGCGGCCGGCCGTGTTACCAGGTCTTTGCCCTGGACCATGCCACCGGCCCCGACCTGTGCCAGTCGGCTACTTTCACCGAGGACCTGCCGCGCGAAGGCTCGCTGTACGTCGAAGGCGACCTGGTGCGCCCGGGTGGCTCACGCATCACTGTCGGTGCCACGTATTCGCCGCTGTACGACGAGCACGGTGCCTTGCAGCAGATCATCGTCAACGTGGTGGACATCACCCGTTTCCGTGAAGCCGAAGACATGAAAACCACCTTCGTGTCGGTGATTTCGCACGAGCTCAAGACACCGGTTGCGCTCATCAAAGGCTACGCCAGCACCTTGCAGCGCGACGATGCGCAGTGGGACGCACAGACCGTGCGCGAGAGCCTGACCGTCATCGAAGAGGAGGCCGATCGGCTGAATGCCCTGGTCGACAACCTCCTGGACGCCTCGCGTATCCAGGCCGGCGCGTTCAAGCTCGACCGCGTCGACGTCGACGTGCCCAGCCTGGTGCGGCCCGTGATCGAGGGCTTCCGCCTGCAGACCGACCGGCACCACTTCGAGAGCGACTTTGCCGCAAACCTGCCGCCGGCACTGGCCGATCCCGAACGGCTGCGCCAGGTGTACAACAACCTCATCAGCAACGCCATCAAGTATTCACCCGACGGCGGCGCCGTGCGTGTGGGGGGCTGGCACGATCCTAAGGTCCGCCAGCTTGTGCTGTACGTGGCCGACGAAGGGATCGGCATCCCAGCGCCGGAGCAGGAGCGTCTCTTCCAGCGTTTCTACCGCGTCGACTCGACCCTGCGGCGCAAGACCGAGGGGGCGGGACTGGGCCTCTTTTTGACGCGCGCCATCATCGAAGGGCACGATGGCCGCATCTGGGTGCGCAGCGAGCCGGGCAAAGGGACGACGGTATTTTTCTCCCTGCCGGTGTACGAGGGGAACTGAAACCATGTCTGCGAGCAGCAAAGAAAAAACGCGCATCCTCATCGTCGACGACGAATCACGCATCCGGCGCGTCGAGCGTATGAACCTGGAACTGGAGGGGTACGAGGTGCTCGAAGCCTCCAACGGCCTCGAGGCGTTAGACAAGGTGCGCGAAGACCTGCCGGACCTGGTGGTGATGGACGTGGCGATGCCGCAGTTGGACGGTTTCGAGACGTTGAAACTGATCCGTGAGATTTCTTCAGTGCCGGTGATCATGCTCACGGTCAAGGGTGAAGAAGAAGACCGCATCCGCGGCCTCGACCTGGGCGCCGACGACTACATGGCCAAACCGTTCAGCCCGCGTGAGCTGGTCAGCCGCATCCGCGCCGTCCTGCGGCGCACCGAAGATCGCAGCGTCTCGGGCCAGGAAGCCATCACCATCGATGCCGACCTGGCCATCGACTTTGGGCGGCGTGAGGTGATCGTGCGCGGCGATCGGATCAAACTACGCCCCACCGAATACCGTCTCCTCTACCACCTGGTGCAGAATGCGGGCCGCATCGTGCCCCACGAGACGCTCATGGCGCGCGTGTGGGGGCCGGAATACCGCGACGAGCATCACCTCCTGCGTCTCTACATCACCTACCTGCGGCAAAAGATCGAACAGGACCCCGCGCACCCGCGCTACATCATGAACGAGCGCGGCGTCGGCTACCGGTTCGTGGAATTCGCCAGGTGATACCGCGACCCTGATTCTCTTGCACGCACCATAGAACCACCAAGGCACCAGGACACCAAGTGGCACAG
>CAZXQZ010000338.1:0-3690 GCA_964642445.1 uncultured Anaerolineae bacterium
GAATCCGTTGACAGTTATCCTCTCCCCACATGCTCTCCATTATATCCTACTCCCTCCTCCCTACTCCCTCCTCCCTACTCCCTACTCCCTCCTCCCTCCTCCCTCCTCCCTACTCCCTACTCCCTACTCCCTACTCCCTACTCCCTCCTCCCTCCTCCCTCCTCCCTCCTCCCTGATTGCATATCCAAAAAGGTTGTGTTACAATACTGCCAGGGAGCCGGATCATGAACAGGCTGGGAAAACTGCTAAAACGGGTCGACCGTTTGATGCGCCAGGAACAACCGTGGCAGGCTGCGCAGGTGCTTGAGCAGATTCTGGCCACGCGCCCGGTGGACGACAAGACGTGTGAGGTTTTGAGCGCCTACCTGGGCGATATCTACCTGGCCCTGGACGACCTGCCGCGCGCCGAAACGAACATCACCCACGCCCTGGAACACAACAGCGGTGCCAGCCACTACCACTATTTGTTGGGCATGGTCTACTCGGCCGGTCTACGCTGGCGGGAGGCGATCGATGCCTTGTGGCATGCGCTCGAACTGTCACCCGACGATGACGAATACCTGCGTGCGTTAGGCTGGGCCGTGTTCAGCTCCGGCGATGAGGCGCAGGGACGCTCGCTGCTGCAAGAGGCCCTGCGTGTCAATGTGAGTAACATGGTCACCCTGACCGACCTGGCGCTGGTCTACACACGTGCCACCCAGTTTCCCGAAGCACTGGACTGTGCCAGGCAGGCACTCGAACTCGATCCACACTCCATCCTGGCCAAAGACGTGCTGCGCGTGGTCCAGCTGCGTAAGCTCGAACACGAGCGCGTCGAAGCCAAAAAAGGCGGCCAGATCGCTGAAGTCGGCATGGCACCCTGACCGGATGCGACTGCACAACCGATGATAACGAGGGGGCTGAGAGGGCCAGGCTGACTCACCTGGTTCTCTCAGCCCCCTCGTGTGTAAGGCTCCGCCGGTTACTTCTCGTTCACCCGTTTACGAATGAACGCCGGTACGTCTAGATCCTCGCGTTTGAAGGTCCGCGACGGAAAGGGAATGGTCTGCCCCGTGGGCACCGGCTGGCTGCTCTGTGGGCGGCCATCCAGGCGCGTCGACTGGGCTGCGGTCGTCGCCGGGCGGCGCTGCATGTGGGCCGCATCGAAGCCGGTCGCAATGACGGTAATACGAATCTCATCCGCCATGCTGGGATCGATCACGGCACCAAAGATGATGTTGGCATCGGGATGGGCGCTGGCCCGTACGATTTCGGCGGCCTCGTTGACCTCGAAGAGGGTCATGTCGGCGCCACCGGTCACGTTGAACAGGATACCCTGTGCGCCTTCGATGGACACG
Source organism: uncultured Anaerolineae bacterium (assembly GCA_964642445.1). Classification (GTDB taxonomy): domain Bacteria; phylum Chloroflexota; class Anaerolineae; order SSC4; family Amarolineaceae; genus SSC4. The sequence goes on from CAZXQZ010000338.1 coordinate 1,338, forward strand.
TCCAGCAGGGCGCTGTGAATCGCCTGCTCGGCGGCCTGCTGGGCCCGGTTTTCGCCGCGTGCCCGGCCAATGGCCATCAACGCCGCGCCACCGTCACTCATGATCGTGCGCACGTCGGCAAAGTCCAGGTTGATCAGCCCCGGTACGGTGATCAGTTCGGAGATACCCTGGATACCCTGGCGCAGCACGTCGTCCGCCACGGCAAAAGCCGACTCGACCGACGCCTTCTTGTCGACCACTTGCAGCAGACGGTCGTTGGGAATGACGATCATGGTGTCGACGTGGTCCTTGAGACGGGTGATGCCCTCATCGGCGGCACGGTTGCGCCGCGTACCCTCGAACGAGAATGGTCGCGTAACCACACCGATGGTCAACGAACCCATCTCGCGTGAGACACGGGCAATCACCGGTGCCGCCCCCGTGCCGGTACCACCCCCGATGCCAGCGGTGACGAAGACCATGTCGGCACCCTTGATGAGCGCCTTGATCTCCTCTTCCGACTCTTCGGCTGCTTTCTGGCCGATTTCAGGATTGCCACCGGAACCGAGGCCTTTGGTGAGCTTGTCGCCGATGCGCAGGCGGTGCGGTGCCTGTGACAGCATGAGCGCCTGGGCATCGGTGTTGATCGCCACAAACTCCACGCCCTGGATTCCCGCTTCAATCATACGATTGACGGCATTGGATCCGCCACCCCCGATCCCCAGGACTTTGATTTGTGCAACGTTTTCCACGTACGGCTGCTGTGGCTTGCGCGTGACTGGCGTAGACATCGGAACTTGCCTCCTTGTGCGTTTCTGATGGAATGAAATGCAACAACACCTGTGCCGAAAAAATGTGTAACCCGCTGCTCAATGGGGATCTGGCAATAGGTTACGTAGCCATTGAACGACCCGCTCCAGGAACGGGGAAGGCGCATTCCGCTGTCGCCCGGGATGACGCTGTTGAGACCCCCACAACAGCAGCCCCACACTCGTCGCATGCATCGGATTGCGCAGCTCATCGCGCAGTCCGCTGATTTGGTTCCTCGGTACACCGATGCGCACCGGCATCTGCAGTGTCTGCCGGCCCAGGTCGACCCACCCGGCCAGCTGTGCCGCCCCACCGGTCAGTACCACGCCGGCAGGCAGTAGACCATCGTAACCACTGCGTTTGACTTCACGCAGGATCAGCTCGACCATCTCTTCGGCCCGCGCCTGCAGGATTTCGGCCAGGAACCGGCGCTGGACCTGCTCCGTGCCCTGGTCACCAAACTGGCTGATCTGGATCAGCTCGTCGGACGGCAGGACAGAGGGGTCGAGGTTGCCGTAACGCAGTTTCAACGTCTCGGCGACCTTGAACGGCGTATGCAGCCCCACCGCCAGGTCCTGTGTCAGGTGATTGCCCCCGACGTCCAAAACAACCACGTGGTAGGGCGCACCGTCCAGGAAGATCGCGATGTCGGTCGTGCCACCGCCAATGTCCGCCAGGGCCACCCCCATGTCGCGTTCGGCCGGGTTCAGAACGGCCTCGGCCCCCGCGAGTGAACTGAGAACCAGGTCCTCGACCTCGACGTCGTTGCTGGTGACGCAGTTGACCAGGTTGGCCACCGAGGAGGCAGCCCCGGTGATGACCTGGGCATCGACCTCCAGCCGGAAGCCGTGCATACCCACCGGATCGCGAACCCCCTGCTGTTCATCGACCGTCCACGTGCGCGGCGCGGTGTAGATGATGTCGCGGTTGTGCGGGATCGCAATCGCGCGTGCGGCCTCCAGTGCGCGCTCGACGTCCTCGTGGGTGATACCCTGCTGCGCCTTGCGCACGGCAGCAACGCCATGGCTGGAGACGCAGCCGATGTGATTGCCCGATACACTCACGAAGGCCCGTTCGATGCGCTGCCCGGCCGCCTCTTCGGCTCGATGGACCGACTCGCCGATCGCGGTCGTGGCTTCGGCAATGTTGACCACCACGCCACGCCGCAGGCCGCGTGCCGCGGCTTGCCCGGCCCCCACGATATGAACCGCGGCATCGCTGGTCAATTCCCCCACCAGGGTGCAAATCTTCGTCGTACCGACATCGATGCCGGCAATCAAGTTGCTCACCGTCGAACCTCGCTGTGACGCTGGACGTGCGGATGACGTGGCCTAGCGTACGAACGGGCGGTCATCCACCCGCAGATCGATCACCGCCGGCACCTCGCCCCGCTTCTGCCACTCGGCTTCGATCGCCCGCAACACCTCGAACTTGGCCTGTAAATCGCCGCGCACTCCAAAAATAACGTTGGTGCCCTGCCTGGACCGGAAGTTCAGGCCGTTTTGTGCGTCGTATGACCAATTTGTGAGCGGATGCCTTTCTTTGAAAATGCAGAAATGAGTTT
>CAZXQZ010000339.1:0-3641 GCA_964642445.1 uncultured Anaerolineae bacterium
CCTCCAACCTCCACCCTCCACCCTCCAACCTCCAACCTCCACCCTCCAACCTCCACCCTCCAACCTCCACCCTCCACCCTCCACCCTCCACCCCGCAAGACGATGGTCTCCACAAAAAACTCTGTGATCTCTGCGTTCTCTGTGGTAAAACCCATCAACACACCCACCCCCACCGCGCCGCCACCGTCATCACATCGACGACATCGACGACACCGTCCGGCGCGACGTCAAAAAACGGATCGTACGGCTGCGACCAGCCCTGGGCAATGGCCTGAATATCCCCGACATCCACGGCGCCACTGTGATCGAAGTCGAAGCAGGTGGCGCGCACACGGGCGATGCGCACCACGCGCTGGTTGCCGGTGTCGGCGACGAGCACGTCCCCATTGGGCAGGAAAGTGACACCCATGGGCGAATAAAAAGGTCCGGTGTGTCCGTCGTTGGGTTCATTCCACACAAACAGCAGCCGACCATCGGCCCCCAGCAGTTTGACGCGCTGGTCACCCCGGTCGCTGACCACGACCTGGCCCCCCGGCAGCCAGGCCAGCCCCTGCGGCCGCAGCAACCCATCCGTCCAGCTGGCCCGCCAGGCCAGCTGCCGGCCATCGAAGTCGAGCACCTGGATACGGCCATTATCACGATCCGCCACCAGGATCGTCACAGGTAACGATTCGGTCACAGAGCTTCGCGTAGTCAGGGCATATGGTTGAGCGAGTGCTGACTGCGCTGAAGAGGGCCAGGTAGGAGAAACGACCAGGGTTTGGGGGAACGCCCACTGGCCGGGACCGCTGCCGGCGCTGCCAAACTGGCTGATGACGTTGCCCAGCCAGTCGTAGACGTCGATGCGGTGGCCCTCGGCCTGGCTGACCAGCAGGCGGGTGGTTTGACTGTTCCCCACGCGGGCGACGGCGCTGATGTGCAGCTCATCCAGCGTGGCCAGGGCTGGGGCGTCGCCGGCCACGCTGTTGCCAAGACTCAGCAGGTCGGCTGTGCCGGCCAGCGGACGCCGCAGGACCTGGCTGTCGTGCAAGACCCCATCCACCCACAGCGCCAGCCGCCGGTGTGTGCTCCCTGGATCGACCGGCTGCCACACCACGGCCAGGTGATGCCACTGGCCAATCTGCCAACGGCTGACATCGGCATAGAGCACGATGTCGTGATTACCGAGTTGGCCATCGGTCAGCCAGGCGTAGAGACCGTTCCAGCTCGCCTTGGCCACACGCAGGCGGTAGCCCGTAAACGGATCGGCCGGGGGCGCAGCACTGGCTGGCCCGGCGGGCGACGTACCGTCATTCACCTGCAGCGCTTCCAGGAACACGTGCTCCTGCCCATCGTCCCACCACCACTGCGGCTGCACCCACAGCTGCACACTGCCCGTGGCCGCGTCCAGGTGCCCGCGGGCCTGATACAACAGCTGGCTGTCTTTGCCGGTTCTTACTCCCTGGCCGAACCGGCCCGGCACCCGCGCCACGCCGTTGACCAGCAGGGGATCGTCGTCGCCCAGGCGCAGGTCGGCGTCGAAATTCGCCAGGCCCAGCGTATCGTCGTCGGCCTGAGGTCGCAGGGTGATCGTGAAGGGAGCGCCAACCTGGGCTACACCGGCCGGCCACTGCAGCGTGCCGGTCACGAAGTCGTGCCGGCCGAACCAGTTGACCAGGTTCAGGCGCGCGTCCAGCACCTTGACCCGGTTCTCGCCCGCCACGCCGGCAAGGAGCTGGCCATCGACCGTACGCGCCAGGGCGTAGGCGCCGCCCAGGCCGAGGTGGACGCTGCCCTGACGGCCCACCCAGCGGTCGTCGGGCAGCTGCGTGAGCAGTGCACCGGCGTGGGCATCGAGGATCGTGCGCACCCCGCTGTCCGGCTCGACCACCGCCGCTGCCGGGACGATCGTCTGCTGGGCGCGGAAGATCGGGCTGAAGCCGCTCTCGCGGCCGGCGGTATCGACCGCGGTCACGGCGTAACGTGCGGTGGCGTAGGTTGTATCGACCAGGCTGCGTGTGGTAGTTGTCGCGATCGGGCTGAAGGGATAGTAGGCCGGCTCCAGCCCGCGGTACACCCGGTAGACCGCCAGGGTCGGGTCGGGGCTGGCTGGCCAGGAGAGGCTGACCTGCGTACCATCGACGCGGCCCTGGAGTTCAGCTGGCGGCGCGGGAGCACTGGTTGGCGGCAGGTGCGTGCTGATCGTCCGTTCGTACGCGCCGAACCCCTGCTGCCAGGCGGCCAGGTTGAAGTCGGTAATGGGCCACCAGGTGTAGAAGCGCTGCGCCGCCGCACCCACGGCCACCAGCAGCTGGCCGTTGAAACCGACGACGTCGATGTGACCGAAGGGGTTGGGCGCCAGGGTGTGGCCGGTAGCCGTTGAGATGCCGCCGTAGGGCAGGGCCCGCGCCGGCAGGGTGAAGCGGCCGTCCGCGTCCGTTGTGCCGGTGATGACAGGGGTTGGCGGAATGGCGCCGGCCATCGTCTGGTAGATCGTGATCGGCACCGCAGGCAGCGGCTGGCCGCGGTTATCGAGGATGCCCAGCGTATTCTGGTCGGGGATATCGAAGAGGTACTCACCGTAATAGCCGCGCCGGTAGCCCTGGTTGCGGTTGAGCGCACCGACGGTATGGTCGCTGTAGAGCGGCCAGCTGTGGCTGCCCAGGCTGCCGCCGCCCATCAGGCCGGGGCGCGGCCATTGGAAGCCCATCAGCAGCGGCCGGCCGTCGGTGTCCAGTACGGCGTTCTGATAACTGCCGGCCACGTTCAGCCAGTAGAGGTCGATCATACCCAGCTGGTGGGTCAGCTCGTGGACCAACCCCCAATCGACGGTGCCGGCGAAGGTTTGCGCATAACGATCGGCGGACAGCGCCGCCTCGTCTTCGGGTGTGTCGGGGTCGTCACGGTTCACGCGGAAGGTCCAGCGGCCGTCGAAGGCGAGCTCGCCGCTGACCAGGTCGCCGCCCACCTGTTCGGTCACCGTGATCACGTCCAGGCGCACGCGGTCGAGGGCACCGTTGGGCTGTGCCGGGTAGGTGGAGGCGGCCAGGTTGCGGTTCATGGCGTCGAACTGCGCCTGCAGCCAGTCGGCAAAGCTCCAGGAGCCGACCAGGTTGGGCCGGCGGGCAAAGGCGTCGTGCACGAGCGGGTGGACGAGCACGTCGAGGTAGAGTGCGTCGCTGGCGTCGGCGCGCATGTTGTTGCTGCGCGTGGTTTCGCTGATCGTGGCCGGGGGATCGAGCGCCAGGCTTACCGTATACCGCAGGCTCGACCACGACCACGGCAGGGTCAACGTGGCCGTGGCACCGGGGGCGAGGGATGGCAGGGTGAGGTCATCCCGCCGTACACCTGCCACGGGTTGCCCGTCCGGCACCTCGGCCGGCGCGATCTGCCACGTCGCGCTGACCGCCGGCGTGGTGATGATGCCCTGGTTGGCAATCTGCGCCGTGAAGGTCACGGTCTCGCCCGGCAGGGGAAAGTGCCGGGTGTTGGCCGTGCCTGGGCACAATTCGGGCAGCCCGCTGCTGTAATCGAGGCAGTAGCGCGGGTAACGCGGCGTGCGGGCAATCCACTGCACGCTCAGGTCGGGCAGGTTGGGTGGAGATTGGGCAGCCGTTGCAGCGTCGCGCGTCGTCGGGGTGACCCAGTAGAACGGCGGTGGC
>CAZXQZ010000340.1:0-3638 GCA_964642445.1 uncultured Anaerolineae bacterium
CCGATGGCCAGCAGGCTGGCATTGGCCAGCGTGGCACCGGTGGCAATGGAGGGCATGCGCCCGTGCAGCGAGTTGAAGCCGTGGGAGCGGTTCAGGAAGTAAGCGGGCGATTTGCTCGAACAGCCGATGCCGCTCAGTTTGATAATCCGGTGCGGCGGCAGTGACAGCTCGTAACAGACGCGAATGATCTGGCTGGAGATCGAGTCGTGCCCGCAGCCCTTGCACAGGGTGGACGTATTGCCGTCGTAATCCTTCGGTTGCAGACCGATCTGGTTCAGTTTCAGGTTTCCGTTGCTGCGGGGTTTGGTTGTGACTTCCATGGCTTATAGCTCCTGGGCAAGGATCGTTTCGGTCACGTACCGCGGGGTGAGCGGCAGTCCGTCGCACTTGGCCATCGAACGGAAGCGCGTGGCGTATTCGGGCAGCTCCATGCGCAGGATCTGCGCCAGCTGGCCGTCGAAATTGAGCTCGACGACGTAAACGCGTTCGTGAGCTGCCACAAATTCGCGCAGGCTGTCTTCGAGCGGCAGCGCACGCAGCCGCAGATAGCTGGTTTCGATACCCTTTTTACGCAGACGGTCGCGTGCTTCGACGACCGCCGGGTCCACCGATCCATACGCGATGATGCCGATCGAGGCACCCGGCACGGCATCGACCACCGGCGCCGGCACCAGGGTACGGGCCGTATCGTGTTTGCGGGCCAGGCGTCTGAGGTTCTCTTCCCAGTCGTCGGGACGCTCGCTGTAGACCGCCATCGCGTTGTGGCCGGTGCCGCGCGTAAAGTAGGCTGCCCGCCAGTCATCGGTGCCGGGAAGCGTGCGGTAGCCGATACCATCCCCATCGACGTCCACGAACCGACCCCACGTGCCCAACCGCTGCAAATCTTCGGCGGTCAGTACCTTGCCGCGGTCCATTGGTTTTTCGGGATACTTGAACGGCGGACTCATCCACAGGTTCATACCCAGGTCGAGGTCGCTCAAGACGAAAACCGGTGTCTGCAGCCGCTCGGCCAGGTCGAAGGCCTGGATGCCGAAGTCGAAACATTCGCCGACCGAACCGGGCAGCAGGACGACGTGGCGCACATCGCCGTGACCCAGGAAATAGGTCGAAATCAAATCACCCTGCGAGACGCGCGTCGGCAGACCGGTGCTGGGCCCCATGCGCTGCACGTCCCAGATGACCACGGGCACCTCGGCGAAGTAACCCATGCCAGCGTACTCGGTCATCAGTGAAATGCCGGGGCCTGACGTCGACGTCATGCTGCGTGTACCGGCCCAACCGGCACCAATGGCCATGCCAATCGCCGCAATTTCGTCCTCCGCCTGCACCACGGCGTAGGTGGGCTCACCCGTCTCGGGATCGTTGCGCAGTTTGGGCAGATATTCGTTGAGCGCCTCGGCCAGGCTGCTGGCAGGTGTGATCGGGTACCAGGCCACGACGCTCACCCCGCCAAAGATGGAACCCAGGGCAGACGCGACGTTGCCCTCGATCATGATCATGCCTTCGGTGGCGTTCATGCGCTCGACGCGGTACGGGTCATCCTTGACCAGGTTAGCCCGCACCCAATTGGCCGCCATTTCTACAACGCCGTAGTTCAGATTCACCGCTCGCGCTTTATTATCGAAATGTGTATTCAGGGCCCCTTTGATCTCAGCCAAATCGATCCCCAACAACTCTGCAACTGCCCCGACATACACCATGTTGGAAACGTACGTCTTGAATTTATCTTCGGCACCGGATGCCTTCACGAATTCTTTCACCGGCACACCATAATAGGTGACGTCGGTGCGGCTGTGTTCGAACTTCCAGTCGGCCGGATAGATACACACACCGCCCGTCGGCAGGGCCTTCAGGTCATCGACGACCGTTTTTTCATTGAATGCAATGACAATTTCGGTGCCTTCGCGGCGTGCGATGTACCCGTCCTTGCTCACCCGGATGGTGTACCAGGTTGGAAGTCCCGAGATATTCGATGGAAACAGATTTTTGCCGTTGACCGGAATGCCCATCCGGAACAGTGCGCGAATGATGGTGACGTTCGCCGTCTGGCTGCCTGATCCATTGGCGGTGGCCACGACGATCGAAAAATCATTCACGACGTCGGCGCGTGGCCTGGCCTGGGCCAGGGCCGGCTCAGATTGCACACCCATTGTGCTCATTAACAAGTGCCTCCTTGAAGCTGCCTATACCCCATATGCGCACGGGCGCAAAATAAAACGCACGACGCCAGATACAAACCTACCGCCACACTGGCTGCGGGTGCAGCAGCCGGCGTCACGGTAGCGGACGTCGTACGATGGTGTTTCCAGGATGAAATCGCCGAGTTGTTGCGCCACAACGGCGCACGTGCCGCCCTGGAAACGGTTAACATGATCAACCGGGTCGTCTGTCCCATGCTCTGTGCAACATTGCAACCTGCAAAAAGATGCCCTAGGGCCTATCCGAATAACTGCCCTGAGGCGCCATATTGAGGCGAATATCAGGTTATTCGGATAGGCCCTTATTGTATCACGTGCAAATCACCTGTCAAGGCGTCGCATCCACCTCCACGAGCAGCTGTCCACGATCCACCACATCCCCCGCCTGGCACAGGACACGCCGCACCGTACCAGCCGCGGGAGCAGCTAACCGCAGCTCCATCTTCATCGCTTCCAGCAGCAGCAGCGTCTGCCCGCGCTCGACGACATCACCGGCACGGACCAGCACGTCCAGCACGTGGCCGGGCATTGCGGCCTCGAGTCCCCCGGCATGGGCCTGCACTGCCCGACGGCGCCCGCCGGCCCGCGGATCAGGCTGCTGCATGACGTAACTGCACGAGGCGTCGAAAGCCACGTAGCGCCGCAGCCCGTCACTGGCCACGTACGCCCGTACCCGCCGCCCGTCGATCTTCATGTTCAGCCGGCCATGCTCCGGGCGGTGCACCTCGACGGTATACGACCGGTCGCCCACGGTGACCCGGTAGAGATCACCTTCCCTGTCGACCTTGACGACTTTCTCATCGTCCGCCGCCTGCAGCGCGTGGTAACGAAACTCCATCTCAACCTCCCCCCAGGCGGAAGCCGTCGCGCTGCCCCCATGGGCTGTGGGGATCACCGCTGGCACCCGCGGTCGCAGCGGCCGGGCCTGAAGCCGTTACCTGTCTCTCCAACAGGTCCGATAGCGCCGCGGCAATCAGAACTTCATCGGGCATTGGCCCCCGGAGGGCCTGCCAATCAACAAACTGCGTGTCGATGAAGCTGGTCGTGGTCGAGCCGGCGCGAAACTGCGGATGATCGATCACTGCCAGCAAAAACGGAATGTTCGTCGTCACACCTTGTACGATGTAGTGCGCCAGTGCCCAGCGCATCTTGCCGATGGCATCGGCACGGTCCTGACCCCACACGATCAGTTTGGCCATCATGGGATCGTAGTGCAGCATGACCTCGACACCCGTGCTGATACCCGCATCGACGCGTACACCCGGACCGACCGGCTCGACGGCCCGCAGGACCTTACCAATCGACGGCAGAAAATGATTCGCCGGATCCTCGGCGTAGATGCGGCATTCGATGGCGTGGCCGCGCTGCACCAGGTCGGCCTGGGTGAACGGCAGCGGCTGTCCGGCGGCCACCGCCAGCTGTGCCTTGACCAGGTCGATT
>CAZXQZ010000341.1:0-3637 GCA_964642445.1 uncultured Anaerolineae bacterium
ATGCTGTCGCTCTGGAGTGCGACAGCCATGCTGTCGCTCTGGAGTGCGACAGCCACGCTGCCGCCATGGAGTACGGCAGCCATGCTGCCGCCGCAGCACCTGACCACCAGGCAAAGGACCGTCCATGAACCGTGCCCTAAAAATCGTTCTCGTCATTGCGGCGGTCGTCGCATTGCTCTTCCTGCTGGGTGCCATCCTGGCCAAACCTGCGCCAGACCACCCCTATTACGCTGGTGACCTGCCCCGACCCCTGGTCGTGGCCCATCAGGGGGGTGATGGACTCTGGCCTGGCAACACCCTCTATGCCTACGAGCGGGCAGCCGCACTGGGCGTCGACGTGCTGGAAGGTGACGTGCACCGCACCCAAGACGGTGTACTGGTCCTGATGCACGACGAAACGGTCGACCGCACTACCGACGGCAGCGGGCTGATCGAGGACATGACCCTGGCCGAACTCAAAGCGCTCGATGCCGGCTATGACTGGTCGCCCGATGATGGCCAGACCTTTCCCTTCCGCGGCCAGGGTATCATGGTGCCCACCCTGGAGGAGCTGTTCCAGACTTTCCCCGACCTGCGTATGAACATAGAAATCAAACTCACCCAGGCCTCGATGGCTCAGGACCTGTGCAACCTGATTCGCCAGTACAACCGGCAGAATCTGATGCTGATTGCATCGTTCCACGATGCGCGCATCCAGGAGTTTCGCACCATCTGCCCGGAAGTGGCGACCTCGGCCAGCGAAACAGAGGTCCGCAACCTGGTCATCATGAACCTGCTGTTTTTGGGGCGCCTCTACAGTGCGCCCGCCCACGCGGTCCAGGTGCCTGAGCGCCAGAGTGGCATCGAAGTCCTGACACCGCGCTTCGTCAACACCGCACACCATCGCAACATGAAGGTCGATGCGTGGACGATCAACGAAACCGCGGACATGCAGCGCATGCTCGACCTGGGGGTCGATGGAATCATCACCGATTACCCGGACCGGCTGCTGCAGCTCCTCGGACGTTGATCGCACGGCCAGCGGCCTTATCGTGCGTCAAGAAGCACCAGCGTGATCCCATCGCGCAGAACGGGTCCGCACCTGGGGGTGCGCACGCCTCGACGGATCGTGCTGGCGCAGCCAGGCTGACCCAAAGGAGTTGCGTTTGAAGCACGCCAGTTTTGCTCGTTGGATTGGGCTATCTCTACTTGTCATCGTCTGTCTCACACTGCTGGTGCAGTGCGGCGGGCGCGGGGCCACCGTTACGCCACCAATGCCCGACGCCGGACCCACCACAGTCAGCACACCGCGTGCCACTCCCATCCCAGACAGAATCGATGGTTTCCGGACGATTGCGCGTGACGACCTGCCGCCCGAGGCCCTGGTAACCATCGACCTGATCGAACGCGGCGGTCCTTTCCCCTACCGCCAGGACGGCGCCGTGTTTCAGAACCGGGAACGCCTGCTGCCACGGCAGCCGCAGGGCTATTATCACGAATACACGGTGGAAACGCCAGGCGAATCGGACAGGGGCGCGCGACGTATCGTGACGGGCGAAGGGGGTGACATGTACTACACCGACGATCATTACGCCAGTTTCAAACGGATCGTGCCATGATCAAAAAACTTGTACCCATTCTTGCCAGTGACCTGCCACCGGGCCTGTACCGTTTTGCCTCACGCGCACGGGCCTCCACGATCCAGCGGCAGGTGGAAGCGGCCGGCTGGCGTTTCTTCTACCTGGAGGGTGCGCACATCGCCGACAAGGCCACTTTTTTACAGACCAGTGCCCGCGCCATGCAGTTTCCCGCCTATTTTGGCCAGAACTGGGATGCGTTCGAGGAATCGATCAACGACCTGGCCTGGGCGCCCGCGCCCGGTTATGTCATCCTGTTCGACGACGTGGCACAGTTCGCCAGCCAGGCGCCAGACGCGTGGTCTACCGCCCACGACATTCTGCAAGGGGCCGTCGCACAGTGGCGGCAGCACGATGTGCCGATGTTTGTGCTGCTGCGTGGCACCGGTTCCTCGCTGGTCGCGCTCCCACGGCTCTAGAGACTGAAAGAATAACTTCCCGTGCCTTCTTGCACAGTTGCCATCTTTTTAGAAAGATGGCAACTGTGCAACCGCCACCGCCTTCGGAGCGGCGAATCCCAGCCATAATGCCGGAAGTTATTCTTTTTGCGCTGCCTAAGCGGTTCAGCGCGCGTGAGCCAGGCGGCAGATTTGGCAAGAAGCAAAATGACGGGTATTCTAGCGCTCTGCCAGGTTGGAGTTTGGCACCATTCTGCCCTTGCACAATAGCAGGATTGGCAAGCATTCTATCCTGACAGAGCACTGTGGCGACTCTTAAAATGAAAGGATCGTTGAATGTCGACAAAACAGTGGAGCCAGCCCCCAGCCATGAGCATCGACCCCAAGAAGAACTACCGGGCCGAAATGCAAACCAACAAGGGGCTGATCGAACTGGAGTTGTATCCGCAGCAGGCGCCAAAGACGGTCAACAACTTCGTCTTCCTGGCCCGTGCCGGCTTCTACGATGACGTCAGTTTTCACCGCGTCATCAGTAATTTCGTCATCCAGGGGGGAGACCCCACCGGCACAGGGAGCGGTGGTCCGGGCTACCGCTTCGAAGACGAGGTCAGGAACAACCCATTGAAGCACGAGACTGGCATGCTGTCGATGGCCAACGCAGGCCCCAATACGAACGGCAGCCAGTTCTTCATCACCCACTCGCCACAACCCCACCTGAACGGCCGGCACACCGTGTTTGGCAAAGTCATCAACGGGATGGACGTGGTCAATGCCATTCGCCAGGGTGACAAAATCACAACGCTGACGATCGTCGAGTCATAACAAACTATCGAGCAGCAGTCCGAGGCTGCGCCGTGCCGCCAAATGGCGCACCTGCCCCAGGGCGGCACGGCTGGCCGTTGGCGTGTCGATGGCCAGGCCCACCCGACGCAGCGCCTCGATGTCGCTGGCATCGGCATTGCCCAGGATGGCCGCGCCTTGCGCCGCAGCACCGCACAGCAGTGCGTGAGTGCTCACGGTCGGTGTGCCCGGAGCATGCAGCTGCTGCCGCACGCCGTTTTCGCTCAGCTGCTGCAGTGTCTGCGCAAACAGCGCCACAATCGGCGGCGATTCGGCCTGGGCGGCAAACGCGGCGGCCTGCGCGTACAAATGATCGCCCATCAACACCCACGCGCCCGCACTGCCGTTCAGCGTGGCGCGGCGCGTAAGCACCTCGTGAACCTGGCTGGCTACGTACAGAGTCTCCAGTGCCGCCGCCAGGGCCAGCCGGTAGGCCGGTTTCACGTGTAATGCATGCCCCACCGCCAACGCTACCCGCGCCCGCAGCCGGTCGCGCGGCGCCATCAACGCCTCATGCAGTGGACCTGCCAGGGGTGCAAAGGGCACCTCACCCAAGGCATGCAGCTGACTCTCCAGCTGTGCCAGTTCGGCCGCTTCTGCATCAAGCACCACGTCACTGTTGATTACCGGGACTGGCTGCACGTCGCGCCAGGGCTGGGGTCGCTCCAGCCGTGCCGTTGCCATTGTCATACCTGTCGTCCTTGTACCCACCGTCACCCATAAGGCATCGTAATAGAATAACTTCCGGCATTATGGCTGGAATTCGCCGCTCCGAAGGCGGTG
>CAZXQZ010000342.1:0-3616 GCA_964642445.1 uncultured Anaerolineae bacterium
AACCCCGACCTCACATCCTACCTGATCGAGATCCTCCAGGGCTGGGCGTTGTTTGGTGTCGATGGTTTCCGCTGCGACGTGGCGTCGGTCGTGCCGTTGTCCTTCTGGCTGGAGGCACGCGCCGCCGTCGCCGCCGTCAAACCCGGGGTCATCTGGCTGGCCGAGTCGGTACACGCCGCCTTCGTCGAGGAACGCCGCCGCGCCGGGCTAAGCGGTCATTCCGATGCCGAAATCTACCAGGCGTTCGACCTGACGTACGACTACGACATCTGGCCGCTGTGGCAGGCTGCGGTCGCCGGCGACGTGCCGGTGAGCCGCTACCTGGAGATGCTGCGCTTCCAGGATGCCATCTATCCCGCTAGTTATGTCAAAATGCGCTGCGTCGAAAACCACGACCAGCGGCGCATCATGGCCCTGGCCCCCTCGCGGCCACAAGCCCTGGCCTGGACAGCGCTCCTGGCCTTCAACCGCGGGCCATTTCTCATCTACGGCGGCCAGGAGGCCGCCGCAACCCACACGCCATCGCTGTTCGAGGCCGACAAGGTCGCCTGGGGTGACTATGAACTGCAGCCTTACCTGACAACCCTGGCGCGACTAAAAAAACACCCCGCCCTGGTCGAAGGCCTGTTCACGCTGGCCGCCGCCGAACCTGCCATCCGGGCCGCCTGGCAGCGACCGGCCGGCGGCCTCTACGGCGTCTTCAACGTCGGCGCCCGCCGCGGCCAGGTCACCGTCCACCTGCCCGATGGCGCATACGAGGACTTGCTCAGCGGCGAGCACGTGGCAGTCACCAACCGCCAGATGCCGCTGCCCCCAACCGCCCGCATCCTCGAATACCAGTCACCCCTCCCCATCCTGCCCCTGGCGCCATCCGAGCTGCTGGATAATAGGGGATAGGGGTTGGGGGCCAGGGGTTGGGGGTTGGAGATTGGGGGTTGGGGGTTGGAGATTGGTGCTAGACAGCCACAGCCCCCAACCCCCATCCCCTAACCCCCAACCCCCATCCTCACCAACCCAAACAACGCCCCCCCCATGACCAACCACGTCGTATTGACTTTGAAGCGGAAGAGCAGGACGGCAGCCAGGAGGGCAACCACCACCGTGTAGATATCGACGAACGTCGCCCGGCTGAGGGCCCAGGCCACGACGGCCATGAGGCTGAGCGATGCCACGGTCACCCCATCGAGCAGGGCGCTCAGCCAGGGTGAACGGCGCAGACGCGGGATGAACGGATGGGTCAGCGCAACGAAGATGAACGCGGGCAGAAAAATACCCAATGTTGCCACGATGGCGGCGGGCACACCGCCCATGATGTATCCTACGAAAGTGGCCGTGGTGAACACCGGTCCCGGCGTCACCAGGCCAATGGCCACTGCGTCGAGCAGCTGCGGATCGCTCAACCACTGGAGGCGATTGACAAAATCGGCGCGCATGAAGGCCAGCAGCACGTAGCCGCTGCCGTAGAGCAACGATCCGATCTTGAAGAAGGTCCAAAACAGCTGGCCCAGGCTGAAAGGCACCGCCTGCTGCCACAGCGCCCAGCCGGCCAGCGGCAGGAGCAGCGCGCCAACGTGCGGCTGGCGCAGGCGCTGGGCGTTGCGGTACAACACAACCAGGGCACCACCCAGCGCGAGAATCAGCAGTTCGTTCACACCGAAGGCGGCCAGGAGCAAGGTAAAAACGGCAACCAGCGCCAGGAGCCAGTCCCGTACCGCCTTACGTCCCATGGTCCACAGCGCCTGGACAATGACGGCGATCATCACCGGCTTGATGCCGTACAGCACCCAGGTGGCCTGCGGCGTCGCGCCGTACGTGACGTAGGCGGCCGCCAGGGCCAGCACGATCACCACGGCCGGCAGGATGAAGCAGGCCCCACCCACGATCAAGCCCGGCCAGCCGGCGCGTTTGTAGCCGATGTGTATGGCCATTTCGGTCGAATTGGGGCCGGGAATCAGGTTGGTGGCACCGAGCAGGTCCAGGAACTCCTGATCGTCGAGCCAGGCCCGGCGCTTGACCAGCTCCTCGTGAAACAGGCTGATGTGCGCCGCCGGGCCACCAAAGCCGATGATGCCGAATTTGAGAAACGTGAGCGCCACCTCGCGCAGGCGTGAAGCGCCGGTGTCACGCATAGCCAGGTGCCAGCTGATCAAGAACGGCCTGCAGATCGGGTGGCAGAGGGGAGAAGAACTCCATGTATTCACCGGTCGCCGGCAGGTGAAATCCGAGCCGCTGCGCGTGCAAAAACTGGCGCGGGCAGACCAAACGCTGCTTGCGGTGGCCATACACGCGGTCACCCACCAGGGGGAATCCGATGAACTGGAAATGGACCCGGATCTGGTGCGTGCGGCCGGTCAGCGGCTCCGCTTCGACCAAGGTGTAACCATCGAAGTAGGTGTGCACCTGGTAACGCGTGGTGGCCGCGCGCGCCTGTTTATTGCCGGGCTGAACGAGGACAGCCATGCGCTGGCGTTGGCGGGGATCACGCCCGATCGGTGCGTCGATCGTGCCCTGGCGCGGGGTCAGCACACCATCCAGGAGGGCTACGTAGACCTTGTGAACGGTGCGCTCCTTGAACTGCCGCTGTAAGGCGCGGTGCGCCTGGTCGTTTTTGGCCACCAGCAGCAGGCCGGAGGTATCTTTGTCCAGCCGGTGTACGATGCCAGGGCGTACTTCACCACCTACCCCGGCCAGGTCAGGCGCGTGATGCAGAATGGCATTGACCAGCGTGCCGCTGGTGTGCCCGGGCGCAGGGTGCACAACCTGCCCGGCCGCCTTATCGACAACAATCACATCGGCGTCTTCAAATACGATGTGGAGTGGAATCTCCTCTGCAGCCAGGGACGTGGTCACAATGGGCGGTATGTCGACCGTGATCTCTTCGCCGGCCTGGAGGCGATAGCTGGCTTTGAGTACGAGACCGCTCGCCATCACGCGTCCATCCCTGATCCAGCGTTGAATCTCAGAGCGTGAACGGTCTGGCAGCTGCTGCGCCAGCCAGCGGTCCAGGCGATCACCCGTCTGATCTACCATCAAAATGAGCTGACGCGTCGGTGTAACGAGGGGATTGTTCATGCGGAGACCACAGGGTGGGAGGTAAGCGACATGTCGTTGACTGGGGGAATCATCGTCACGCTCAATGCTCGATGAGCGTCTGGCAGCGAATGCACAGGGTGGCGTACGGCAAGGCTTTGAGACGGGCGAAGTCGATCGGCTGATCACACCGTTCGCAAATGCCATACGTGCCGCTATCCATGCGTACCAACGCGCGCTCGATTTGGCTCAACGTGCGCTTGTGTTGTTCGTTCAAAGCCAGGGCCTTCGCCTGTTCGAAAGCCTCCGTCCCGTCATCGGCCATGTGATTACCGAGCCCGGGATTGTGACTCGACGCCATCACCTGGTAATGCGCAATCTCATCCAACAACTCCTGGCGTTCATTCTCGAGCAATCGCCGCAAGCGTGCATCATCGCGCGTCATTTCTGCCTCCAGCCTGTATTCAGGTCGGGGATTTCTATCGTGGTGCGAATATCAAATTCTACACACATTGCCGGGTGATGTCAAAAGGGGAGTAGGGAGTAGGGAGTAGGGAGTAGGGAGTAGGGAGTAGGGAGTAGGGAG
>CAZXQZ010000343.1:0-3598 GCA_964642445.1 uncultured Anaerolineae bacterium
CGGGTGAGGTGCCGGCCAACTGCGCGGGCACGTACCCCAACACCGTGACGGGCAGCGACCTGGGCAAATGGGTGTGCGAGCACCGCGACACCGCGATTGCCAACCTGGTGCGCTTCCGCTGGGTCACCGAGGGCGAGGTGGTCACGCACTGGTGGGACAACGACAGCGACCAGATCGCCTTTGGGCGCGGCGCCAAGGGGTACGTGGCCATCAATCGCAACGGCAGCAGCAGCCTGACCCGCACCTTCCAGACGGGAATGGTCGAGGGTGCCTACTGCGACATCACCAAGTACGACTTCATTCCCGCAACCGGCAAGTGCATCGTGCCGGGCACAACCAACGACGCCCCGCCGGCCGACCTGATCGTGGTCAACAGCAGCGGCCAGATCGAAAACCGCACGCTGGCGGCCATGGACACCTTCGCTATTCATGCCGGGGCGCGGTTGAACACCGACTACGGCACGCTGCGTGACAGCTACGGTTTGCCCTGGCATACCCAGGGTGGCCCTGTGCTGGGTGCGGCGTGGCGCGTGGACGACGGCGTGACGCGCAACCCCTGGTCGCAGACCCTGGGCAGCGTCAACCTGTCCGTCACTGGGGCGGATGGCTGGGTTACCGCCTGGTTCGACTTCAACCAGGATGGTGACTTCGACGACCTGGGCGAGCAGGTGTTTGCCAACGAGCAGGTACTGGCCGGGCAGCCGGAGGTCAAGGACTTTACCGTTCCGGTATCGGTGTTCGAGCAGACGGTCCGCGGCCGTTTCCGAGTCTACGCGGCGGCGCAGAACCTCTTGGAGGCACCCCCATCACCGTCGGGCGGTGCCAGCGGCGGTGAGGTCGAGGACTACACATGGGAATTCACACCCCTCGGAGTTACCCTGGCCGGGTTCGAGGCTGTGCAGGTCGGGGATGCGGTACGGCTGACCTGGGAAACGACGAGTGAGCTGAACAACCGTGGCTTCAACCTGTGGCGCGGCACGTCGGCGGCGGGGCCGGACCGGCAGCTGAATGAGGTGTTGATTCCGTCGCAGGGGCCGGGCAGTGCCAACGGCTTTGTCTACACCTGGGACGATCGAGCTGGCCTGCTGCCGGGCACCGCCTACTTCTACTGGCTGGAGGACGTCAGCCTGCAGAACGTGGTGACGCGGCATGGGCCGGTGAGTATCGTGCTCGTCGATCCCACGGCGGCGACGCTGGTTGGTGTCGGGAGCGGCCCCGACGCGGGACCACCGGTTGTATGGTGGTGGGTGGTCGCGCTGGTGGCGCTGGGGCTGGTGGTGGTTGGGGTGGCGGTGTGGAGGCGGCGTACGGAGT
The DNA here is from genome assembly GCA_964642445.1 of uncultured Anaerolineae bacterium. Classification (GTDB taxonomy): domain Bacteria; phylum Chloroflexota; class Anaerolineae; order SSC4; family Amarolineaceae; genus SSC4. The sequence goes on from CAZXQZ010000343.1 coordinate 1,315, forward strand.
AGGGTGTGGGTGATGCGATGAGTGGCGAGGTTTATTTGGGCAACCCGAAGTCGTCGCAGCCGTGGCAAAATCGCTACGGGTCGACTGGCAGGTTGGCTGCGGGTGACTGCATTCAGCCTGGCGGGGGACGGACCACCGAACCGGTCCGCTCGTAGTGCGCAAAAACCGGCAGGTGACGCTCAACCATGTCACTCAGCCACTGCGGCTGGTGGCGTGCCACCCAGTTGATCTTCCACAACAGACGGCCGATCTGGCAGGGCTCGATCGGATCGTCCGGCCAGGCCAGGTGGGCAGTGTAGCCGCGGCGGAAGGCGGCCAGCAGCCCGGCGTAGTCCACGTCACCGGTCGCCTCGAGCAGATCGAGCATGGCCATCGCAATGTCGTGGGCGCGGAAGCCCCATACGGTGTCTTCGAAGTCGAAGGGGTGCAGCACACCGCGGTGAAGCTTGATGTTGTCGTGCCACAAATCGCAGTGAATGACACGCAGGTCGGTACGGTCGATGGCGGCGTAGGCCGCCTCGACGTGGTGATGCATACGGTCGAGCACGTCACGGGCGTGGGCGGGCAAACTTGCCACCGGCGACGGGCCATCGCCAATGACCAGGTTCTCCTCGCCCCGTGACAGCCAGTGCTCGAAGCGGCGGGTCGTGAAGCCGGCCGGCGGTGTCCACGCCGCGCCGTGTTGGTGCAGCGCCGCAAACAACGCACCCATCTTCTCCAGGTTGGACGGCGTTACATAGTGCCCCAGCCCCCGGCCAGGGACCCACGTCATGAGCGTGGCGTGCCAGATGCCTGGCACGTCCAGCTGCGTCATAGGCAGCACCGCCGCACCAGAACGCGCCGGCACGATGCGCGGCACGGGTATGGTGGTGTCGCGGCCCAATGCCGCAAGCCACAGCGCCTCCGACTGTAGATCTACAAAGGTGCGCCAACCGGGCGCGGCCAGCCGCAGCATGACGTGCTCGCCCGCCGCAGTGGTCACCCGGTAGAAAAGGTTGGTGGCAAAGGTGTGGTAAGTGACCTCTGGGTTCTTGAGATCGTAGTGACCCACGGCCGCCAGCGCCAGGTCGTGCAGCCGGCGCAGCTGGCCCGCCGGCGTGAGCTGGTCGAACGCTAATCTACGCACAGACCCATCCGTTCCCCGCCCTGGATGATGTCGAAGCAGCCAAAATTGAGACGGTACGGGCTGCACTGGCCAGACACGGCCGCCGGATCGGGATCGGCCAGGCAGACACCCTCGCACTGGCTGGGGTCGCGGCACGGCTGCCCGGCATCGGTGGTGGGCAGGTTGCACATAGGCGTCCCCAATATGCCCTGTGGGCCCCAGCGGCCGCCCAGCTGCCGGCATTCCTGTTCGGTGGTCGGGAGCGGCCTGGGTGTTGGTTTGGCCGCGCCGGGGGTATTTGTGGGGCTGACCGTGGTGACCGCCGTGGCAATCAGAGTAACCGTTGGTGGGACCGGGGTTTCGGTGGGTGACTCGACGGTTGCGCTGGGTGATATGGGTGTGGCTGTGGCTGACGTCGGTGTCGCAGCCGGGACGCAGCCACTCACGAGCAGTGCCACCGCCAGGACCACCAGCAGGGCGGGAGGTATGTTTCGCCGGGTCATGTTTTTTTCCTCCTCGGGCAGGTCAGCGTTGGCTGATCATCGTGGCCTGCATGGCTGCAATCAGGGTTGATGCGCCGTGTCTGATCGCCAACACATCGGCACGCGTGATCGTGAGCGTCCGCCCCGGCTTGAGCACCACGCCGCGCGCGACGAACTGCTCACCCGCCGCCGGGCGCAGCAGGTTGATCTTGAACTCGACGCTGAGCACCTCGCTGCCAGCGGGCATCAGCGACAGCGCAGCATACCCGCAGGCGCTGTCGGCAATCGTCGTAACGATGCCGGCGTGCAGGTAACCGTGCTGTTGGGTCAGGTCGGCGCGAAAAGGGAGCGTGATCTCCACCCGGCCCGGTTCGACCAGGCCGAGTGATGCACCCAGCAGCGCCATCACCTGCTGCCGCGCAAAACTCGCACGGATGCGCGGTGCATAGTCGGGATCGGTGGGTTGGTGTACGGACATGCTGGGATTATATCATTCACCCGGATAGGCGTCAACGATGCAGCACCAAGACCCTTCGGGTTTGTCGCGTTGACCACGATTCGCCGCCGGCGCGGTTGTCATCGCGCACCACACGTCGCCGGCAGCGCGCAGAAACCCGAAGGGTCTGGCTCGCACACCGCACGAAGACCCTTCGGGTTTGTCGCGTTGACCACGATTCGCCGCCGGCGCGGTCCTCAC
>CAZXQZ010000344.1:0-3594 GCA_964642445.1 uncultured Anaerolineae bacterium
ATCCGTTCAATCCGTTCCCCGGGGGTGGGACCGTGTCCCACCCGCGTTGACAGCAATCCGTTCCAAAAAAACGGGAGAGGCACACGACCTCTCCCGTCTTCCTCACACATGGCCACGCTGCGGCAGACGCGCTGCCGCAGCGCAGCGTTGACAGCCTTAAGGTGCCTTGTACATCAGGCGGAACTGCGGCCGCAGCCAGGACAGCGGGTAGTCAGCCGAGATCATCTGCAGCTCGGAGTTGACGTTGCCACCGCCCATGATCACGACGCCGTTGTTGGTGTCGGGATTTTCGATCCAGCCCTGGGCCAGCGCCGTCACGTCGAGCCACACCCAGTACCCGCCACCGCTCGAGGTGACGCTGTCGGTGGAGGTTGCGGCGCGATCGCTCGGACCCATCGCACCCGGCACCTCCCACATCGTGCCCGCCGCAGCCTGGAACCAGGTCGCTTCACCTTCCGTCCACGGCTTCAGCAGCTCGTACACCTCCATCGTGACCGGGTTGCTGCCGCCGTAGGTGACGTAGACACCGATCTTGGCCTGCACCACCTGCGCCATGTCGGTGACGCCGGTCAGGTCGAACTTCACCAGCGGGCTCTTGACACCCGGCTGGCGAACCCACATGATGGAATCGCCGCCATAGTTCATCGTTCTCGCCCAGTCGCTCACGTAGGTGTCGGCTGTGCCATCATACCCCGCGACCCCATCCTGCAGGGACACTTCGTACGAGTTCAGGTCCGGCACGGTCAGCGTGGTCATCGCCGAAGCGATTTCCTGCTGGGTTTCGATCTTCATGATGATGTCGTACAGCGACCATGCGCCACCGGCAGCACCCACCTGGACGTCGGCCTGGAAGCCAAAGTTGACTTCCTGACCCGCCGCCTGATCGCCAATCCAGGCCACGGCCACGACACCACTCTCCGGCGTCACGCTGTTCTTCAGCGCCTCGACACCACCCGCCAGGAAGACTTCGCGGGCCTTCTCCATCGGAACACCGATCGGGAAGGCACCGCCGTAGACGCTGCCGTCCACGTACGACAGTCTGGCCGTGTCGATCGGGACGATCTGGAGCAGGCCAGTCTGCAAGTCACCCGCGTTGTGGTTACGTACGTCGACGGTGACTGTCGAGCCGACCGGGGCAACCTCCGGATCGACCGTGATCGACGGGTCCATCTTGACGTTCCAGATGCGCACCGTGGCCCGGTCATCGGTTTGGTTCAGAATCTGAACGTGCCAACCGTACTGGACCATGGTTTCGCCCGGATTGCCCGAACTGCCGGGATAACCCAGACCCGTGGCGTAGGAGTAGCACAACAGCTGACCCGCCGCATTGAGCTGGCTGCAGTTGAAGCGGAAACGGTCGGTCCCGTTGTAACCCGGTGCATTGACACCATAGGCCGCCATGGCGGGCATGACCGTGCTGGCGTCCCACTGTTTGGTCATCCAGCGCGGCGATGTCTGGCCATATGGGCTGGCGGGTACGAACTCGGCCCCCGGATAATAACCCATGGCATCGCTGAAGGTGTCGGCGGCTGGCCGGCCGGCGTAGTTGTGCCAGTTGGCACCCGGCCGGTACGGATCTTTGTGACTGAAATCGATGCTGTCGACAAGCGAGAAGGTCGCATCACGCATCTGGCCACGGTGGGCGATGTTGGCGAATTCGTTCGGGTACGTGCCAACGTAGTCCGGATCGCGGTACGGTTCCGGATGCGCATCGAGCACCAGCATGCGCCCCTTTGGACCAAAGCTCGGGAAATCTGACAGGTAGTGCCACACTTCGTTGTCGGAGTAGAAGTTATTGTTGTACCACACCAACAGACCGGTATTGGCCGGACCGAAGCGCCAGCGCGACTCGCCCAGGGCGCTGTCGTAGCCGCCCGTCTCGCTCACGTTGCGCCACTGCAGGTAGAAGTTGTGGACGAACGTCCGCGAGCCATTGTTGCGCTCCCACGGCTCGACGTAGGTCCAGTTGGCATCGCCACCTTCGGCATCGTCGGCGAACAGGGTTGTCGTATCGGCCATGACCATGACGTTGTCCATGAACGGACCGGCTTCGGTGGTGGCCCAGTCGGTCATGTACCAGAAACGCAGGTAGACCGATTGCCCGGCAAATGCGCTCAGGTCGAAGGTCTGCGCCTGCGGACCCGGGAATTCGTCGTTATGACCGGTGAATCCGCCGATGCCAGCCGCGCACAGGTCGTCGGGGAACCCGTAGTTGCCACCAATCCAGCTCGGGTCGTGCTCACACGAGGTATTGGCATTGGTGAGCGTCGTCCAGTTGGTGCCGTCGGTCGAAGCCTGGACCCACAGGAAGTCCCACGCCTCTTCGATGCTGTAGGCCAGATCAAAGGTGAGGGTTGCGGCGGGGGATGCCGGCAGGTTGATCGGACTGACGGTCGTCATTGTACCGTTGGCCACGTCCGCTTTGCCACCCCACCAGAAGTAGGTGCCCTGCCAGGGTTGGGCCGGCAGCGGCGAGACGCCATCGGGCAGCTCGATCTTCGCCCCGCGGTAGACGTTGTCACCGCCGGGGAAGTTGCTGGCCTGGCCCAGCGTCACTTCGTAAGTCTGCGTGGTGTCCGAAATCACCATCGGGTTGAGCCAGCCCCACCAGTCGAGGTGCATCGGGTCGGGAGCCGGTGGCTGGAAGCCGATCGGGTAACCAGTCCAGTCGTCGGCCATGATGGTCCAGAAGCCCGCCGACGTGTCACCCACGTCGTAGGCGTAGAGGTCCATGGCACCCAGGTTGTGGCCGTACTCGTGGGCGAAGACGCCGATACCGCCGTTTTCGGGCATCACGATGTAAGGTCCAGCTGAGATCCCGTTGCCTACCGGGTAGGGCGGCGTGACGGCTGACGAGTGCGACCAGATCGCTGCTTCGCCGTAGTCAGTGCGGTTGAGCAGGACGGTGCCATCTTCCTGGCCGTAACCGGAGTGGACGATCCACAGGCGGTCGATGACGCCATCGCCGTCCAGGTCATAGTTGGCCCAGTCGAAGCCGGGAATGGTGTTGCTGATGGCGTTGACCGCATCCAGCGCATCGCGCACCAGCTGCCGGCTGTTACCCGCGCCGGGAATGGCACCCGAATTAGCACCACCACCGGAGCGAGCACCGGGGCACTGGTCGGCGCCGTAGTACCAGGTGGAATGCGGCAGCGGCAGCCAGCCGATCACGTCACCGTTGATTTCGTAGTCGCCGGCCGAGATATCCATGTAGTACTGCTTCACCGACATGCCGGTGAAGTCTTCATCGACCACAGAGCCGTCGACACGGGTGTAGTTGAAGTGAACGCCATTGCCGAACATGAAATCAGTGAACCAGCTGTTGCTGAAGTCTTCGGTCCAGATCGTGTCACCCGAACGATCGTCCGCCGAGAGGGGCCGCGGAATCTCGTTGTGGGCCGGCCCGCCATAGACAAACGTCTGGCTCTGGGTGATGATGTTCGAGCAGTCACCCACGATCACGTTGCCGTCGTCATCGTACACGGCTTCGTTGGGATCGGCCCGTCCCAGGGGATCCCAGGTATCACCGGGATTCCAGGTGAAGGTATCGGTGCCGGCATACTCGACGAGGATGACCAGCACGCGGTCGGTGGC
>CAZXQZ010000345.1:0-2294 GCA_964642445.1 uncultured Anaerolineae bacterium
CGGCCCGTCGACGGCATCCACCAGCAGCAGCACGCCGTCCACCATGTTGAGCACGCGTTCCACCTCACCGCCGAAGTCGGCATGGCCGGGGGTGTCGACGATGTTGATCTTGACGTCGCGGTAGAAGATCGCCGTGTTTTTGGCCAGGATCGTAATGCCGCGTTCGCGCTCCAGGTCGTTCGAGTCGAGGATACGCTCGGCTACCACCTGGTTTTCGCGAAAGACGCGCGTTTGCCGCAGCATGGCATCGACCAGCGTCGTTTTGCCGTGGTCGACGTGGGCAATGATGGCGATGTTGCGCATGTCGTTGCGCGTTACCAGGTTCGTGTCAATCATATTGTTCTTCTCGCACTTGATTCATTGTGTCACCCATAAAAAAGAGATCCCTACCTGACGGTAAAGATCTCTTTGCAGATGCGCCAGGTGACAGGTTTAACCGTTGCCGCCCGAATGACCAACCGCAACGTAGGCTTTGATGACCGCTTCTTTGATCAAGGCCTGATAGGGAACACCCATGGCGTTCGCCCGCGCCCTGACTGCGTCTAGCACATATTCGGGGAAGCGGATCGAAACTGCACGCGATGTAGGTTTGAGGTTTGGGAAAGACACGCGGACCAAGTCAGCGGGTTCAATGAATTCACCCAAATCCACGTTAGCCCAAAGCTCGCGCTCGGCATCTTCGTCTTCAAGTCTCGGCAGTTCGATTTGCTTTTTCATAGATCGATCTTTCTTTTCGACTCATGTCTCTGGCTGATATAACACGCACAAGATCTTCACGCAACGTGAAGACTACGGTCAGGCATCTGCCAGCGCTCATCTGTCCGAAAAAGATATACCGAGCTTCGCCATCACTGGAGTGAATGCATCCGCAACCACCAACTTCAGCGGGTCAAAAAAAGCCTCTTCGGCTTCTGTATTGGCAACCTGATGCTTCAACCAGTTTTTATCGCGGTTGCCATCATCCCAGTCAAATCCGGCGACATTGGACAGCCTCAACATGCGGCCATTGTATCACATCGCATATACACGCGCAACTACTACCAGGCTGTCGGAACTCCACCGACGTTGGTATCCAGTGTGCGGGTCTCGCCAGCAACGTATTGGTCCAGCTAATGAACGAATGGCCGTCAACGAATGAGGGCAAACAATGAACGACTCAGTACCGAATCGATACCGGCATCCCAATGTAAGCCACGTTGTACAACGCGGCGGCGGCGGTGTTTTCGAGCATCACGCAGCCGTAGGTAATTGGTGTGCCGACTAGGCCGGCCCAGACGGTGCCGCCCTTGGGCCACCAGGGCTGGCCGTGGATACCGTTTTCACTTTTGCCGGCCCAGTAGATACCAAGCCAGTAGGGCATCCAGAAGCCCCAGCGTGAACCCCAGGCGTTGCGGATCTTGCTCTGGATGCGGAAGTCGCCCGCCTTGGTGCCCGAGCCTTGGCGTCCCGTCGAGCAGCGCCAGTTGTTGAGGACCTTGGAACCCGACATGAGCTGGCAGCGCTGCTGGGAGATGCTCACCACGAAACGCAGCCCGCTGCCGCCGGCCTGGTAGGTATTGGCACCCGCCGACGCACCGCCGCTGCCGCCCGGAATACGCAGCCGCTGGCCGACCACGATCAGGTTGGGGCGGGTCAGGCCGTTGGTCGCCATGAGGGCTGAGACGGTGGTGCCGTAGCGGGCAGCAATGGCGCTGAGCGAGTCACCGCGACGCACCACGTAGACCGAGGGTGCGCTGCTGGCCGCCGCCCCGCCGCTGCTGGCCGGTGCACTGCCGCCGACGCGCAGCACCTGGCCGGGGTAGATGTAGCGTGCATTGCTGATGCCGTTGAGCGCCATGAGGCGGTCGATGGTGGTGTTATAGCGCGCCGCAACCGCGCTCAGGGTGTCGCCGGGCTTCACGGTGTACGTGCCGCCACTGCTGGCGGTGCCGGCGCTGCTGCGACCCGGAATCGTCAGCCGCTGGCCGGTGACGATCAGGCTGGCATTGCTGATTCCGTTGGCGCGCATCAGCGCTTCGACGGTGGTGCCATATTTGAGCGCAATGCCGCCGAGGGTTTCGCCGCGCTGAACGGTGTGGGTGCCGCCCTGGTAGGCCTCACGCGCCTGGATGGGTTGCCCGGTTGGGGCCGCCTGGGCAACCATGATGTTGGACAAAGTGATGACGATGACCAGTGCGATCCATATGAACTTGCGCCTTGGCATCGAATGCCTCCCCAAAAATAATCCAGATACTTTGCCCCGAGCGTGCCCCATTTTAACATCGCCTGGCAAAAAACGCAAGTTATGTATGATA
>CAZXQZ010000345.1:2394-3546 GCA_964642445.1 uncultured Anaerolineae bacterium
GCGAAAGACTTTGGTGAACGCGCGAGTTGTGTTAAAATGACGAAGAGGTCTTCCCAGCCATGACGTTTTCTTTCGAGCCAGCCGCCGATACGAGCGTCCCCGAGACCCCGCGCGGACCCGGTCTTCTCTCCCTGTTGGTCTGGATCTGGATCCGGCCGCGACGCGCCCTCGAAGGCGTGCGCGAGGGACGGACGTGGCTCTTTGTGGTCCCCCTACTGATCGCAGTCGTTATCTTCTCGTTGAACGGCATCGTCCAGGCGCCGCTGCAAGCTGAACTCGCCCACCAGCAGAACCTGGCCCGCCTGCGCGAGCAGATTCCACCGTCTGAATTCGAAAACCTGCCGCCCGAAATGCTCGCCACCCCACCCACCCAGCCGGTCGTGCTGACCCTGCTCGTCGCCCTGGGTCCGCTGCTCCTGGCCTGGTTCATCCGGCCGGCCGTGCTGCACATCCTGGGTCTCCTGGTCGGCGGCCAGGACAGTTACACGATCCTGCTGCGCACCACCGCCTGGGCCAGCTTCCCCCTGATCCTGCGCGCCCTGCTGCAAACGATCGTCGCCGGGGTCACCCAGCAGCCCATCGTCGGCGCCGGTCTGTCTGGCCTGGTGGAACCGGGGCTGCTTGCGGCCATCCTGGGGCAGATCGACCTGTTCAGCTTGTGGTACGTGGTCCTGCTCGGCCTGGCGGTCGCCGTCAGCAGCCGGCTCAGCCGTAACAAAGCGCTGCTGGTGACAGCTATTTATGTCATTCTGGTGCTGCTGCTGAGCGTAGGCTCGGCACTGTTGACCGGCGCGCTGACCGGCGGCACCTCCGGGTTTGTCTCGTGAACCACCAGGCTGCACCCGCCGTATCACCCGACCCTGTCCTGATCGACATCCGCAACCTGACGAAGGTCTACCCGATGGGCAAGGCCCAGGTGCGGGCCCTGGCCGGTGTGACCTTACAAGTGGCACGCGGTGAATTCTGCTGCATCATGGGCGCCTCCGGTTCCGGCAAGTCGACGCTGCTCAACCTGATCGGTGGGCTGGACCGCCCGACGAGCGGCGAAATCGAGGTCGGCGACGTGGCGCTGCACCAGCTGGACGAAAATGCCCTGGCCGGCTACCGGCGCAACCGCGTCGGGTTCGTCTTCCAGTCGTTCAACCTGGTGTC
>CAZXQZ010000346.1:0-3465 GCA_964642445.1 uncultured Anaerolineae bacterium
GCTGCGGCGCGAAAGCGCAAGCATGGCTTGCGCACTCCAAATCATCCGTTCCCCCCTGCTCCGTACTCCCTACTCCCTACTCCGTACTCCCTACTCCCTCCGGTCACCCCAACAACCGCCGCGCCTCCATCAGCGCCTGCGCGGCCGCATCCAACCGTCGGCGCAGCTCAGGACGCAGATCATCATCCGGCGGCGAATGCGGCCCGCTGTCCTCCTCCCGCGCCAGCGCCTTGATTGCCTCCACCGCCGGCATGTGACCGATCTGCGCCTGCGGCCAGTTGTACTGCGCCTCGCGCCAGTCCATGAACCAATCGCCGTAGAAGGCATCGGCCTCGAACACGCCGCTGTAGTCACCCAGCACCTTGGCGCCCATGATCCAGAAATAGCCGGCCTTCATCCAGTCCGGCCGGCGGTAGCCGCCCAGGTCGATCTCCCCTTCCAGCCAGCGACAGACGAGGGTGACGTGGCGGGCGTGCTCGGCCGGCGTCAGCCGCGGGTACCGTTTGTCCAAATCCTGCCAGGGCCGCGGCCCCATCTCGGTGATGCGGCAGGGGATGGCCGCCTGTGGGCCGAGTGCCGCCTTCATGTGATGTTCGTGCACCAGCCAACCCATGAAGTTATCAGCGTCGTCGAAGATCGTGCAGCCCGGTTTGGCATCGAGGCGTCGCCGCTCGTTGATGTACTCGCGCGGGTAACCGTGCCAGTACCAGCGGTCGAGGGCGTTGTATTCGGCCTCCGTCAGCTCCTCGCCGTGCTGGTGCACGTCGTCGAACGGGTAAGGCTTGCCCTTCCAGATCAGGCGGTTGAAGGGGTAGAGGTGGATGTTGACGCACAACCCGCGCCCGAACAGGTCCCCCGCGCCGAGATCGACGGCGATCTGAAACTGGTTGATGTCTTTGCCCGGGTTGAGCGGCGGCAGCGCCATCTCTAGACCCAGGGAAACCCCGTGCCGGCACGCCGGCAGCGCCCAGGCGATCGACTGCACTGCCCAATCAGAGGGCACGATGCGATCTTTCCATTCGCGGTCGTCGTTGGGCTCGTTCCACACCTGGACGTGTTTGATGCCCGCCTTGGCCAGGCTGTCCAGGACGTGGTTGGGGATCGAGTTGGGCCGGATGCCGCTGAAGTCGCTGAGACGGATGGCCGGCTCGACGCCGATGCTCAGCAGGTCGCGCACCATGCCCTCGAAGCCGGGCTGCGCATTCGCCGGAATCCGCCGCGGGTCGAAGGTCCCGCTGACGGGATCGTAGTGGCGCATGCCGCTGATGTCGTGGCAGATGAAGAGGCCGCCGATGCCCAGCTCCTGCATCTCGCGCAGCCAGGTGTCCCAGTTGGGCACGTTGTCGTGCTGGAAGGTGGAGCGCCAGTGGAAGCCAACCCGGGTGAGCCTGCGTGTCATGCGGTTCCCTCCAGGAGTGCGCGCGCAGCGTCGATTTCGGCCTGCGCCTGGTCCAGCAGGGCCACCAGGCGGCGACGGGTGGTTTCGTCGAGTTTGGGTGGCTCGTCGTCGGGTGGTGGCGGAGGCGGTGGTGGTGGCGGCGTCACCGCCGCACCACGCTGAAACACCAGGAAGAAGCTGCTGTTGGCAGCCGGATTGCCAGGCGCGCCACGCACGAGGCCAGTCACCTGCTCGCTGGTGGCGCCGGGGATGTCGACCGCATAGGATAGCCCCGGAAACATGGCAAAATTGCCGAAGAAGTCGTCGAGACCAGGCCCCTTGGTGCGCTCGATGCGTGTTTCGGCGGTCTCGGTGGTGAAGCGCACGCGAAACTCCTGGTCACGCTGCGGCTGGCCGTTTGCGTCCTGCACGCGGACGAAGATGTGAAACTTGTCACCGGCCTGGCTGGCATCCAGCCAGCGCGCTTCAACCAGGTGGACCTGGGCGCCGGCGGGTGTCACGACGCGCACGCCCAGGGCATCCAGGCGTGAATCCCAAACTCGTGGCATGATGGTGTCTCCTTTGTTGGATCAGGGTCGTGGGAATGCAAAGAGAACGGACAATGGGTCCACTCCGGTCCGGCTGATGTCGAAGCGGCGGGTGATGTCATGCGGTCAAGTCTACTGCCATACCGTGCGTGTTGTCAAACAGCGTATCGCGCCCGCCGCGGTAGAGGAAAACCACCCCCACCATCGCCATGACGTGGTACAACCCGTTGTGATCCAGCGGGCTGAGTGCGTCGAACCCGCTGTACTGCACGAGCGATGCCAGCAGCATGATCACAATGCCGGCGATCAAGACCCACGAGCCGGTGCCGCGCCGCAGTCCAAGGACATTCATAAGCAGGAGCAGCAGAATGACCGGCACGTAGTTCACAATGACCACCCAGAACCGGCCAACGATAAAAATGAGAACGGCCAATACCACAAACTGAACGAGGCCGATCAGGAGGAAGGGCACGAACCAGCGCGGCGCAAAAAACTGGCGCGCCGTGGTCAGCCAGACAGACAGGATCATGCCGCCCAGCACCAGCCAGGTCAGGCGGTAGAGCGGGATCTGCCCCTGCAGCCCCGCCGGCTCGATGAAGCCGTGATCGATCCCACCCAACAGCGCGCTCGTGGCCAACGCCAGCAGAGCAGCCGTCCAGAACCATAGCGCCGACCCGCGGGCCTTGGGCCGGCCAGCGAGGAGACCGCCCAGGAAGAAGACTTCGCACGCCAGGATGAAGTTGGTGATGGCCGTTACCGCCAGGGGTGTCATTGGCGTTTCACCTCAGGCACCGAGACTCGATTCGTTTATTCGTTCCACGCATTCGTTGACGGCACGCCGATTTCGTTGACGGCACGCCGATTTGCGCGGCCAGTGTGGCGGCATAAAACGGGGGCGGGTGGTTCACACCACCCGCCCCCACCTACAGCAGTTGTCGAATTAGCGCTTGCGGCGCAGCCAGTAGGCCGCCAGCAGCGCCAAACCACCCGCCAGCGGCACGGCGGCCACCGGCAGCGCCGTCGGTGCCGGCAGCGCGGGCGGGGTCGCCAGCGATATGTCACCGATCGTGAGCGCCGTCGGCGTCAGCACGGTCAGTGTTACCGGTACGACCACCAGGTCGGTACCGTTGCCCGGACCCGGATCGGGATCGTTGCTGTCGACACACAGGTTGGCGGTGTAAGTGCCGGCCGCCAGGCTCGTGGAATCGAAGCTGACCGTGACCGGTGTCGCAACGCCACCACTGTTGGCCCCCGCCGCCGGCGCCACCGACAGCCACGGTACGTCAACCAGGTTGGTACACACGGTCGGCGGGGCCACATACTCGATGTACTGCGCACCGCTGCCGGTGAACTTGGTCGATACCACGGTGTTGGCGCGGTCGATCTCGAAGACCCCCGAACCGTTGGTGGTCAGGATGTTGCCGTTGGGCAGCTCGTAGACACCGCGGTTGCCGGTGACGATGCCGTAGACAGCCACCGGTGTGCCCGCCGACGTGAACTCCATGACGCCCGAATTGGGTGTGCTGAAGTTGGCCACCA
>CAZXQZ010000347.1:0-3462 GCA_964642445.1 uncultured Anaerolineae bacterium
CCAGCTGGGCCTTGACCAGGTCGATGCCCGTGACCAGCTCGGTGATGGGGTGCTCGACCTGCAGGCGGGTGTTCATCTCCAAAAAATAGAAACTGCCCGTGCTGTCGACCAGGAACTCGATCGTGCCGGCGTTGACGTAGTCGACGGCGCGCACCGCGGCCAGCGCGGCCTCGCCCATCTGCGCACGCAGCGCCGGCGTCAGCAGCGGGGACGGGGTTTCCTCGATGATCTTCTGGTGGCGGCGCTGGATGGAACATTCACGCTCGAAGAGGTGCACGGCGTGGCCGTGCTGGTCGGCCAGCACCTGGAATTCGATGTGCCGCGGCTGGTCGAGGTACTTCTCCAGGTAAATGCGATCGTCAGCAAAGGCATTGAGGGCCTCACGCCGCGCCGAGGCCAGGGCATCGGACAGGTCCTGGTGCCGGTACACGATACGCATCCCTTTGCCGCCACCGCCCGCTGTGGCCTTGACCAGCAGCGGATAACCGATCATTTCCGCCGCGGCCTGCAGGTCGGCATCGGCCGTGCTGGCCTGGTAACCGGGCACAGTCGGCACACCGGCCGCCTGCATCGTGGCACGCGCGGCGGTCTTGCTGCCCATGGCGCGCATCGCTTCGGCGCTGGGGCCAACAAAGACCAGCCCGGCCTGGCGCACGGCATCGGCAAAGCCGGGGTTTTCGGACAGGAAGCCGTAACCGGGATGGATGGCCTGGCAGCCGCGCTCGAGCGCCGCCTGCACGATGCGCTCGCCGCGCAGGTAGGACTGGGCCGGCGGCGGCGGGCCAATCAGCACTGCCTCGTCGGCCAGAACGGTGTGCACGGCGTCGGCGTCCGCCTCGGAGTAGACAGCCACCGTCCGAATACCCAGTTCCTGGCAGGTACGGATGATGCGTACGGCGATCTCGCCGCGGTTGGCAATCAGGACTTTGTCGAACATCGTGGTTTTCCTGGTAAAAAAGTTGGCAACTCTTGCAGAGTTGCCAACTTTGGGCACCTACATCCGAAACACCCCGAACCGCGTCTCGACCGGCGGGGCGTTCAGGCAGGCTGACAGTGCCAGACCCAGGACGCGCCGCGTCTCGGCGGGATCGAGAATGCCGTCGTCCCACAGGCGCGCCGTCGAGTAGTACGGGCTGCCCTCACGTTCGTACTTTTCCAGCGTCGGCCGTTTGAATTCCTCCTGCTCGGCCGCCGTCATCAGCGGTTGGTGACGGCGCGCCAGCTGGTCCTGTTTGACCGTCAGCAGCACGTTGGCCGCCTGTTCACCGCCCATCACGCTGATACGGCTGTTGGGCCACATCCACAGAAAACGCGGACCATAGGCGCGCCCGCACATGCCGTAGTTGCCCGCCCCAAACGATCCACCGATGATCACCGTCAGTTTGGGCACGGCGGCGTTGGCCACGGCGTTGACCAGCTTGGCCCCGTCCCTGGCAATCCCGCCCGCCTCGTAAGTGCGGCCCACCATGAAGCCGGTGATGTTCTGCAAAAACAGCAGCGGAATCTGGCGCGCCGTGCACAGCTCGACGAAGTGGGCGCCTTTGAGCGACGACTCGCTGAACAGGATGCCGTTGTTGGCCACGATGCCGATGGGATACCCCATGAGACGCGCAAAGCCGCACACCAGGGTCGTGCCATACAGCGCCTTGAACTCGCGAAAGCGGCTGCCATCGACGAGCCGGGCAATGACCTCGCGCACGTCGTAGGTTGTTTTGAACGTCGGTGGGATGATGCCGTACAACTCGGCCGGGTCGTAGAGCGGTTCCTCCGGCACGGCAACGTCGAGCTTGACCTCTTTGCGCGTATTGAGGCTCTCGACAATGCCCCGGCAAAGCTCCAGGGCGTGAGCATCGTCGACAGCGTAGTGGTCAGCCACACCGGAGGTGCGCGTATGCACGTCGGCCCCACCCAGCTCTTCGGCGGTCACCTCTTCGCCGGTGGCCGCTTTGACCAGGGGCGGACCGCCGAGGAAGATCGTGCCGGTGCCCTTGACGATGATCGTCTCGTCACTCATGGCGGGCACGTAGGCCCCGCCCGCCGTGCACGACCCCATCACCACGGCAATCTGCGGAATGCCGAGTGCGCTCATCGTGGCCTGGTTGTAGAAGATGCGGCCGAAGTCATCGATGTCGGGAAAGACCTCGTCCTGCATCGGCAGAAACGCACCGCCCGAATCGACCAGGTACAGGCAGGGGAGGCGGTTCTCGAGGGCCACGGTCTGGGCACGCAGGTGTTTTTTGACCGTCAACGGGTAGTAGGTGCCGCCTTTGACCGTCGCGTCGTTGGCGACAATCAGGCACTCCCGGCCGGCGACCCGACCCATCCCGGTGACGATGCCAGCGCCGGGGGCTTCGTTGTGGTAGAGGTCCCATGCCGCCAGGGGTGACAGTTCGAGAAATGGCGATCCTGGATCGAGCAGGCGGTCGATGCGTTCGCGCACGAAGAGTTTACCCTGCTCGCGGTGGCGCTGGTGCGCCTTTTCGTCGCCGCCCAGGCGCACCTGGGCCAGCCGTTCGCGCAGCTCGACCGCCAGGGCCTGGTTATGGGCCTGAAAAGTGGCAAACTGCGGGTCTCTGGGGTTGACGTGCGATTCGAGAACTTCCATAGTTCACTCGCAATGGTTAATGTTACCACAGAGGGCACACAGAAAATGTTAAATCTTTGTGCGCTGTGCGTTCTCTGCGGGAAAATCGCCGGCCGCAGCCAGGTTCAACTCAGCAATTCCTGCACAACCTGGTTGACCAGGCGCCCATCGGCACGCCCCTTCAGCTCCTGCATGAGGTAGCGCATCAGAGCGCCCGTTTGGGATTTGTTCTGCACACCGAGGGCGGCTATCGCCGCACGTGCCGCCACTTCGATCTCTTCACGCGTCATCTGCTGCGGCAGGTACGTTTCCAGGATGGCCAGCTCCGCCTGCTCGATGGCAACCAGGTCCGGTCGTCCGCCGCGGCCGAATTCTTCGATCGACTCGCGGCGCCGCTTGGCCTCGCGCTGGATGACCGCCAGCATCTCGGCGTCGTCGGGCACGTGTCCGACCTCTTTTTCCATATTTTTCGCCGCGGCCAGTACCAGCCGCAGCGTATCACGGCGCACCGAATCGTGCGCCTTCATGGCCTGCTGCATTTCGGCGGTAATCTGTTCCAATAAGGTCATGAGCTCTCCTTGCCTCCCAACCGTGGCTCGATTGTTACGATCATTGTACCATAGGCGGCAAGGGTCCGTAAAACAATCAGCGGTCCGAATCTGCGTAACAGCCGACGCCGGCCCATTGACCATCCCGAACGATTATGCTACAATCGTTTGCGAGACACGCCAGTTCTAAAAGTCGTCCAGAACGAGAAGTGAGGTCACTCGATGTCTTCGAATCTGTCGGCCGTCGTCGAACCATTTGTGCGCCGTGGATTGTTTCCGAATGCCGAAATGGCCGTGACAGAAATTGCACGTGACTACATTCTGCACCAG
>CAZXQZ010000348.1:0-3418 GCA_964642445.1 uncultured Anaerolineae bacterium
GTTGGGGTCATGCCGACCCGCCGGACAAAAGCGCAAGCATGGCTTGCGCACTCCAGAACGGAGAGAGACACTGCGTGGAACCATTCACCATCCTGCACACCAACGATATCCATGGCCACATCGAGCCGCTGGCCCGTGCCGCCACACTGATCGCCGAGATCCGGGCGCGTGAGGCACCGCGGCCGGTGCTGTTCGTCGATGGCGGGGACGTCGAAGAGACCTCGGTGCGGCTGAGCAATCTCACCAAGGGCGTCGCCATGCACCACCTGCTGAGTGCAGCCGGCTGTGATGCAGCCGTGGTCGGCAACGGCGCACCGCTGCGCTACGGCTACCATGTGCTGGCCGAGCAGGCGACGGTTGCCAGCTATCCGTTGCTGCTGGCCAACATGCGTCTATCGGACGGCCAGCCAGTGCCGGGTGTTCAACCGACGACGATGCTCACCGTGCAGGGCCGCCGCCTTGGTCTGATTGGCGTCACATCCGAGGAGCGGGGCATGTACGAGAAGTGGTTCGGGGTGCGGATGCTGCCGGTTGCGCCGCTGGTGCGTGAACTGGTGGCAGCCCTGCGCCAGGACGGGGCGGAGGGGATCGTTCTGCTCTCGCACCTGGGGCTGGATGCCGACCGTGCCCTGGCCGCCGAAGTCCAGGCCGATGTGGACGTGATTATCGGCGGCCACTCGCACAGCCTGCTGCCCGAAGGCGCGTGGGTGGGGAACGTGCTGATTGCCCAGGCCGGGCAGTATGCCGGGCACGTTGGGCGCCTGGACCTGGCCTGGGAGAACGATCGTCTGCGTGTGGTCGACGTGACGTGCCTGCCGGTCCCGGATGATCTGGCACCATCACGCGCCGTGCTGGCCGCCGCCCAGGCACAGGAGGCGGCTGTCGTCCCATTCCTCCACCAGGTGATCGGCGAGTTGGCCCAACCACTCGACTTTGCCGAAGATCGCGAGTGCGGCGTGGCCAACCTGATGGCCGATACCCTGCGGGTGCGCTTGCACGCCGATGTGGCCGTGGTCGGTGCAGGTCAGGCGTTCACCGGTCCCTTGCCCGCTGGCCCCCTGCCGCGCCTGGCGCTGTATGACGTGTGTTCCTCCTCGGCCAACCCCGGCGTTGCTGTGCTCAGCGGTGCGCAGCTGCAAGCCATGGTGGCGCGCGGTCTCGATCCAACCTTTGCCGCCGAACGACCGCGCACCCTGCGCGGTGCCGCCCGCGGGTTGTTACACCTCAGCGGCGCGATCGTGCGTCAGGGACTGCTTTGGGTCGACGGTCAAGCGGTGGAACCGGCCCGATCCTACCGTGTGGCTGGCAGTGATTGGGAGCTCGAAGACGTGGGGGGTTACGTCGATAAGGACTGGCAGCTCACTCCCGCGTATGACGTGCCGACGATCCTGCGCGAGGCGTTGGAGGAATACATGGCGTCACACAGCCTGGTCACAGTGACAATGGGGCGGTTGGGATGATGGCGAAAGGTGGTACGGCTTTGGATCGTAAACGAACAGACCCGGCAAACCCGCTCAACCCGCAGCTGCAAGAACTGCTGGCACGTACCGACGCAGTCATGATGCTGGGGAACGCAGAATTGCCGCATGCGGCGAAGCGCACGCCAAAAACAATCACCGGTCCGGTCTACACCGGCGTCGACCTGGGCACCGCCTACACCGTGCTGATCGTGCTCGATGCACAGTTCCAACCGCTGGCGGGCGCCTATCAGTTTGCGCAAATCGTACGCGACGGCCTGGTGGTCGACTTCTTTGGCGCCATCGAGCTGGTACGCCGCTTGAAACGCCAGGTCGAGGACCGGTTGGGTATCGAACTAACGTCGGCCGCGTCGGGGTACCCGCCGGGGGTCTCGTTGGCCGAGGTACGCGCCACCGGTAACGTCCTGGAAGCGGCGGGCCTGCACTGCACGGGGCTGGTCGACGAACCGACAGCGGCCAATAACGTGCTGCGCGTGCAGAACGGTGCCATAGTGGACGTCGGCGGGGGCACCACCGGCGTGGCCATCGTGCGTGATGGCAACGTCGTCTACACAGCCGATGAGCCCACCGGCGGCACCCATTTTTCGCTGGTGATTGCCGGCGGTCGTCACATGACCTTCGAACAGGCCGAAGACGCCAAAAAAGACCGGGAACAGCAGCGTCAGCTGTTTCCGGTGGTCCTGCCAGTCATGGAGAAAGTCGGCAGCATCATCCGGCGCCACGTGGCCGGCCACCCCGTCGATACGATCTATCTGGTGGGCGGCACGTGTGCTTTTCCCGGCATGGATCGGGTGATCGAGGAATACACCGGGATCCGCACGATCCTGCCGGGCAATCCCTTGTTCGTGACGCCGCTGGGCATATCGATGCACAACGCCAGTTAACGGTCCCAACCACCTGCGGCGCGCAGCTGCGTCACCTCCTGTTTGGCCAGCTCTGCGATCTGCACGTAGTCGGTCTTGGCCACGCGGTTGAGCGGCATCTGGCCCGGTTCCAGGATGACGTAGCGCAGCGGGCGCATGTAGGATGCGATGCCGGTGGCATAATCGGCCAGCTCGCCAGCGGTCAGCGTCACACCAGGCTTCTTCTCGACGAAGGCCACGATCCCTTCGATGAACACCTCATGCTCGACGCCAACGACCGCACAGGCCGCCACTTTGTCGCGCAGCTCGCAGATGAAGTCCTCGACCTGGGCGGGAAAGACCTGGTAACCCTTCGGTTTGATGACCCACTTGGCGCGACCGGCGAAGTGCAGCCCGTTGTCATCGCGAAAACCCAGGTCGCCCGTATACAGGAATCCATCGCTGGAGATGGCGCGGCGTGTTGCATCCGGTGCGCCGACGTAACCCAGGAATGTCTGCGGCCCATTGAAGCAGATGTGCCCGATCTCGCCGTCCGCCAGCTCGGCCCCGGCGCCGCCATCCTCACGCAATGGCTCGCGCACCGACATCGCATACACCGGCATGTCGTGCCCGAGGCCGCTGGTCAGGTAATCGATGCTGGCATCCAGCGGGGTATAGGTGCAGAAACCACCCGACTCGGTCAGACCGAGACCGGTGGGGACCTGCGGCGCCATCGCGGCCACCCGCTCAAGCAGCTGGCGCGGCACCTGCTGGCCGGCGCAGATCGCCGTGCGCAGGCTGGACAGGTCGTACTCATCGTAATTGGGCAGCCGCCATTCCAGGTTGAACAGCGCTGGAATCTGACCGAGGATCGTCACGTGGTAATCCTGGATCGCCTGCAGCGATTTGGCCGGGTCGAATACGTGCAGCACGACGGCGGTGCCGCCGAAGAACAGCGTCGTCATCAGCTGTTCGGCCTGCCCACCCACGTGCGAGGGCGGCAGGTTGACCAGCATGCGCGTGTCTTCGGTCATGGCGAAGGCGGTGCCCAGGCACATGTTCTGGCAGGTGATGTTGCGGTGCGACAGCAGCGCCGGT
>CAZXQZ010000349.1:0-3397 GCA_964642445.1 uncultured Anaerolineae bacterium
GCCCCTCGATCGTCACGTCGCTCACGATCACGCCGCGGCCAACCAGCGCATTCAGGGCAGTATCCGTTTCGGCGCGCGACCAGCCAAATAAGGCAGCCACCTCGCGCGCCGTCACGGCACCGACCGACAGCAGGTACAGCTCGGCCAGATGCCACCGTGCCTCGCTCTGCCGAATAGGCCGCGCCCGTTCGGGCAGGTCGGGATAGAAGCGGTGCACCAGGTCGTAGATAAAGGCATACTTCCACGCCCCCACCGGCGCTACGCCGACCGGCAGCACTTTGAAGTCACCCTGCAGCATCTCCAGCGCACGGTTGAAACGCGTTTCCCCCGCTTTGTCGGTCTGGCGGGCCAACTGGCGCAGGCGAATCGCATCCAGCGGCCCCTCCGCCAGCAGCGTTTCGTACACCGCCTTGGCCTCCCAGGTCATGCGCCCCTCTTCGTACTGCAAGAGGTAGTCGTGCTCCGGCTCGCCGTAGTTCTCGGAGAGGGCGTAAAAATAGGGCACGACGTCGAGCGCGATGAAGGTGGCGCGCTTGCGCAGCACCTTGGCGTAGTACCAGCGGCGCGCACCGAGCAGTTCGTCCTTCCAACGCCAGGTGACGTGGCCGGGATCGTCGTGCTCGTTGGGCACCGGCCGGTCGCCGGCCACGGCTACCCACAGGCTGGGCAGCGTGACCCCCTTGACCGGCCAGAAGTGCACGAAACCGCGCTGGTTGACGAAGGCAATCGCCTCGTCCTGCGTCGTCACGCGCTGGCCGGGCTGCAGGCGATAGGTGGCGGCACGATAGTCCTGCAGGTGGGCCAGGGAGAGCGTAGGCATGGATGGATGTGGCCTCGAATCAGGGTGGTTCAGGTGGCGAGCAAGTCGATCAGCTGGTTGCCGGTGTCACTCATGGCCCGAATCGTCTCCCGCGCCCGGCGCAACTCCGGTGCGTAGGTGGCGACGAAGGCCGCGTGCTCCTGGCGTGCCGTATCCAGGTCGCCCGCTGTGACCGCCTGGTTGATGCGCGACAGCGCAGCCAACGCATCGTTGGTGACACTGTCCATGGTCTCGATGAACTCATCGTCGGCGTGACGGAACTGGTCCACGTAGTGCGCCAGGGCCTGCAGCGCCTGCTCCTGGGCAGGGGGCAGCGTGATGGGCGCCGCCATCGCCTCGCTGCACAGGTCGTTGAACGAGACGCCCAGTTCGGCCACAGCCATGTCGTTGAGGTTCGCGATGATCTGGTTGCGTTCGGCGCGGCGCGTGGCGTCGTCACCAAAGTACTGGGCAGCACGAATGTTTTCGCCCAGGCGCTGCTCGTAGACCAGGAGCGTGGGAAAATCGGCGTGATCGCGCGTGAGCCGTCCTTTGAGCACATTGGTGCCCAGCTCGTAACCGGTGTAGGGGTCGAAACTGCCCTCACCGCGGCGCCTGACCTCGATCTGCTGGTCGTAGATGCGCCGGATCTGGCTGCAGCGTGTGCGCTCCAAATCGAAGGTGCGGTCATCGACATAACGTTTGAAATCGCGATAGAAGGCGGTCACCGCCGCCGCATCACCGACGTCCAGATCCTCCACGGATCCGATCACACGCAGCTCCAGGGCCAATGACCGCTGGAACTCGTTGAGCAGGTTCAACAGCGCTGCCGCGTTGTCCTTCAACACCTCCGGCGGCAGTGCCGCGATCATGTCAGACAACTGGCGGCGCTGCTCAAAAACTTGTGGTGGGAACATGGATTACCTCCCTACGCCCCTGTGCCGGGCGCGACATGACCAAATCAGTGTTGGAGCCCAGGCAATCTAATCGTCGAGTGCGGCTTCGGATTCTGTCGTGATGGCCCGACCACTGCGAATTGCTGCGTCGCGGGCGCGTTCGAGTGCCACGTGGCCATCCTGGACGATTTGTTCAGGCGTACGATCGCGCTGTGCCATGGCCATTTGGGCGGCGCGACGTATCATCTCTCGCACTTCGAGGGTGACTGGCCGCATAGGCTGGAATGTTCGTACTTCCCCAGCTGGTGTCGGTAGCTGGACCGGTTCATCTGGAGAAGAAGCCTCGGTCTGATATTCATTGCACGGTGTCATCCTATCCTCTCCACGTCCACACTGCCGTAACACGCTATGCTGGATGAGCCAATTCTAGCTTCTTGGTGAGTGCCTGTCAAGTTGGATCAAAAGTGCTGTTTGACATCCCTTCGCTTGTGCCGTAAAATGCCAACGCGACTACCCCCTTCCCACCAGATGTCGGCCGAAGTACGACCGCCGAACCTTGGGACGAGGCAAAAAGGGCGGACGAAACACAGCACGTGTAACCTGGGCGATATGACGATCACAATCAACGAGCCGGCCATCAGCACCTGGCAGCGCTGGCGCCTGCGTTTTGCGGAATGGCAGCGTGTCGCACGCCGCTGGTGGCGCACACAGCAGTTCCGCCGCCAACCCGGCGCCGAAACCTGGCTGGCCGAACAACGCAGCGATCTCCACAACCCCGACCCGCGCCGCCGCTGGCAGGCCGCCGCGGCGCTGCGCGGTCTGTGGCTTCCACACGATGACGTCCATACGCTGCGCGCGGCCCTGGCCGACGCCGAGCCGTTCGTGCGCTGGGAGGCAGCCATGACGATTCAAGATATCGGCGGCCAGGCCGCCATCAGCATCCTGCAACAAACCCTGGCCAGCGAAGACCCGCTCGGCGTCTCGATGGCCGCCGAGTCGCTGGCCGACCTGGGCGAGCGTTCCTCGCTGCCGCGCCTGGTCGAGCTCTTGCAGCACGATGATCCAGGGGTGCGCGTCAGCGCCGCGGCCGCGGTAGGCCGCCTGGCCACCCCCACCGACAGCGAGGCCGTGCAGGCCCTGGTGATCGCCATGGACGACCTCATCCCCGGTGTGCGCCAGGTCGCCGCACAGGCCCTCGGTCGTGTTGGCTCCCCTGCGGCCGCTGCACCCCTGGCCGCACGCCTGCGCCGCAAGGACGAATACCTGCTGGTGCGCCGCGCCGCCACCTGGTCGCTGGGCAAATTGGGACCCGATGCGGTCGCCATCGAAGCGCTGACTATGGCGCTGACCGATCGCGACGGCCAGGTACGCCAGATCGCCGCGCAGGGACTGGGCATGATCGGCCACGCCGAGGTGATCGCCGCCCTGCGCCCGCTCACCCAGGACACGAGCGACACCGGCCGCGGCACCGTGGCGGCCGCGGCGATCCAGGCCATCGAAGAAATCGAGGCCCGTCGTGCTGCCCTCAAACCACCCACGCCCGAAGTGCCCGTCGACCACGGCGAAACCAACCTCGACGAACGCAAACGGCGCCTGGGCCTGGCCGCGCCGGAACCCGAACCATCGCCCGCACCGCTGCCCGTCGCCGAACCCGTTGCGGAAACCCCGGCCGTACCCGCTGCCGCCCCGCCCCCCGACCAAC
>CAZXQZ010000350.1:0-3389 GCA_964642445.1 uncultured Anaerolineae bacterium
CACCGACGCCTGTTCGCTGAGGATGCGCAGCGGTTCGTGAACAAATCGTCATGCACGTCTTGGTTTTTGTTCATTCGGAATTCACCTGCCTGTGGTATGCTCCAGCTCGGGCATGATGATCAAGACACCAACCACAAGCAGCGAGTCAACAACTATGTTGCGTCAGAAACAATCGTTTTCGAGCCCACTTTCACGTGAACTGGCCCTCGGCTCTCTGCTGTTCTTTCTGCCGCTGCTGCTGCTGATCGTCCCGCGGGTGGGTCAGGCAGCCGGCTGGCAGCTGAGCAACCTGCACGGCCGTGCGGTCTACCAGTTTGCGGCAGCCCCGGCCGAAGGCCTGGTTTTGTACTACGCCGCCACACCGACCAACGGCCTGCAGCGCAGCAGCTCGAACAACGGCTCACCTGGCTTCGAAATGTGGCACGAAGCCGATGCCGGATTGCCGGGTCATTCGTTTTGGGAGGTGCCCGCGGTAAGTCGCCTGGCGGTCAATGCCAACAACGGCCGTGAGCTGATCGTTTTGTTGGCGGCCGGCGATCAATCCAACCTGTATCATTCCAGCGATGGCGGCGCAACCTGGCAGCTGATGCGGGGCAGCCTGGAAACGGATCAGGCTGGCGCAGTTGCGCTGACCCCTGACGGCACGCTGATTGTCGCCAACGGCAATCGCCTCTTGTGGCATGCAAGTCGTGATGCCAGCTGGGTCGAAACACCTACCTGGCCAGCCGCCGCCGGCACGGCACACACGATCCTGACCGTCGACGCGCGGCGCAGCAGTGCAGCCCAGCGGCCAACACCCCGCATCCTGGTTGTGACATCGGCCGGCAACCTGTTCAGCCTGGATGGCATCAGCGCCCCAACCTGGCAGGCGCGAGCCGTAGGACCAGCTACCCGTGTCGACCTGGTGGCGGCTGCGTCCGAAAGGCTCTACGCCGCAACCGACCGGGGCATCTACTACAGCGCAGACGCCGGCACCAGTTGGTCGCACCGCGGTGATCTGCCAGGTGCTGCGCGTGTCCAGGCCATGGCCATCGACCCGGCAGATTCCCAGGTGGTCTACGCCGTCGCGGCCGGCGGCGGTGTGCTGGCCAGCTCCAACGGTGGCACCAGCTGGGTGAGCATTGGCCGTGGCCTGGAAAACCAACATGTGCACGCACTGGTGGTGGACCCGCGCGCGCCGCGGCAGCTGTTGATGGCCACCGACGATGGGGTGTGGCGCCATGTCCTGCGTGCCGACGAGTAAACGATGACCAACAGCGCAACGAGAGACCTCCACAGCGCATATCGCCTGGAGCGGGTGGTGGGCACCCCGGCCCGCTGGCTCGTGCTGCTGCTGGGCGTCCTGGTTATGACCACATCAGACGTGTCGCCCTTTGCGGGAGGCCTGTCGGCGGGCTGGCTGCTGTACGCCCTGGTTACCCTGGTTTTGACGTTGGCCTTGTGGGTGTTCAACGTGCGCCCCACCCCCTGGTTGTTCGTGGCAGGATTCGCCGCCGATGTGGCCTTCGTGAGTTACCTGATCTCGGTCAGCGGCGGTGTCACCAGTCCCCTCTTTTTACTCTACGGATTGTTGGCCATGAAGGCCGTTGTCCTGGCCCCCGCCCTCGATGTACGGGCCGTCTGGCTGCCGTTCACCCTGGGCCCGCTGTACATCGTCGTGCTCTGGTATACCTACGGCAGCCTGGGTTTCCTGCGCGAGCGCAACTTCCTGCTCAATTACCTGCTGCTGTGGGGCTGGATCTTGGGAGGCAGCCTGGCCACCTGGTACGTCTTGAGCTGGCAGCGCACCGCCCAAACGCTCAACGATACGCTGGCCCAGCAGGAACACGATCTGGCTCAAAAAACGGCTACCCTACAGCGCACCGCCTCTGACCTGGGCCAGCGCGTGCTGGAGCTGCGCACTCTGCAAGAGGTGATGAAAGCGCTTGCCTCGACATTACAAATGGAAGAGGTCCTGCAGCTAACCGTGGGCCGCCTGGCCGATTTGTTGGGGCTCAGTCACTGCGCCGTGGCCGTCATGCAGCGCGACGAAGGGCGCCTGGTAGGCAGCCTGACGACCGATGGCGGGCGGACAGCCCCGCGTCCCTTCGAGGTGCCCGTCAGTGATGAGCCAGCCACCGCGGCTGCCCTGATCAGCGAAAAAGCGGTGACGGTGCTGGACGCGGTAAGCAGTCCGAACGCCACCCAAAAACGCCTCTTCGAGACCTGGGGCATGCGCTCCTGCCTGATCATTCCGCTCATGGCCCGCCAACGCCCGATTGGTGCCCTCTACCTGGGCGACAGCCGTCCCGGAGTAACACTGGGCGAAGCCGAACGGCAGCTTGCCACGTCGTTTGCCTATTTCGCCACGACCGCCATCGAGAACGCACAGCTCTACCAGGAAACGTGGGAAAAGGGCAGTGAGCTGGAGGCCGTGGTGGTTGGCATTGGCGACGGTGTCATCGTCACCGACCCGCAGCTCAACCTGCTGCTGATGAACCCGGCGGCTGCCGGCATGTGTGGCCTGCCCGCCGACCTGCCCGGGGGTATGCCGCTGTCACTCCTGATTCCCAGTGGTCCGCTCGTGAATCTGATCGAAGAGACCCTGGCCCACAGCCAACAGGTCGCCGTGCGTGAGCTGGAGATGGCGGCCGTCGACGGGCGACCGCGCACGTACCAGGCCGCGGCTTCGCCGATGATCACGACCGACGGTGAGGTGCGCGGCGTCGTCACCGTGCTGCGCGACATCACGGCCCGCGTCGAGCTGGAGCGGATGAAGACCAACTTCCTGAGCGTGGTGTCGCACGAGCTCAAGACACCGCTGCATTCGATCAAGGGCTTCGTCGAGATCATCCTGATGGGCAAAACCGGTGCCATCAACGACCTGCAAAAGGACTTCCTGGAGACCGTCCGCGAACAGACCGGCCAGCTGCAGCGGCTGATCAACGATTTGCTGGAGTTCAGCCGCCTCGAAGCCGGGCAGATCAAACTGCGCCTGGAACCGGTGGCCCTGGGCCAGCTGGTCACCAGTGTCGTAGCCAAGATGACGCCGCAGGCCGAGGCCGCGTCGGTGCATATGGTCAACCTGGTGCCTGCTGAGTTTCCGGTCATCGAGGCCGATTCGATGCGCATCGAGCAGGTAATCACCAACCTGGTCGATAACGCGATCAAGTTTACACCGCCGGCCGGCACCATCACGTTGTCGGGCGTCGAGCTGTCCAACAAGGTAGAGCTGATCGTCGCCGACAGTGGCATTGGCATCCCGCCGGAAGAGCACGAACGTATCTTCGACCGCTTCTACCAGGTCGATGGCGGCACGAGCCGGTTGTACAAAGGCACCGGCCTGGGTTTGTCGATCTGCAAACACATCGGTGAACATCACGGCGGCCGTAGCTGGGTGGAGAGCGCAG
>CAZXQZ010000351.1:0-2102 GCA_964642445.1 uncultured Anaerolineae bacterium
AGTTCAGAATACGAAGATGGCGATCAGGTCGTTGACGTTGGTTTGGGTTGGGCCAGTGTGCAGCAGGTCTCCGCTGGCTTCAAGGAACGGATAGGCATCGTTGCGGGCGAGGTGAACAGCGGCGTCCAGGCCGGCCGCCCGGCCGCGGGCCACGGTGCGAGCGTCGGCCAGTCCACCGGCCGAGTCGGTGGGGCCATCGCTGCCGTCGGTGGCCAGGGACGCGATGACGATGTGTTCGCCCTCCGGCGCGCGCGCCAACGCCAGCGCAGCCGCCAGTGCCAGCTCCTGATTGCGTCCGCCGCGGCCGTCGCCGCGCAGGGTGACAGTCGTCTCGCCGCCCAACAGCAGGCAGGCTGGCACTGGCCGACCGCGGGTGGCGACCTCGCGGCCCAGGGCCACAGCCACCCTGGCCACTTCGCGCGCTTCGCCCTCGACGAAGGTGCTCAGCACCTGCGCGTCGAATCCCAGTTCGTGGGCCTTGCACGCAGCCGCCTGAGCCGCCACAGCATTGTCGGCCACGACGGTGGTCTGGCAGCGTACAAAGGCGCGATCGCCGGCCTTGGGTGTGTCGGGCAGATCGCCATCCCGACCCGAGCGTAGGCGCTGCACCACGGTCGCGGGCAGGGCCGGCTCGAGGCCGTAGCGCACCACGATCTCCCATGCATCACCCCAGGTGGAGCTGTCAGGCACGGTGGGGCCAGAGGCGATCACGTCCAGCGGACTGCCGACGACGTCGGACAAAACCAGGCTGGCCACGGCCGCCGGGCTGGCCAGCCGCGCCAGTTGCCCGCCCTTGAGCGCCTCCAGGTGCTTGCGCAGGGTGTTGATCTCGTCGATGGTCGCACCGCAGCGCAGCAGTGCCGCAGTGGTGGCTTGCAGGTTGGTTAGCGTGAGACCGCCGGCCGGCAGGGTCAGCAGGGCTGAGCCGCCGCCAGAGATCAGGCAGAGCACCAGATCGCGCGCTGTGGCCTGCTGTGCGAGCGCGGCGATTCGTTGGGCCGCAACCGCGCCTGCTTCGTCTGGCACGGGGTGGCCCGCCTCGCAGACGGCAACGTCGACAGGCAGCGCGTCGGCACCAGCTGCGTGGCCGTATTTGGTCAGAAGCACGCCCGCTGCCAACCGTCCGCCCAGGACAGCGGCCGCAGCCTGGCCCATGGCCACGGCAGCCTTGCCAAAGCCCAACAGAAAGACCCGCTCGAACTGCTCCAGTTCGTAGGCGGCAGCGCCGATGCTCAACCGGCTGCCGCTGTGCTGCATGGCTCGGGCCACTGCCAGGCCGGGATCGACGGCGTGCAGCGCAGCCTCCAACACAGGCAGGATGCGCTGCCGCCGTTCGGGATCGGCCGCGAGCACGGAAGGATCGAAACGGAATTTGGGTGGCATAAGCATCGGCAACCTGTCTGCGCACGTCGGCCCGGTCTTGTCGGGCTAAAAAATGTTCTTGGCTGACCACACGAAGTCTCACCCGGCCTTTTGCTCAACGCTGAATGCCAGACCGAGAAGAACGATCATTACGGCGCCAATCAAGCCGATTCCATCTACTACTTCAGGGTTCGACCCAGAAAATCGAGCACGACCTGCATATTGGCGGCGTCGGAGAACTGGGCACCGCCGTGGCCGGTGTCTTCAATCTTCTCGTGTACCTCGTCAACGCTGACACCGCAGATGCAGTGGTGGACGGCATTTTTGAAGTAGGGTGCGACTCCAGGCTGCGTTCCGAAACGATCGGCGGCGTAGACCAGCGGCACGCCGGTCTGGCCGGCCAGCGTCTGTAACTTCGCCAGGTAGGCCGGCCCTTCGTCGCCGGCGTGGTGGCTGATCACCAGCACCGGCTCCTTGCCCAGCAGCCGCGCCCGGTGCCGCGGCTCCTGCAGCCGGCGCACCAGCTCGATGGCCAGCTCGATCCCTTTGCGGGCGATGACGCGAGTCGGCTGGAGGATCAGCAGGTGATCGTCGCTCAGACCGAGGCTGGCGCGCAGATCGGCGTTGAACGGCGTCATGGCCGGCGCGGCCGTGGCGAAGTCGAATATGTTGGGCAGCAGCAGCGCCCTGACACCCTTGCGTTCCCACAGCGCCCGCTGGGCCAGCGAGTTGATGACCAG
>CAZXQZ010000351.1:2202-3357 GCA_964642445.1 uncultured Anaerolineae bacterium
CGCTCGCGTAGGGGCGGGGTCTCCCCGCCCGCGGCTTCGATCGTCCCAAAGCAGCGATCGTGAATCCACACCGCCTCCGGATGGGCAAAGTGCATCTCCGGAACCAACAGCCCGGGCTGGAAGCCGTCGTCCAACTCCCCGGCGCAGTAGCAGCAGTCGTGCCTCAGCCGGCGCAGGATTGTCGCCAGCTTGGCGATCTCCAGTGACACGCCATCGGTGCCGGCGATGCGGGTTGAGATGAAGCCAATGTTCATGGGATGATGGCTCAGGCTACAGCGGCTCCTCCCATGCACTGGCCTGGTTTAGTTCCTCAATGTCACGCGCTTCCAGCTTGACCTCTGTGGCCTTGAGCAACTCCTGCAACTGCTCGACTGTGTTCGCGCCAAAGATCGGCGCGGTGATCACCGGCTGCGCCAACTGCCAGGCCAACGCCGCCTGGGCGTCTGTCGCACCGTGCCGCCGCGCGACCTGGTCGAGCACATCGAGGATCGCAAAACCTTTGTCATTCAAATAGCGCTTGACGCCACCCACCCGCGCACTGTCCGGCATATTGTCCCGGCGGTATTTGCCGGTCAGGAACCCACCGGCCAATGGACTGTACGGAATCACGCCGATTTGCAGGCTCTCACACAGCGGCTTCAGCTCGCGCTCGAACTCGGCGCGGTGGATCAGGCTGTAGTGCGGCTGCAGCGAGTCAAAACGCGCCAGGTCGAGCCTGTCACTGGTCCACAGGGCCTGCGTCAGCCGCCAGGCCGGGTAGTTCGAGCAGCCGATGTAACGTACCTTACCGGCCCGCACCAGGTCATCCAGCGCACGCAGCGTCTCGTCGATCGGCGTGTCGGCATCGAAGTAGTGGGTCTGGTACAGGTCGATGTGGTCGGTCTGCAGTCGGCGCAGCGAATCGTCGCATGCCCGCAGGATGTGTGCCCGGCTCAGACCCTCGCCGTTGGGCCCCTCCCACATCCGGCCGCGCACCTTGGTCGCCAGCACGATCTGGCGCCGGTTGCCGCGGTCCTTCATCCAGCGACCAATGATCTCCTCGGACACGCCGCCCGGATTACCCGGCACCCAGCGCGAGTACACATCGGCGGTGTCGATGAAATTGCCCCCGGCCTCGACAAACGCATCCATCACCGTGCAGCCATCCTCTTCACT
>CAZXQZ010000352.1:0-3351 GCA_964642445.1 uncultured Anaerolineae bacterium
CGGTTGCACAGTTGCCATCTTTTTGGAAAGATGGCAACTGTGCAACCGCCACCGGTCCGTGGACGGGTACCCCTACACCACCTCAACCACGGTCTCCAGCGTCTGCGCGGCGGCCCAGCAGCGGGCCGCCGTTAGCTGCGCCTCCGGCAAAACAGCGGTGTACTGCGCCCACAGGCCCTCGACCCGCTCACGCGACTCGTGCGCGCACATCGGGTGCTGCAGGACGAACGCGACCAGGCCGGCCGCGACGACCGGATCCGCCGGCCGGACCAGGCCAGCCAACGCGGCCAACGCATCGATGGCCAGCGGTATGGCGTGCACGGCCAGCGCCTCATCCAACGCCTCGCGCAGCATGGCGCGCGCCCCGTCCCGGTCACCCGCGGCGCGCACGGCATCACCCAGGTAGATCTGCGACCGCACGATGTCCCAGCCGATGACGAAACCACCGAAGATCTCCAGGCTCTTGCGCAGCATGGCCTGCGCGCGCAGCACATCACCCTGCGCCAGGGCCGCCACCCCCAGGTAACGATACGCCGTGCCGCTGCCCCAGCGGTCACCCACCCCCTCGCACAACTCCACGCTTTCACGCAGAAAGGCCTCGGCCTGTGCGTAATAACCCAAACGGATCGCGCTCGGACTGATGAAGTTCAACCCCAGGCTGATGGAACGCGGATCCCCAATCGCACGCCATAGCGCCAGCCCAACTTCCATTTGCTGGTAACCGTCACGGTAATGACCCCGCTGGCTGGCCAGGTAACCCAGGTTGAACTCGGCGTAGGCCTCGAACCAGCGGTCCCCGACCGCCCGCGTGCAAACGAGCGCCTCTTCGAAGAGGGCCTGCGAGTGATCCAGCGCCCCCTCCAGGTGCTCGATAACGGCGTGGTAGACCAACGGGGCAGCCAGCAGGCCAGGATCACCCAGGGGGCGCAGCAAAACCAGGCTCTCGCACAGCCGGGCCTGCGCCGCGTCGAAGTGACCCAGCCGGAACAGCAGCAGCCCCTGCAGCGCTAACGCTTCACCCAGCATCCTGATCCGGGCCGGGTCCTCGCGGCACGCCCGGCCGATCTGCACGATCCCTTCGAGCAGCTGAACCCCTTCGTCCAACCAGCCCGCCAGCTCGCACAGCAGGCCGAGGGTGCGGATGGCCGGTTCCAGGGCGTCGATCATCCCGTGCGCCACCGCCCAGTTCCACGCTGCGCGCAAGTTGTCGACCTCGCCGACCAGCTCGCGCAGGACGTCACGCTGCTGGTCGCTGCGCAGCGCACGGTTGCGGTGATGCAGCAGGGTCAGGTAGTACCGGCTGTGACGCATACACGTCTCGTCGTAATCGGGCGTCTCGGCCAGGTGAGAATGGGCGTACTGGCGCACGACGTCGTGCAGGTCGTAACGGCCGCTCTCCCTGCGACGAATGAGCGACTTCGAGGTCAGGGCCAGCAGCGTCACCAGGCTGGCCCCGGCCACAGCCTCGACGGCCGGCCGTTCGAAGCCGCCGTGAAACACCGCCAGTCGGGCCAGCACCGACCGTTCGGAGGCAGTCAGCAGGCGCCAGGAGTGATCGAATACGGCCCGCAGGCTGCGCTGCCGTTCAGGCAGGTCGCGCAGCGCCGTGCTGAGGAAGTCGAGACCCTGCTGGATCTCCTGCGCGATCTCCCCGCAGCTCAACAGCGGCGTCCAGGCCGCCGCCAGCTCGATCCCCAACGGCATGCCCTCCACCAGCTGGCAGGCCCGCACCGCCGCCGCGGTCTCCTCGCCGTGCAGCTCAAAATCGGCCCGGGCCCGCCGTGCGCTCTGCACGAACAGCCGGATCGCATCGTATTCATGGGCACGGTGCAGCTGGTCGGGGGGAGGCACCGGCAGACCCTGGGTCACGAAGACCCACTCGCTCTGCAGGTTGAGACGCTCGCGCGAGGTCACCAGCAGCTTCACACCCGGCGTATGCGCCAGAATCTCGGCCAGCAGCGGCGTGCTGACCAGCAGGTGCTCGAAGTTGTCCAGGACGAGCAGCATCTTCTGGTGGGCCAAATGATTCAACAGCTGCACCTGGGGCTCGACCTGGCCCAGCACGACAAAACCGAGGACCTCGACGATGGCCGAAACAACCGCCGCAGGCGCGGCCACCGGTGCCAGCGGCACGAACCAAACGCCATCGGCAAACTGGGCCTGCTCCTGGGCGGCGACCTCCACCGCCAACCGGGTCTTGCCAATGCCACCCGGCCCGATGAGGGTGAGCAGGCGGCAGAGCGGGTCACGTAGCAGCCGGCCCAGCGCGGCCAGCTCGTGGTCGCGGCCAACCAGGGGCGTGGGCTGGGGTGGCCAGTTGTGCAGGGGTGACGTGGCCGGTGGGGCGGACTGCGGCCGGGTGATGGGCGACGCCGGAGCCGGGCTGGGCAGGCGCGCCCCGCTAATTTCGCCGCGCGCCGCACGCACGAAGGACACCTGCTCGGCCGGCGGGATCTCCAGCGCACCCGCCAGCAGTGCGGCCAGCTGCTTGGAGGGGCGGCGCTCACCGGTCTCGATCTTGCGCAGGGCAAATACCGAGCAGCCGGCACGGTCTGCCAGCTCGGCCTGGGTCAAGTCGAGGCGCTGGCGGCGGCGCTTGACCCACTCGCCGAAGTCGATGGGCGTATCGGGATCGTGCCGAACGTGCGATGAACCGTGCACAACGACCTCCAGTGGCTTTTATTGTACCACAGGTTGGGTGATTTACAGGATAATTCTTGCATCACGGGGCAGACCCTTCGGGTTTTCGTCGATGGCCAGCCGTCTGCGCCAGCAGGCACTGGCGTGACGTTCCAGTCACCCGCGATACCGGGAAAAACCCGAAGGGTCTTCCCCTGCAACCTGGGCCACCCCAACGACCTGCACGGTAGGGACCGCGCGCGGCCGCCCTGCCGATGTGGCACTTGTGCGCTTTCTGTGTATAATTTGAATCATCTCTGAACTCAGTTCGCGGGAAACCACTGGCATGCAATTCTCCACGCTGCGTGGCCGGCTGGCCTGGCTGTTTTTGGGTTTCTTTCTGCTGGTGAGCGTCTCAGCAGCCGTCACCTTCTGGTCGCTGGAGGCCCAGCACCAGGACGCGCTGCTGGTCAACCTGGCCGGCCGCCAGCGTATGCTCGTACAGCAGATGACACGCCTGGCCCTGGAGCTTTCCCAGGATGACAAGCCGGGCGCCTCGGTTGTGCTGGACGACGCACGCACCCTGTTCGCAGATACCCTCAGCATCCTGCGTGACGGCGGTGCGGTGCCGCACCTGACCACACCGGCCGCCCGCGTCCCACCCACCAGCCGGCCCGAGATCCGTGCCCAGCTTGACCAGCAGGCGGCCGAATGGCAGGTCTTTGCGGCCGG
>CAZXQZ010000353.1:0-3263 GCA_964642445.1 uncultured Anaerolineae bacterium
ACTCCTTCTTCGTGGAAAGCCTGTGCCGCACGTGGGCGTGCGGCACTCATCGCAGCCAGAGTTTCTTGTAAAAAACAACGGGCCCCTGGCCTCACGGGCAGCTCGAACCTCAGTAACGCACCACCACGAGTTTATCCGTCGCCGACTCCGCACCCCACAGCTCGCCCGGCCGGCCCAGGATCTGGCGCACGGCGGCGCCGCGGCTCGGCAGCTCGAACACGTCGAACTGCTCGTCCACCGGATCGAAACGCACGAGCGCGTTGGCGCCGAAGTCGGTTAGCCAGACGTTGTCGAGTTCGTCGACGTAGACTGCATAGGCCTGCGGCCGGCTGCCGGGCAGCTGCCACTCGCGCCAGGTGTCCGTTGCCGGGTCATACACGGCGACCTGCCCGGCGTTCCATTCGCTGACCCAGATGCGGCCCTGGGAGTCCGACCAGACGCGGCGCGCACCCTGGCCCGCCGTGGGTGGTTCGATAACCGTCGCCTGGCCGGTTTCCCGGTCGATGCGGGCGATGTGGCTGCCGGCGAGTGACGCGTAGTACACGTCCCCGCCCGGCGTCGTCGCGATGCCGTACGGCCCGCGGCCGCGCGGTGCCGGGAATACGTCGACTTGCCCCGTGGCGGTGTCCAGCCGGCCGTAGATGCCACTCTGCCCGGTGAACCAGAGCACGCCGTCGCGGTCGAAGGTAGCCGTGTTCAGGTTGGCGTAGCCGCTGGCGGCGGGCAGTGGGAAAACCTGAACCTGGTCGCTGGCCGGGTCGACGCGCACGATGGCGTTGAGGCCGCTGTCGGTGATCCACGGCGCACCATCGGGTCCGACGATGACGCCGTGCGGTGCGGAACCGGTGCCCAGGGCGATGTGCCGGGTCTCACCAGTACGCGGATCCAGGTTACCCAGTGCGCCCTGGTGCTGGGCGGTGTACCAGACCGTGCCATCGGGTGCCGGCGCCACGTCGTGGGGATGTGCGCCGTCCGGCACGGCATATTCTTGCAGGGACGGTTCACGTGCCGGTGTGAGCGTGACAGTTGGAGCCGGTTCGGTGGGCGCGGCGGTTGGCCGGGGGGTCGCGGTTGCCGGCGGAGGCTCGGCGGTTGGCGATGGGGAAAGCGTGGCCGGCGGGGAGGTCGGCGTGGGCGAGGCCGCCGGCTCGGTGGGCAATACCAGCAGATCACTGGCCGCGGTAGGGATGGCGGCTGGCGTCTGCGTTGGCTGGCTGGCACAGCCGCCGACCAATAGAAGAACGAGCGC
The DNA here is from genome assembly GCA_964642445.1 of uncultured Anaerolineae bacterium. Taxonomy (GTDB): domain Bacteria; phylum Chloroflexota; class Anaerolineae; order SSC4; family Amarolineaceae; genus SSC4. The sequence goes on from CAZXQZ010000353.1 coordinate 1,250, forward strand.
GATAGCAGTCAAACGGTGGGCCGACGGTTTGCAGGCATTCGACGTTTGCATGGTCCAGCATACTCCTGGCAGGATGGCGTTGCGGCAGCAACTGTTGGCCTATTGTCGCACATCTACCAACCCCAGTCAATACCGTTTGGCCACGGGAGGATGCATCGCACACCTGCGGCGCGGCCGTCAACGCATGCCTGCGGCAGAACGAATGAACAAATGGGCCACGCAGCATTCGCTAATTCGTTACCCCCATTCGTTGACGGCCATTCGTTGCGGCGAATTACACCCGGATCTGCTGGCCTGGCAAAGCGGCGTGTCATGATCACGGGTGCTGCTACAATACAACGACCGCATTTCGGCGACAGGGCCAGGGCGTTCGAGATCGTGCATGGCCGCCTGTTCAGCGGTTGGCCGATCCCGGAATTCGTAAAACTTGACAGGGTTTGAGTGTTGGGCCTATGATGAAGTAAAGGAATTCTAAGATATGTCCAAGATTATCTCGATCCACTCGTTTCGTGGCGGCACGGGCAAGTCGAATACCACGGCCAATCTGGCGGCACTGCTTGCGCTGCGTGGCCAGCGCGTCGGCGTCATCGACACCGACATCGCCTCACCCGGCATTCATGTCCTGTTTGGCCTGGACGACACCGGACTGGGCCGCTCCCTCAACGATTACCTCTGGGGACGCTGCAGCATCGAACAAACCGCCCACGACGTGACAGCCAGCCTGGGACCACGCGTCCCCGGCCGGGTCCTGCTCATCCCGTCGAGCCTCAAAGCCGGCGAAATCGCCCGCATCCTGCGCGAAGGCTACGATGTTGGCCTGTTGAACGACGGCTTCCGCGAGCTGATCACGACCCTGCGCCTGGATACCCTCCTCGTCGACACGCACCCCGGCTTGAACGAAGAGACCCTGCTCTCGATGGCCTTATCGGACGTGCTGGTCGTCGTCCTGCGGCCCGACCAGCAGGACTATCAGGGTACCGCCGTGACGGTGGAAGTGGCCCGCAAGCTCGAAGTCCCGTGCCTGCGGCTGATCGTCAACAAAGTGCCGGCCGCCTTCGACGCCGCCGCGGTGCAGGCACGCGTCGAAGAGGCGTACGGCTGCGAGGTCGCCGCCGTGCTGCCGCACAGCGACGACATGATGGTGCTGGCCAGTGCCGGTGTGTTCGTGACGCGCTATCCCGACCACCCCCTGACGGCGCTGTACCGGCAGGCATTGGGACGACTTGAGGTCTAGACGACGAATCGCCCTACCCCACCCGCGGGCGCGGCATGGGCAGGAGAGCTGGTATGAGTGCGACGGAGCGTCTCGAAAACGACGCGGTGCCCACCCTGGCCGAGCAGCAGGTCGTGCTCGACGCCATCAACTACGGTATTCTGCTGCTGGGGTCCGATTTGCGCTGCCGCATGGGCAACCGTGCCTTGCGCGAGATGTGGCGGCTGCCTGAGGATTTTCTCACCCACCGGCCCACGCTGGCCGATTTGATCAATTACAATCGCCACAGCGGGCTGTACCTGATCGCGGAAGACCGCTTCGATGCCTACGTGGCAGACCGCGTGGCCGCTGTGCAAGCCGGTGCCGTCGCGGCATCCGAGTTTCAGCGCGGCGACGGGCGTATCCTCAAGTTTCAAGGTTTCGTGCTGCCCGACGATGGGCGCATGCTGACCTACTTCGACGTCACCGATCTCAAGCGCGCCGAGGCCGCGATGCGCGAGGCCAAGGAGGCGGCCGAAGCAGCCACCCAGGCCAAGAGCGCCTTCCTGGCCACGATGAGCCACGAGATCCGCACCCCCATGAACGCAATCATCGGCATGAGCGGCCTGCTGCTCGACACCCAGCTGTCACCCGACCAGCGTGATTTTGCCGAGACCATCCGTACCTCCGGCGATGCGCTGCTCACTATCATCAACGACATCCTGGACTTCTCGAAAATCGAAGCCGGCCGGATGGACCTGGAACAGCAGCCCTTCGATCTGCGCGAGTGCGTCGAATCGGCCCTCGACCTGGTCAAGCTCA
>CAZXQZ010000354.1:0-3249 GCA_964642445.1 uncultured Anaerolineae bacterium
GCGCACCAGGCGCGGATTGACGGTGTAGGGCCGCTGCAGCGCATCGAGATAACGACAAAGGGTGGCAAAGTGGCTGCGGCAGTCCTCACACAGGAAGTCATGAATGCGCGGTGCCGCCTCCAGCAGAGGCCCCATCGCCGGGTCTTTCGAGTCGAGCAGGCGCAGTGGATTGCGCACCAGGCGCGTGCGGTCGATTTCGGCCAGCTGCTCGCGCAGCGGCGTGAAATAGGCACGCAGCGCATCGACGAAGGCCGGCCGGCAGGTACGGCAGCCGGTGCTGTTGATCATGAACGACAGACCGCTGAAACCGAGCGCGGCGTACAAATCCCAGGCGATACTCATCACCTCTACGTCGATGCCAGGGTCCTCTTCACCCAGTGCTTCGACGTTGAACTGGTGGTGGATGCGGTAACGCCCGGCCTGCGGCTTCTCCTGGCGAAAGATCGGGCCAACCGCATACAGGCGCACTGGCGAAGGGCGCGTGTGCATGCCGTTTTCCACGTACGCGCGCAAGATGCCCGCCGTAAACTCGGGGCGCAGTGTCAGGTCCTCGCCACCTTTGTCCTGGAACGAGTACATCTCCTTCTGCACGACCAGGTCCGATCCTTCACCCGCGCCGCGCGCAAACAGCTGCGTCTGCTCGAAGATTGGGGTGTCGATTGGCTCGAAGCCGTAGAGCTGCGTAATGCGCTGGATGTGGCCGATGACATGACGCCAGTAGGGCCAGGCTTCGGGCAAAATGTCGTTGGTTCCTTTGGGTGCGTTATACGTCATGTTCGTCTCTTCCAGGAGGCCCGCATTGGTCGAGCCAGGGTTATTTGCTGCCACCAACATTGTAACCGGGCCTGGGCAGACGCGCAAACGCGATTTGGCCTTACTTTGACATCCTGTGCCCTTCATGGTATGATATGACCCGCTTCGTTAGCACTCTCAGCACGAGAGTGCTAAACAGACAAACAGGCGGACCGGGATCATGGTAGACGAGCTCAGTGCGCGGCGACAGATCGTATTGGGGCTGGTGGTGCGTGAATACATTGCGCGCGGCACCCCCGTCGGTTCGCGCGCCATCCTGGACCTGTATGACTTGGGGATCAGTCCGGCCACAGTGCGCAACGAGATGGCTGCACTGGAGGACCTTGGTTATCTGACGCACCCGCACACCTCGGCGGGGCGCATGCCCACCGAGGAAGGGTACCGCTATTTCGTCGAGCATTTGCTGGGTGATACGATGCTGCCCTCCGAAGATCGCCTGCAGATCAGTCACCAGTTTGGGCAGGCGCGGGCCGAGCTCGATCAATGGGTCAAGCTGGCGGTGGCCGTCCTGGCGCACACGGTGCGTAACATTGCGCTGGCCACGCCGCCGAAGGCACCGAGCAGCCGGCTCAAGCGGGTGGAGCTGATCGAGATTCGCGATGGCATCGTGCTGATGGTCCTGGTTACACATGAGGGCAGTGTCAAACAGCAGATGTTGAACCTGCCGGTCACGGCCGACGAGCTGCAGCGTTTGAGCAACGAGCTGAACGAGCATCTGGCGGGGCGGACCAGCGAACAAATCAGTGGACAGACGACGGCGTGGAGCCCGCTGGCGCGGGATGTTGTCGAACTGATCGGCTCCGTGATGTTGCGCCTGGACATGCCGGCCAATGAGATTTATCGCGAAGGCTTGAGCCATGCATTGACCGAGCCCGAATTCGCCGAGGGAGACATGATTCGCCGCGTCGTCGAGATCATCGAGACGCGGCCGCTGCTGGAGACGATTCTGACCGAAACGCGTGCCACCGACGGTGTGCAGGTGATCATCGGGGGTGAAGGCCGCTGGCGCGAGCTGAACAACGTCAGCCTGGTCCTCTCGCGGTACGGCGTCGATGAAGGGGCCAGCGGTGTATTGGGTGTGCTGGGTCCGCTGCGCATGCCGTACGGGCGCACGATTTCCGCCGTGCGTTATGTGTCGACCCTGATGAGCGAGCTGCTGCGCGAGTTTTACGGTTGAGCGAGGGATATGCGCGCGTGGCGGTTCGATCGATACACGCAGGAGGCGTTTGTTTTATCCAATGAGTGATGTGATGCGAGACGAAACCAAGAACACCATGGCGGCAGACCCCACCACAGCCGAAATCGGGGATAGTTTGCCGAACAGCGAAAACATCCTGGAGGCGCTGGCACCCTCTACCGACGATCAGCTGCTGGCCGTGCAAAACGAACTGGCCGCCGCGCTGGCCGAGACGGCGGACTACAAGGACCGTTGGCTGCGGGCCGTCGCCGAGAGCCAAAACATCCGCCGGCGCGCCGAACGCGAGCGCGCCGAGCTGATCGTAGGGGCCAACGAGCGCCTGCTGCAGCGTTTCCTGGCGGTGGTCGATGATTTCGACCTGGCGTTTGCCCACGTGCCGGCCGACCTGGGCGAGCAGGATCAGAATTGGGTGGATGGTTTTGCCCTGATCCTGCGTAAACTGCAGTCGATCCTGGCCAGTGAAGGGGTCGCCGCCATCGAAACCGCCGGCATGGCGTTCGACCCGACGCGCCACGAAGCGGTGACGCACGAAGTGGCCGAGGGTCATGACGAGAATCAAATTATCGGTGAAGTGCGTAAAGGGTACATGTTGGGCGAGCGTGTGCTGCGACCGGCCATGGTGCGCGTGGCGCGGGCTGCTTAGCCGGCTAAAGCCTGTCAAAGAATGACTTCCTGCAAAATGGCCGGAATTCGCCGCAAAGCCGGTAAGTTATTCTTTGACAAGCCCTCAGTGACAAAACAATACGGACTCTGACAGCCCGTGAAAACAAGAACGAGGAGCAATTATGGGTAAGATTATTGGCATCGATTTGGGCACAACCAACTCAGTCGTGGCGGTCATGGAAGGCGGAGAGCCGGTCGTCATTCCCAGCGTGGAAGGATCACGCCTGATTCCGTCCGTGGTGGCGGTCAATTCCAAAACCGGTGAGCGTCTCGTAGGTCAGGTGGCGCGCCGCCAGGCCATCACGAACCCGGATAATACGATCTTTTCCGTCAAACGCCTCATGGGGCGCAAGTACAGCGATGCCATGGTCCAGAAGGCCCGTCAGATCCTACCTTATAAGATCGCTGACAAACCCAACGGTGACGCCTGGGTCGAAATGGGTGGGCGCGAGTACTCGCCGCCAGAAATCTCGGCCATGATCCTGCAGAAGCTGAAGGCCGATGCCGAGGCGTACCTGGGTGAGCCGGTGACGGAAGCCGTCATCACGGTGCCCGCGTACTTCAACGACTCTCAG
>CAZXQZ010000355.1:0-3248 GCA_964642445.1 uncultured Anaerolineae bacterium
CTCCCTACTCCCTACTCCCTACTCCGTACTCCCTACTCCCTACTCCCTACTCCCAACGCGCCGCGCAATCACCTTCTGCACGACATCGACGTCAGCCGGCAGGTAAATCGGTGGGTTGGCGTGCACCGCCTCCACCTCGGCCAGGGTATCTTCGTGGTAACCGACTTTGAACTGGGTGAACTTCAAACCGTGGGCGGTTGAAATGACGACCACGCGTTCGTTGCCCTGGATGATACCGCGCTCGCGCAGCTTGAATAGCACCGCCAGGGCCACCCCGGTATGCGGGCAGGTGTACATACCGGTGCGGTCGGCGCGTGCAGCGGCATCGGCCAGCTCATGTTCGCTCGCCTGCTCGACGATACCGTCGAACTCGAGCAAAGTGGTCACCGCTTTCTCGTAACTGACCGGATTGCCAATCTGAATCGCCGACGCCAAGGTGGTTTGTGCCTGCACGACCACCTTTTCCTTGAAGCCATCCTGTGCGCTCAGGTACAGTGGGTTGGCCTTGGCCGCCTGCGCAGCCACCAGCCGTGGCAGGCGGTTGATCAGGCCGAGGTCTTTCATCAGGCGCAAACCCTTGCCCAGGGCGCTGATGTTGCCGAGATTGCCCACCGGGATGATGATCCAGTCGGGTACAGCCCAGTCGAACTGCTGCACGATCTCGATGCCAACCGTCTTCTGGCCCTCGATGCGCAGTGAATTCATGGAGTTGGCCAGGTAGATCGAATTGTCCTGCGTCACTTCCTGGACGATGCGCATACAGCCGTCGAAGTCGGTGTCGAGGGCCAGAACGAGGGCACCGTTGGCGATGGGCTGGATCAGCTGGGCCGCGCTGACTTTGCCCTGGGGCAGAAACACAATCGTCGGAATCCCCGCCGCGGCGCCGTAAGCAGCGAGGGCGGCGGAAGTATCTCCAGTTGAAGCACAGGCCACTGCGCGGATGGGTACGCCGCGCGTGATCATCTCTTTGACCACACTCACCAGCACGGTCATACCCAGGTCTTTGAACGACCCGGTGTGACTGTTGCCGCACATTTTCACCCACAGGTCGGGCAGGCCGATCTGTTTGCCCAGGCGTTCGGCCCAGAACAGGTTGGAGTTACCCTCGAACAACGAGACGATGTTGGTATCATCGATATCGGGCACGACCCATTCTTTTTTGCCCCACACCCCTGAGCCGTATGGCCACTGCGTCGTCGCTGCGCGCCGCTCGAAGAGCGACATCCACACCGCGGCGCTGCGGTCGTGCAGGTTGGCGACATCATGGGCGACCTCAAGCAGACCACCGCACGTGGGGCAGGTGTAGACAACTTCGTAGAGGGAATAGCGACCCTGGCAGCCGCGCACACATTGGAACCAGGCGTGGTAAGGCATGGCAGCGTTTGTCCGGTGGGGGTTAGTTGCGTTGCGGACGTCCAGGCACGGCGTGGCACGTCCGGCAGCGCGCTTCGTACACCTCGGCGGCTCCCACCAGGATGACGGGGTCGTCATAGTTGGCCGGGCGGCCATTGATCAGGCGCTGGGTACGGGCGGCCGGGGCACCACAGCAGACACAAATCGCATGCAGTTTCTCCACCATTTCCGCCTGGGCCATCAGCAAGGGAATGGGGCCAAACGGCTCGCCTCGGAAATCGAGGTCCAGCCCGGCACAGATCACGCGCAAGCCACGGTCGGCCAGTGACGCCGCAATCTCGGCCACCGTCCAGTCGAAGAACTGCACTTCGTCGATCGCCACCACCGTCGTATCAGGCTCCAGCAGATCGTAGATGGCCTGGGCCGAGGTGATGGCGTGCGCCTCCCACTGCATACCGGTGTGCGACGAGACCTGGGCCAGGGTGTAACGGTCGTCGATTTCGGGCTTGAACACCTGCACTTTTTGTTTGGCAATCTGCGCGCGCCGCACACGACGAATCAGCTCTTCGGTCTTGCCGCTGAACATGCTGCCGCAGATCAACTCAATCCAGCCGCCGTTGGGCTGCATAAAGGGCATGTGATACTCCTCATAAATGAAAAAAGGCTGAAGCCGTTGTGGGGCCTCAGCCTCTGTGCTGTTTGCGTGATTAGCGGCTGTCGCCGCGGCGCCGGGCGATGCGGGCAGCCTCCTCGGCATTGGCCTTGGCGATACGCTCGGCTTCGACCTGCGCGGCCTTGGTGCTCTTGGTTTCCAGGCGCTTCATAAAGCGCTCCACCTGGCCCGCCGTGTCGACGATGCGCTGCTCACCGGTGAAGAAAGGATGACAGGCCGAACAGACGTCGGTGCGGATCGTCTTTTTCGTCGAACCAGTCGTCCAGGTATTGCCGCACGCACAGGTCACCTGTGTGTCGTGATAGTAAGTGGGATGAATATTGTCGCGCATGGGATTTCCTCATTTCTGCCAGCCCTTGCAGCCACCGGCTCCCAACCGCCGCTCAAAAGGACTGGGAAAACGTATATTTCTTCTTTGGGACTTTGTGTGGGCCGGCAAAAACGCCTAGACGACCCGCTCCGGGTAAACGCTGACTTTGCGCTGATCCCGGGAGTACGCCTCGAATTTCACGAAGCCATCGATTGTCGCAAATAGCGTATGGTCACGGCCAAGACCCACGTTGTGGCCCGGTTTGACCTTCGTGCCGCGCTGGCGCACAATGATCGAACCAGCCGTCACCTGCTGACCGTCGTACCGCTTGACGCCCAGGCGCTGCGCATTACTATCACGACCATTACGGCTGCTGCCGCCACCTTTTTTGTGTGCCATGATCTTTTAATCCTATCTCCACTCAACCCATCGTCTCTCAGGCCACAATCTCTTCGATCTGCAGGCGGGTGTACCGCTGGCGATGACCTGTCTTTTGGCGAATGCGTTTTTTCGGGCGATACATAAAAATGACAACCTTTTTGCCCTTGGCCTCTTTGACCACCGTGGCCCGGACGTGCGCGCCTTCCACAAGCGGCTTACCCACCGTCACGGTGTCACCATCGGCGATGAGCAGCACCCGATCGAGCTGCACCGTGTCACCGGGTGCACCTGGCAGCAGCTCCACGTCGATGAGATCGCCGCGCTGTACCTTGTACTGTTTACTACCGGACTCGACTACTGCAAACATGACTGAAACCTGTCCCCTCGATCGTCACGCGCCCGGCCCGCCGAAACGCAGCCGAGACTTGAGCTGGCGCACGATGTGTCATGGTTCACCGCAGAACCGCCTGGCGGTGAAGTGGCTTCTGGCACGCATGGACCACATGGCGTGCACCAAAAAACGCGGCAGGC
>CAZXQZ010000356.1:0-2046 GCA_964642445.1 uncultured Anaerolineae bacterium
AGTCACCCATAAGGGGTGGATGCCGGCTGCAATCAGCCGGCATCCACCCCTTTTCTTTTGGGCGGGCATCACCGGGTGTCGTGCACACAGGGAAGTCGGCGGCCACCTGGGAATTTTTGGGGAAAATCCTGGGACAAATTGGGGAAAAAAGCTGTCTCACCGGGCTCGTTTTGTGTTATGGTTGGGGCGCAACGAACACAGAATGCGCAGAGGCAGCCATGATCATGTGGGAAACAATGTCCTGGACCATCACGCTGGGGTTTGTCGTGTTATGCGTACTATTGATTCTCTGGAGCTGGTCGGCGCTGCGTTGAGCGGCCAACGTGCCAGACGAGATTCTCGGCTCAAGACTGCTGGGTGAGCAGGTCCAGGAGCACCGTCATAGCCTCATTGCGCCGGCGGTAGTATTCGCTGCGTGAGATCCCCAGCTCGCGCCGTACTTCGTCGGGTGTCGACAGGTTCAGCAGCTCGCCTTGCAGAATGGTCAGTGACTCCTCAGCGCCCAGGCGTTTGATAGTATCGAGGTGTTGGTGCAGTGCCGTATAGGCATATTCACCGCGCTGCACGGCACTGCTCAGGTGAGGTGCCAGGGCCAGGGCCAGGCTGCTGTTGCCGAGGCCGACCAATCCCTGGCGCCGGTAGGCAAAGAGGGCTCGAGTCAGGTCACGCTCGGTGATCGTGGGCGCATTGGGCCGTTCACGTGCCAGGGCTTCGATCAACTGCCCGCGCAGCAGGCGCAGCAGTGGTTCGGCGCCGACCGCTTCGGGGTTGGCCTGGGCCTGCCGCAATGCCTCGATGATCCGATCGGCCAGGTCGGGGGTGGCCGGCTTGTGCAGCACGGCATCACAGCCGAAGGCCAGGGCGGTCATGTGTACTTCGCGCGCGGTCATGGCGGTCAACGCAACGATGGGTACGCGCGGCAGCTCACCACGTTCCATGCGGCCCCGCACGTAGAGGGCAAAACTGGCGCCGGCTGTGGCTCGCCGATTGGCCATCTCGCGGTAGGCAGGGTCGTTCGGCATGTGCAGGTCGGTCAGGATCAGGGTCCCGGAGGCTTCGGGGCCGGCCAGCATGCGCTCGATGTGCAGCATACCTTCCAGCGAATTGCGCGCTGTATACACCTGCCAACCGGCCTGCTCGAGGGCATAAACCGCCAGCTGGCGTTCAACCGCCAGATCGTCGACAACGATGGCCCTACGGTAGGCTGTCATCCCGATCACCCCAGTACCGCATCGCCGCGGCTGCTCACGTCATGCCCGCTGCACGGATGGCATGCCCTGATCGGTCATCAGGACATCCTCTTGACAATCGCTGATCAACGTTCCCACGTCCTCCCCGCTGCACACGCGCATCATGGCATCGGGTTGATCGAAGTTGAACACGTGCAGGCGCAGCTTATGGTCGCGCGCCAGGATTACCGCACTTTGATCCATGGCGCGCAGATTATTGCGCACCACGGTGTTGTAATCCACGCAGACAAAACGACGTGCGGATGCATCCAGGTTCGGATCGGCGGTGTAAATACCATCCGTGCCCGACTTGGCCGCCAGCAGCGCCTGGGCCCGTACCTCGATAGCACGCTGTACCGCAGGATAATCGGTGGTCATAAAGGGCTGCCCCGTGCCGGCCGCATAAATGACGATGTAACCCTTTTCCATGTGGTGGATAGCCCGCAGGCGAATGAACGGCTCGGCCACGGTATTGATCGGAATGGCCGTCATCACACGTACCTCGGCGCTGCCCCGGCTGGCCAGCACTCCACGCAGCATGAGGCTGTTGATCACTGTCGCCATCATGCCGATGTTGTCGGCCTCGGCATGCTCGATGCCCCACTGCGCGCCCAGGTTGCCGCGGAAGATATTGCCGCCCCCAATCACGATGCCTATTTCGATCCCGGCCTGGTGCAGTTTCAGCACTTCGTCGGCGATAAAATTGAGGGCCGTGGGGTCGAAACCAAAGTCGCTGTGTCCGGCGACCGCGGCGCCGCTCAACTTGAGGAGAATGCGTGAGTAGCGCAAAGAAGGGGTCCTTTCTTCAGGCCACAGA
>CAZXQZ010000356.1:2146-3239 GCA_964642445.1 uncultured Anaerolineae bacterium
CGTTACGTTCGTCAGACGATCTTCGCCGGCCTGGGCGAAGGGGGGCAGCAGCGGCTGTTGGCGTCGCGCGTGGTGCTGGTGGGCTGTGGTGCTACGGGTACGGTCATTGCCAACCATCTCGTGCGGGCCGGGATTGGTTATCTGCGCATCGTCGATCGTGACTACATCGAGCTCAATAACCTGCAGCGCCAGCTGCTGTTCGACGAGGACGACATCGAGGCAGGGCTGCCCAAGGCAGTAGCCGCGGCCCAGAAGCTGCGCCGGATCAATTCAACGATCGAGGTCGAGCCGGTGGTGGTCGACGTCGATGCCGGCAATGTGGTGCAGCTCGTACAGGATGCCGATCTGATCATGGATGGCACCGACAATTTCGAGACGCGCTATTTGCTGAACGACGTTGCCGTCAAGCTGGGCAAACCATGGATCTACACCGGTGTCATCGGATCGTACGGTACGACCATGACGATCCGGCCGGGGGAAACCGCATGCCTGCGCTGTTACATGGGCGATATACCGGCGCCCGGCACAACCCCGACGTGCGATACCGCCGGTGTCCTGGGGCCCTCGGTGGCCGTATTGGCATCGATTGCGGCTGGCGAGGCGATCAAGCAGTTGGCCGGTTTTGGCGACTTGAACCGGGGCATGATTCATTATGACTTGTGGGACAATTCATTCGAGATGTTCGACCTGGATGGCCCGCGGCCCACGTGCCCATCCTGTGGCCAGCACGACTTTGAGTTTCTCAACGCCGCGCGCGGGACACAGACATTGACCCTGTGCGGGCGCTATGCGGTGCAGGTCAGCGTCAGCGGCGGCAGCACGCTCGACTTGAGGCGTCTGGCGGAGATGCTGCGCCCCCTGGGGACTGTGCGGAATAACGACTATCTGCTGAAGGCCGACATCGAAGGATATAGCCTGACCGTCTTCCCCGACGCCCGTGCCATCATCGGCGGCACTGACGACCCCGACATGGCCCGCACCCTGTACGCGCGGTACATTGGATCCTGACCCTGCCAGCCGTCAGAATGCCAGCGCATCCCGTACTCCCTACTCCCTACTCCCTACTCCGTACTCCCTACTCCCTACTCCCTAC
>CAZXQZ010000357.1:0-3167 GCA_964642445.1 uncultured Anaerolineae bacterium
GGTTTGCCCCATGGGGTCTTCGGGCCAGGCATGCCAATCGATGAGCGTCCCTCGCCACCGCCATGTGGGTGCGAGGACGGATCCATGGCCACACCGCGCACTTCCGGGCGTTTGCCACGCCAGCGTGTGCGTCCCGCCTTACCACCGCTGATGTTGGCGTGATCGGTGTTGCCCACCTGGCCAACCGTGGCCATGCAGCGCACGTTGATCAGCCGCACCTCACCCGAGGGCAGGCGAACCTGCGCATACTGACCTTCTTTGGCGACGAGCTGTGCGGCCGTGCCAGCCGAGCGTGCCAGCTGCCCGCCCCGGCCAGGCTGCAGCTCGATGTTGTGAATCACCGTACCCAACGGCAGATTGGCCAGCGGCAGCGCATTACCACTACGCACTTCCGCCTCGGCGCCCGACATGAGCCTGTCGCCCACACGAACACCCAGCGGTGCCAGGATGTAACGTTTTTCGCCGTCCGCATACACCAACAGCGCCACCCGCGCCGTGCGGTTCGGGTCGTACTCGATGGTCTCGACTCGTGCCGGTACGCCAACCTTGTCACGTCGGAAATCGATCAGCCGATAACGCTGTTTGTGCCCACCCCCCTGGTGGCGAACCGTAATTCGCCCCTGGTTGTTGCGGCCACCCCGCTTGCGCACCCCCGTCAGCAGCGAACGTTCCGGCGTGCTGCGCGTGATTTCGTCGAACGAAGATACGCTCATGCCACGCCGGCCAGGTGACGTCGGTCGATAGATCTTGATTGCCATGTTATACCCCTTCGAACACCTGGATCGACCCACCTGGAGCCAGGGTCACATAGGCCTTCTTCCAGGCATTACGCCGCACGACCTGGCGACGGAACGCTCGTTTGTGTTTCGCCGGCACGTTGACGATGCGCACGTCGATCACGGTTACGTTGGGAAAGACGGCTTCCACCGCCTCCTTGACCTGGTGACGATTCGCCCGCCGGTCGACCTCGAACGCATACTGGTTGGCCAACTCCCGCTGCATGACGGTTTTCTCCGTCAACAAGGGGCGCCTGAGAACTTCGTAGATGTGCATAATACGTCAGCTCCTCGTTCCCAGCGTCACGCGGCCAGGAATGCTTCGATCTGCGACAGGGCATCGAGCGGCAGCACCAGGGTTTCGTAACCCAGCAAATCCCGCACGTTCAGGTAACCGGCACGCAGTGTCTTGACATTCGGCAAGTTGCGCGCCGACAGTTCCACCGCCTGGTTACGATCCGGCAGCAGAATCAGCGTGCTGCGCTGGGCTTCGACCTTGGACAGGAACTGGACCATCGCCTTGGTGCGAGGACCGCTCATGTTGAGGCTGTCAACCACCACAATCTGCTGCTCGGCGGCCTTGGCCGACAGTGCCGAGCGCAGGGCCAGGCGACGCATCTTGCGCGGCATGTCCTGTTCGTAGGAACGGGGCGTTGGCCCAAACACGATACCGCCATGCCGCCAGTGTGGCGCACGCGTGCTGCCCTGGCGGGCGCGCCCGGTGCCCTTTTGGCGCCACGGCTTTTTGCCACCACCGCTCACTTCCGAGCGTGACTTCACTTTGTGCGTACCCAGGCGCGCGTTGGCCATCTGGCGCACCAGCGCCTGATGCATCACGGCCCGGTTCACCGTCGCCGCAAAAATGTCATCCGGCAGCTCGACCTGACCAACCACGTCGCCATCCATGTTACGTACTGAAACCTGCATGATCGACCTCCTAACCCTGCTTGCGCGCCGCGCGGATGATAAGCAGGCCATTCTTGGGCCCAGGTACCGCCCCACGCACCAACAGGAGATTACGCTCGGGATCTACCTTGACCACCCGCAGGTTATTCACGGTCACCCGGGCCGCACCCATATGGCCCGCCATGCGTGTTCCCTTCTCGACGCGTCCAGGGGTCGTACCGGCACCAATCGAGCCCGGTGAGCGCTGGCGATCGGACTGGCCGTGGGTCTTTGGGCCACCGCTGAAATTGTGACGCCGCATGCCACCCTGAAACCCGCGTCCCTTGGAGGTGCCGGTCACGTCGACCATGTCGCCCGCCGTGAACTGGTCGACCGTGATCTTCTGACCCACGTGGAAATCGGTCGATTCGTTTCTGAACACGCGAAACTCACGCAGCGTACGCAGGGGCACAATCTGCTGCTTCTTCAAATGGTTGAGCTCGCCCCTGCTGAGCCGGCGCGGCTTGACTTCCTCGAACCCCAGCTGGATGGCATCGTAACCATCTTTGTCAGCCAGGCGCACGGTCGTGACAAAACAGGGACCTGCTTCGATCACGGTAACCGGCACCACTTCACCCTTTTCGGTGAAGACCTGGGTCATGCCTATCTTTCTTCCCAGAATTCCCTTCATGACACCCGGAAGCGAGGACTGCTGGCGGCCTGGCTGCGCCCCATCATCCTGCACTTCCCACCTCCTCGTGAATGATCTACAATAAAAAAACTAGAGAGATCCCACCCTCAGCACGCTGCCAATGGGGCACTCTCCAGTTCCACAAGTCAATTACCTTGCGTTTGCTAGAAAGGACCGTTAATGGCAGCCATTGCTGTCAGACTGGTCGTCCTCTGCCTCTCCTGGCCAGTTCGGAGAGGCGCTGGCAGTCGTTGAAATCGCGGGAGTAAGGTTCACAACTGCCGGCTCATATGCGGTTGTTTGGGTGCGACACGTCCCTATCTGGCAGTCGGGTGACGTTGGTCACCTGGCATGCGCCTCGGACGGACGCTAGAGTTTGATTTCGATATCGACACCGGCTGGCAAATTCAAATGCATCAGCTTGTCGATCGTCTTTTGACCCGGATCGATGACATCGATGAGCCGCTTGTGCGTGCGAATCTCGAACTGTTCGCGCGAATCTTTATCGATGAACGGCGAACGATTCACAGTGAACTTCTCAACACGGGTCGGCAGCGGCACGGGGCCGATGACCGCCGCACCTGTCTGCTCTGCCACGTCCACAATCTGCGCCGCCGAGCTGTCGAGTACACGATGGTCGTAGGCTTTGAGCTTGATCCGAATGCGTTGTTTTGCCATGATCCCCCCGAGAGAGAGTCAGATAGAGAGGAGAGTCTGGCTGCTGACTCTCCTCTCCTGCACCCTCATCCCAACTGCGCTGCTTATTCCAGAATCTCGGTGATGGTACCGGCGCCCACGGTGCGGCCGCCTTCGCG
>CAZXQZ010000358.1:0-3166 GCA_964642445.1 uncultured Anaerolineae bacterium
AGCAGCGGCACCAGCCCGGCCAGGTGATCGGCATCGGTGTGCGTATTGACCACCAGGTCGAGATCGTGATCCCAGAACGGCATGGCCGCGCCCAGCTCGGCCAGCAGCACGCCGGGGTCCGGCCCGCCGTCGATGAGGACCTGGTTGCCCTGCGGCGTTTGAATCAAGATGGCATCTCCCTGCCCCACATCCAGGAACGTGATGCGCAGGCGGCCGTCGGGCAGCTGACCCACGGCCAGCCAGACGAGAACCGTTGCGATCAACAGCCCCAGCACCAGCGCTTTGACCGGCAGGCGATCGACGGCGGCAAAGACCCAGCGCCGCCGCTGTCCGCGCGGCTGCTGCGACCACCAGAACAGGCCAAAAAGCAGGCCATAAGCAGCGATCAGCCAGCCGGCAGCGAAGGGTGGCAGCGCCAGCGAAGCCCCCGGCAAGCCGCTGGTCCAGCGCACCACCGCCACGGTGTAAGACAGGCACAACCAGGGCACCAGGGCCACCAGCCGCGCCAGTGGTAACAGCGCCGGCACCAACCCCAGCAGCAGCGCCGCCCCACCCCACAGCATGATCGGTGGCTGCGCGGGCAGGATCAGCATGTTGGCCAGTAATGAAATGACCGGCAGGCGGTGGAAGGTGTAGACGATCAAGGGCAGGGTGATGATGTTGGCCGCCAGGGTGATGAGCACGGCATCGTTCAAAAAACCAAGCACCTGGCGCGCACGCGGCGCTGGCAGCCGGTTCTCCAGCCAGGCCCCTGCGCTGGCTTGCAGCGGCGGGGCGAACAGAATCAAACCCAGGGTCGCCAGGGCGCTGAGCTGAAAGCCGGCGTTGCCCAGGTCGAGCGGGTTGATCAGGGTCATCGCGAAGACCGCCGCTGCCAACGAGGTGAGCGCCTGGCTCTGACGCCCGAGGTGCAGCGCCAGCACGGCCAGGGCGCCCATCAGGCCGGCGCGCACCACGGCGGGATCGGCACCCACCAGGCACACATAACCGGTCAGCCCGGCCAGCACGATGTACAGGGCAAAACGTTTGCCCACCACGCGCGCTGCGGCCGCCGCCAGCAGGCCGGCCACCAGGCTGATGTTCGAGCCCGAAATGACGATCACGTGCGACGTGCCGGTCAGGTTGAACAGGTCGTACAGTTCGGAGGCAATGCCGTCGTCGATGCCCAGCAGGATGCCCTGTGCCAGCCCGGCCGCCGGCTCGGGCAGCAGTTGGGCCAGCACGGCGTCCCCCTGCGCCCGCAGCGCATACAGCACTGCCCACAGCGGGTGCCCCTGGTCATGGTCCAGCAGCGTGACACGCGCCCGCCGCACGAGTGAAAACACACCCTGGCGAGCCAGGTAGGCCCGGTAGTCGAAGTCCTCCAGCTGGGGTGGCACTTGCAGCCGACCGCTGACCTCGACGCGGTCGCCGTATACAAAGGCCGGATACAGCGGCGCCTGCACGCGTGCCAGCCCGCTAACCGGGATGACCGTGCCATCGATTGCCAGAACCTGCGCACGCAGCCGGTACTGAGCCCCCTGCGCCGTGCGCTGGGGATAACCGTCGATGATCCCGGTCACGACCACCGGCCGCGGCGCGTCCTCGGTCCCGTTATAATAAGCCAGGGCATCCGGTCCCAGGCAGGGGGTCAGGGGATGGGCCTGGTAACGTGCCAGTGCCAGGATCAGCATCGCCGCCAGGACCAGCATGTGGGCCAGGGGTGGGGTACGGCGGCGTAGAAGCACCGCCGCACCCCCGATCCCCAGTGACACCACCGGCCACGTCCACGGTGGTGGGGTCTGGCATGCCAGTATGCTACGTTCCCACAGGAGGCCGGCCAGGGCAAGGCCCGCCAGCCAGGCCAGGGTAAGGTGCGTCAGGCGCACGGTACTCCTCCAGGCTGGGTCGTACGAAATCAGCGCCGGCGGCGCCACAGCCAGCCGCAGCTGACAGCCAGCGCGATGCCGGCCCCAGCGGCCCACGGCAGCGGTTGGGCCGGCACGGCCGTCAATTCGCCCAGACGCAGGGCCGAAGGCGCGTTGTAGAGCGCATTCACCGGGCCGTGCCGGGTCGTGGTGCCAGTTATACTGACGTCATCCAACCAGTAGTAGTAGGTGGTTGCACTGACCAGCTCGAAGTCGTCGATCCATTCGTACACGAAGCCCTGGGTGCTGCCCGGTGCCTGTGAGGGAATGAGCGTCTCGTTCAGTTGAACGGTCGGCGCACTGGGTGACGTGCCGCGCCACAGGTTGAAGCCGGTATTGTCAATTTCGCTCGCCGTTTCCCAGCCCACCAGGACGTGCCCGGTGGCGGGCATAGCGTAGAAATCGGCCAGGGTGACACCCAGGGGCGTGCACGAGCTTGCCTGATTCTGTGGGTTGCTCGAAGCCGCATTGTGCACGAAGTCGGTGGCATTGTCATCGCTGTCGGTGCGATTGTGGCTGTTGGACGGCCCATCGTTGGGCAGGCGTTCGTAACTTTGATCGACCGTGCCGGCCAGCGGCGCCAGGGGCGTGCCTTCGCGATAGGCGCTGCCCATGCTCATGCCCACGGCGTCCACAACCGTGTTGTCGGGCTGGAGCAGGGCAAGCCCACCGTCGTCGGTGAAGCCGATCGTGTAAGATTGGTCACCGGGCACCGTGCCAGAATAGCCGGTGCTGCTGCCATTCGTCGCCAGGAAACGGCAGCCGCCCGGCAGAATCGTGCCCGTGGCAATCGTGAGACGGGTGGACGTGCCACCGCTGGCATTGGAGCCGGCGATTTTCCAGCCGCCGATATCGATGGCGTCGGGTGAGAGGTTGAACAGTTCGACGAATTCGTCGTTGGCACCAACCGGGCCGCGGGTCCGCAGCTCGCCAATGACGATCGTTGTGCTGATGCCTGGTGTGGCGTAAACGCTGGGTGCCGGACCGCCTCCCACCACCAAACCAGCGATGATCAGCCAGGCGACCATCGCGGGTCCTCGCAGCATCACGTGCCAAATACGGTAAAGACTCATGGTTGCTCCTCCTGAATCGAGACTGGCGCGCATCAACGCGCGCTGCAGGGGTTAACGATTCTGGTGGAGCGATTTTGGCGCCGGCGAGGTCGCAGTTTGGTCACAGTTTTGGGAGGAGGGAGTTCGGAGTACGGAGTAGGTTCTACTCCTTCAACTCCTCGCATAAAAAACAAGAATTTTAGCCTT
>CAZXQZ010000359.1:0-3154 GCA_964642445.1 uncultured Anaerolineae bacterium
GTCCGCTAACGGCTCGTAAAAAGAATAACTTCCCGTGCTTTTTTGATCGAATTTGGCGGGTGGCGGTTGCACAGTTGCCATCTTTCCAAAAAAGATGGCAACTGTGCAACCGCCACCGGAGCGGCGAATTCAGCCATAATGCCGGAAGTTACTCTTTGACGCTGCCTAACGATCGGCGGGCACCAGGCGGCGCACAGAGCCCTGACTCGGTCTGAGCGGTTGCTCGTGCTGCCGCCTGGTGCCCGCACCTGATCGGAAGCGATCGATTTGATTGCCAGGAGGTGTACGATGCCGAGTGTCGAGCTGCTGCTGCCGTTGGTGGTGATCCTGGTCGGCGCCCGCCTGGCGGGCCGCCTCAGCCAGCGTCTGGGGATGCCAGCGGTTCTGGGTGAGCTGCTCGCCGGCGTGGTCTTGGGTCCTTCGGTATTGGGCTGGGTTCACCTCAACGAAACCTTCACGAACCTGGCGGGCATCGGCGTCCTCCTGTTGATGTTCATTGCCGGTCTGGAGACCGACATGTCCCAGCTGCAGCAGGTGGGCAAATCATCCGCCGTGGCTGCGGTGGGCGGCGTGGTGCTGCCCTTTGTGGGCGGTTTGGGCGTAGCCCTTGCGGCCGGGCTGGGTTGGGCGACAAGCCTGTTCCTGGCCACCACCCTGACCGCCACCAGTGTCAGTGTCTCGGTGCAGACGCTGCAGGAATTGGGCCGGCTGCGCAGCAAAGAAGGCATGATCATCCTGGGTGCAGCGATCATCGACGACGTTCTGGGCATTCTTCTGCTCAGTGTGGTGCTGGGTATCGCGGGACAGGGCGGAAATCCCTGGCTGTCACTGCTGCGGCTGGTGCTGTTTTTCCCGTTGGCCCTCTTCGTGGGCAATCTGATCCTGCGCCCGCTCCTGCACTGGATCAAGCAACATCACGCACGTGAGGCGGGCTTTGCCCTGATCATTGCCCTGGTCCTGCTGTTCGCCTGGGCGGCCGAAGCACTCGGTGGGCTGGCAGCGATTACGGGGGCCTACCTGGCGGGTGCATTGCTGGCGCGCATACCCGATGCCCGCGAGGGGATTGTCGAGAGCGCTGCCATGGTCGGGTACGGCATTTTCGTGCCGGTGTTTTTCGTGGCGGTTGGCCTGCAAACCGACGTCCGCAACATTGCGCTGGCGCCGGCGTTGACCCTGATAATGATTGCCGTGGCCGTCGTGACCAAGGCGGTTGGCAGTGGCCTCGGTGCCCGCGCCACGGGCTGCACCAACCGTGAGTCGGCCGCCGTGGGCGCCGGCATGATTGCACGCGGCGAAGTGGCCCTGGTCATGGCCAGCCTGGGCCTCAGCGCCGGCCTGCTCGATACCGCCACCTTCACCGTCGTCGTCGTCATGACCCTGGCCACCACGCTGCTAACCCCCCTCCTGCTCAAACTCACCGCCCCCCGTACCCAGCCAGCAGATTCCATCCAGCTCACCATCCCCCCCTACGCTCCAATCCCGATCGAGACCGAAAACAACTAACAATCCAAAATCCAAAATGGAAAACCTGGAAGATTTCGACGGGTGGTGTTACAATAGCAACGTATCTCAATGCTGGAGTAACACATCTTGTCAAAACGTCCGTTGATTTTTATCACCAATGATGATGGTGTGCATTCGCCTGGCCTTCTGGCCGTTGCTACGGCGGTGCACGACCTGGGGGATGTCATTGTCGTCGCGCCGAAAGAACAGCAAAGTGGGATGGGCCGCAGCCTGCCGGGCACGATGAACGGTGCCATTTTCGCTGAGGACCTGACCGTCGATGGTGACCAGATTCATGCTTTCTCGATTCCTGGCTCGCCGGCCCAGTCGGTTCTTTATGGTATCCTGGAGCTGTGCGGCGACCGGCGGCCCGACCTGGTCATTTCGGGTATCAATTATGGGGAAAATATCGGCACCTGCGTGACGATTTCGGGTACGGTGGGCGCAGCCTTGCAGGCCGCTGACATGGGTATCTTCGGCCTGGCGGTGTCGTTGGAGACCGATCGCGCCTATCATAAGGAGCTAGGTTACGACGTCGATTGGCGTGCGGCCGCGTACTATGCGCGGTTGTTCACGCAGCTGGCCCTACGCAACGAACTGCCACACGACGTCGATGTACTCAAGGTCGACGTCCCACAAGACGCCACCCCCGCTACCCCATGGCGGATCACCCGGCAGTCACGCCTGTCCTACTATGAGCCACAGCCAACCCAGCGTACCGAGCTGGGCGAGATGCTGCGCCTGCCCTACCAGGTGAACATTCCGCCCGATCGGGTCGAGCCTGATTCGGATGTGTACGTGTTTGCCGTGGTGCGTGAGGTGTCGGTGACGCCGCTGAGTGTCGATCTAACGTCGCGCGTCAGTTTGCCGGAACTCGAGAAGCTGCTGCGTGCGTCATGACGCCGTTGGAGGGTGGCGCGGCCAGGGCGAGTACCTGCCGTGCCACATCCAGGGCCGCCTGTGGCCGGCCCAGAGATTGGGCGATCGCCGTATGCTCGGCAAGTGATTGCGGGTCGTCTACCAGCCATCGCCGCAGCGTCTGCGTGGTGGCCTGCGGCGAACCCGCCCACACCCCGGCGCCACGATCCACCAGGAAATTGACGTTGCCTGTCTCTTGACCCCAAATCGCACTGTGCAGAATGATTGGCCGGCCCGCCGCCAGCGCTTCGCTGATCGAGAGGCCGCCCGCTTTGGTCAATACGATCGTCGCCGCGCGCATGAGATCGGGCACGTTGGCGCAGAACCCGTAAACGATGGTGCGGCCCCGCCACGGGTGGGTGCGCAGGCGTCGTTCCAGGGACGGATTGCGCCCGGCAACGATGACCAGTTGGGCTGCGAGATCCGCCGCATCGATGGCCACGGCGGTTTCTTCGACCAGGCCGACCCCCGCACCCCCACCCATCAGCAGGATGGGTGGGCTGACCGGGTCCCAGCCGAGCTGGGTGCGTAACGCAGTCACATCGTCTGTACGCTGCCCAAAACGAAGATCGACCGGCACGCCGGTTTCGACGATGTGCGCCGCGTCCACGCCGTACCGCTGCGCCTTGGCTGCAACCACACCATTCGCCACCATCACCCGGTCGTCGTGCGGACAGAACCACAGCGCATGGGCCGACTCCCCAATTTCGGTCACCACCGTCACATACGGCAC
>CAZXQZ010000360.1:0-3148 GCA_964642445.1 uncultured Anaerolineae bacterium
CCAACCGGGTCATGTGGCAAGACGTCTCCGACTGGGGAGTTCGCACCCCCAGGTGCGAACTCCCCAGTCGGAGTGGAGTTTCTATGTAGACGAAGCCGCGTCAGCTGCGCGCCGGCACGCCCGCCCGGATCGCCGGCGCTACAGGCTGGCGGCAAACCAGCGTTCCTCCATCTGGCGCAGCGTGCCGTTATCGCGCATGCCCTGCAGCGCTTCATCGACCGCCCGCTGCAAGGTGCGCGCCTTGACCGGCATGGCAATCACATAGGGTGCACTGACCAGGGGCGGCTCGACGATGCGCGCCGCCCGGCCCGCATCCTGCGCCACAAACTGGCGCGCCGTCACCCCATCGACGAGGGCGGCATCGGCGTGGCCAGCCATCACCGCATCCAGGGCTTCCGTGGGTGTCTGGAAGCTCGCCAGCGCCAGCCCAGGCAAACGTGTGCGCAGTTGGCGTCCCTGCGCATCGGCATCCGATCCCCACTCCACTGCCAGCCGTCGGTCGGCCAGGTCGTTCGCCTGTTGGATCGTCGTGTCGTCACCACGGGTCACCAGGAACAGGCCGCCATCGAAGTAGGGCTGCGAGTAGGCCAGGTCACGCGTGAAGCGTGGGTCCAGCGGCAGGGCAGAGATGACCATGTCGACGCGACCGGCCCAAATGGCATCGAGCAGGCCGTCGAAGCCGATGGGTTCGATCTGCACCTGTACCCCCCACTGCCTGGCCAGGGCCTGCGCCAGGTCGACATCGAAGCCTACGATCTGGCCGTTGGCATCGACCGTCTCGAACGGTGGAAAGCTGGGATCGAGACCAACCCGCAGCACACCCAGGCTGCGAATCGTTTCCAGCGAACGATCCTGCGCGCCCAAGGTCAGGGCCGCCGCCAGGCTTACCAGCAGCAGCAGGCCAGCCACCGCCACCACCCACCCGCGCCGGCGCAGAAAGGTGGCGATCCGCAATCCAACCTCCGGGGAGGAGGGCTGCACCCCCAGGTGCAGCACAGGTTCTGCGGGCACGATCAACCGTTTCATCCCGCTTCTGCCTCGCCGCGGGCGTAACGCTGCAGCTCCAGGTAGATCGGCTTCGGTACAAAATCACTGGCCACGAAGGTGAAGTAGTCCTGGTAGGTATGCGTGGGTGCCGGGTAACGAAACGCCCACGGGCAGAACGCCTGCAGCCAGTCCCACTGCTGTGCCAGCTCGTAGGCGTCCAGCGTATAGCGGATGCGCTGCGCCGGCCGCACCGCTTTCGTCCAGCGAGGGTGGTCGTTCCAACCCGCTTCGGTCACGATCATCTTTTTGTCAGCGTCGCCGTTACGCACCATCAGCGTGCGCAGCAGCTCGATCCGCCGCAGGTTGACCACCTCTGGGTCGGGCGGGTCGTCGGGCGCAAAGGCCCAGCCGTAGGCATGGGCCGCCAGGATGTCGAAATAGGCCGCAGCCCCGGCGTCGTACATGCGCTGCAGGTACAGCAGGTCATCCATGCCATACGGCGAGCCCGCCGGGGCCAGGGTCGGGGCCAGCGCACCGCCCAGCACCTGCACAGCCGGATTGGCCGCTTTGGCCGCCTGATAGCTCACTTGCAGCAGGCGCGTGTACGCTTCGGGGTCGACGGGCCGGTAGCCCCACTCCAACGCCAGGTTAGGCTCATTCCAGATGATAATGTACTCGACGCGTCCCTGGTAGCGGGTGACGAATTGTTTGACATAATTAGCGAATTCGTCGTAATACGCTTCGTCCAGGTAGAGCGGTGTCGTATTCTTGGGCCGTGCCCAGGCCGGGACGTACCCCAGGCGCGCAATGAGCGTGAGGCCTTGGGCACGGGCATGGTCGACCACCAGGTCGGCGTGGACCCAGTCGAAGGCGCCTGGTTGTGGTTCCGCATAGGCCCACGGGAAATATTCGACCACCCAACTGGCACCCATTTCACGCACCATCTCCAGGGACCGTTTGATTTTCCACGGTTCCACTTCGTCGGTCAGCCGGGTGTGCATGCCCATCTTGGGGTTGATCGACTGCACCGTCTGCGCTGGACCGAGCATCACCAGCGGCCGCGGCGGTGCCGCCACGATGGTCACCAGGACCAGAACGATGAACAGACGGAGAATGTCTCGACGCGACAGGTTGAATCGTTTCACTCTGTGATTATACTCGACCTTCTGTGAACAGAAAAGCAGCAGAATCGCCCGGCTGTGCTGTCGCCCCTGGAAAATCGCCGCCCGGCCCGATTTGTGCTATACTGAAATCCATCACAACGCTGCCGGCGGCTGGAGTGCCGGGTGCGGCAGCCAATCCAGCAGGAGTCATCATCGATGCGGGTGTTGATCACCGGCGGTGCCGGGTTCTTGGGCGTCGCTTTGGCGAACCGGTTAGTCGACATGGGACACCACGTGCGCGTTCTGGATGATCTGAGCGCCGGCGACCCTTCGCGGCTGCCGCCGCGGGTGTTGTTTTCGCGGGGCGACGTGCGTGATGTGCCCAAGCTGTGGACCCTCCTGCAGGGTGTCGACTGCGTCTACCATCTGGCGGCGCGCGTGTTAGTGCCAGAGTCGGTTCTGTACCCGCGCGAATACAATGACGTCAACGTGGGCGGAACGGTTGCATTGATGGAAGCCACGCGTGACGCCGGTGTACGTCGGGTCGTGTTGGCCTCGTCGGCCACTGTGTATGGCACCCAGAACCGCCAGCCGCTGCACGAAGAAATGCGGCCCAACCCGCAGGTACCTTATGCGGCCAGCAAGCTGGCCGCGGAATACTACGTGTTTACCCTCGGCGCCTTGCATGCCATCGAGACGGTGGCCCTGCGTATCTTCAATGCCTACGGACCGGGGCAGCGTGTGCCGCCGGCCCATGCGCCGGTGGTGCCGCAGCTGCTGAAACAGGCCTTGAGCGGGGGATCATTGGTGGTATTCGGTGATGGCCAGCAGACGCGCGATTTTGTCTACGTCGATGACGTCGTCGATGCTCTGGTTGCGGCCGGCCGGGCGCCCCAGGTCGACCGCCAGGTGATTAACGTTGGCTCCGGGCGTGAAGTGAGCATCAACGACTTGATTCGTGTCATCAACCGCATCACCGGGCGGCGCACGGAGGTGTTGTACAACGCCGAAGCCAGCAGCGGCGTGCCGCGCATGGTTGCCGACGTGCGCAAGGCGGC
>CAZXQZ010000361.1:0-3122 GCA_964642445.1 uncultured Anaerolineae bacterium
GGGGGGATTGGAGCGGATGGGAGGATAGGAGGGGAGGATGGCGGCGCGGAAGACGACGTTTGTGGTGATCAGCTACGACATTCCGAACAACCGGCGGCGCACCAAGGTGATGGAGACGCTCAAAGATTTCGGACGGCACGTGCAGGAAAGCGTCTTCGAGTGTGATCTGAAACCACGCGACGTGCAGCGTCTATTGGGCAAACTGCAGCGCCTGATCGATACCGAGGAAGACAATCTACGCCTCTATTACCTGTGCGAAGCATGCGTGCCGCGCGTCGAGGTGTGGGGCGTCGACACCGTGGAACGGCTGCGCGACTTCTACCAAGTCTAGAAATCACATGACGCACACCGCCGACCAGGCGCAGACCACTCGCCGCAACACCATTGGCGCGCATTGGCGCCGATTCGCGGTAGAAACACGATTTGCGGGCATCATTGTGCAACCGGACCCAGCGGCTCAGTCCCACCACCCGGCGCCGCGGTGAGGTCCACGATGCGGTCGATGCGAAAGACGCGTTCGGCGCGGCGTGTGTGACAGTAAGCCACCAGATAGGGCACGCCGTGGCGCGTCTCGATGCGGTAGGGATCGACGGTGCGGTGGGTCAGTTCGCCGCGGCCGGCAGTCCAATAGCTGAAGGTCATCGACGTGCCGTCGGCGATCGCACGCTGCAGGGCTGGCAGCACGGTGGTGGTCTGGGGAAAGGGGTTATCGAGCGGCGGATCGGAGTAACCATCGAACGCATGCTGCACGCGGTTAAGCACCTCTTCGGCAAGCGCCTGGACGTCGGCCGCGGTTGCGGGTGACAGCTGGGTCATCAGCTCGTCGACGACCGCCGTGGGCAGTGTCACCGGTAAGCCCGCGAAACGGCTCAGCTGGCGGTAGACCAGTCCGGCCAGCAGGAGGTGGGCTGGACTCGACAGCTGGGTGTTGGTGGATTCACCATCGGGGCGGGGGGTGCCGTCAGGATCGAGCGCAAGACCGGGGACGAGGACGTGCAGCGCGATGCCGATACGGTGCAGCCGGGTGACCAGCTGGGGGACCTGGCGAAAGTCGACCACCACGGCGCGGCGGCCGAGGGTGCGGCGGACGAAGGGGCGGATCGTAGGTCGGGTTACGGCATCGGTGAGCCGTTCGGGGGTATCGGCCTCCAGGATCGTGAGTTGGCGCAGAGTCAGGGGGGCCGGTGTCAGGGCCCAACTGCGGAGGATGGCATATTCGGCTGCGCTGAGGGGTTGGTGGCGTACCTCGCCCAGCAGACGCCCGATGGCTTCGAGGGCGTAACCACGTTCGAGTGCCA
Source organism: uncultured Anaerolineae bacterium (assembly GCA_964642445.1). Taxonomy (GTDB): domain Bacteria; phylum Chloroflexota; class Anaerolineae; order SSC4; family Amarolineaceae; genus SSC4. The sequence continues at coordinate 1,299 of CAZXQZ010000361.1, forward strand.
GATTCAGGCCGGCGGAGTTGAGTGACCGTCCGCCACACAGACACAAGATTTCGAAGAGGTGGTGCAGGTCGATGGTGGCCAGGGCGGCGGGATCGGTATCGACGGCAAGGGTCACCTGGTGATCATCGATGGTGCATGGGATCGGCCTGCGCGACGACAAGGTAAATAGAGGCTGGCCCGCCGCGTGTTGGCGTGCAGCGATGGTCAGGCGTGTCGCCAGCTCGGCCGGCGGCGGTGGCGTTGGCATGCGTGTGGCATCGGTATCGGCAAAATGCGCGTCGGCATTCGTTTCGGCCAGTCCCAGCCAGCGCAGCGGGCCATGCACCAGGTGGGCGAGTGCTTCGGGCAGCACGGGGGCCAGGACCGGATCCTGCCACCAGACGGGGTCGGTGTGGAGTGGTCGTGCCAGGTCTTGAAGCAGGGCCGGGATCGTCTGCCAGTCGCGGTGATTCGCCGTCTGCAGGCGATCGAGCAGGTGTTGTACGAAGGCCAGTGCATCGGGCGTTTCGCTGGCCGGCAGGCGGTAGGTCTGCCAGAGGTCGGGTTGCTGCCAGGTTTGCCAGAGGGTGGCCAGGCGTACGGTGGGTGGGGCTTGCAGCCAGAGGGTGGCGGTTGGGGTAGGTTTGACGACGCGGTGATGGGTGAGGAAACCGGCTGTTTCGGCCAGGTAATGAATGAAGTGCAGACGTGGGGCCTGGCGTTCGGAGCGGATCGACGGCAGTTCGACAGGTTGGGCCAGGTGTTGACTCCAGCGCGCCAGGAAGCGTGGCGGCAGCCAGCGGCCATGGCGGGGTGGGATATCATCGTAGTGCAGAAGGCCGAGGAGCGCGGTCAGATCGAAGATCGTCGCCAGGGCGGCTGTGGGGAGGTGGTTTTCGGCGGCGAGTGGTATTGGGGTGGTTGGTGCGGATAGGTGATCGACGAACAGCGCTGGTGCCTCTCGAAACTCGGTAGGCAGGCAGAGGCGGGGGGGTCCGCCGGGGCGCGTGGTGGGGGCGGGAAAGAGCAGGCCCAGGTACCAGAGTCGTTCGCTGGCGTTGGCGGGGTAGTGCCAGGGTTGGTCGGGCAGGGGTGTCGATGGGTCCCAGGGGCGGTAGGCACGGATCGCGCCGAAGCGGGTGAAGAAGGCATGCTGCACGAGGGGATGGGGTGAATCATGCAGGGCGGAGAGGGCCGCCCATTCATCGGGCCCCAGGCGTGCGGCGATCTGGCGCAGTGTGGCGGGTTGGGTCAGAAAATGGTGGAGGGTGGCAACCCAGACATCCTTGGGGGGGTGACGCTGCGGGTGTGGCAGGTAGTGGGCGCGGGCGATGGCATGCAGGTGGCGGTAGGACGTTCGGTTCAGGCATTCGAGCAGCGTAGTCATCGTGGGACTCCTGGGTTAGCACCTGTTGTGGGTCGTGCTGGTAGGCAGTGGTGATTGCTTGCACCGGGTTTGGTATGGGCGGGCTGCTTGCGTTCAGGCCGGCCGGGTGACTGGTTGGCGTAATTTGGCGAATGCAATTATACTTAAGGCACGTGATTCTGTTTCCACCGGGTTGTTTTGGCGTCATGTTCGCGGGCAAAAATGGGGAGTAGCCGCAGCAGGACCAAAGTACCCGGGGGCGGGTTCTATATTAATGAGACAATCGTAGCACAGAATCCCGCTGGAAACAAAACGCCGCCCGAATGTGGCTAAGCCCTGAAGAGGGATTGAAACAAAGCGCCCGGCTACACGTTATCCCCATCCAGACAGGCCCGAATGTGGCTAAGCCCTGAAGAGGGATTGAAACCATACAGACCTCCTCATGCCTTATTCTCTACTGGTGCCCGAATGTGGCTAAG
>CAZXQZ010000362.1:0-3102 GCA_964642445.1 uncultured Anaerolineae bacterium
GACGGTTCTCGTCCTTCTCACCCGCATGGAATACTTTCTCGAAGGGAGTCGGATATCCGTCTATTCCATCAGGGCGCGGGCCGAGATCAATAAGCTTGGCACGATGCAGACCACGCACAGGCCCGAAGGCTTCAACTTCGGTGTCGTCGTCATTCATCCGGACACGCAGTTCGATGGGCTTGCTGTTATTGGGCTTTAGTTTGGGATGGGCGGGCAGGTCAGCGAGCTTGACCTTGACCGAGTTCGTGCCGGTGGACTTGAATTTCTTCTTGTCGTCCAGCAGGGTTAGTTTGGCTACCTTGTCTCCCGTAATCACGGAACACACGCCAACAGTCTTCTTTTCGTAAGTGCTTGCCTTGCTTTTCAGTGCAAAATCTCTTTTCATTTCAACTCCTAGTTATTTAGTCAGGTAGGTTTATTATACGATCAGGATGATTCATCTTCAATGGTGAGTTTCACCTCCATATCAACCGGCTCAAAATACGGCTCCACCATGCAGGAGTCATTGAGCCAAATGGTCTTGCCTTCCCCCGTCATCGGATCAAGTACGAACCATTCCAGGTAGTCCTGCTCACGTAACGGGAAGGGAACGGTATTGATATTGGGGACTGGTTTGAGAAGGACGAAGGAGCCAAAATCCTTCGTAGTCAGTGTGCCGTAGGTTTTATAGGTTTCCGTAAGGGTTCTCGTCATTTTCATCTTCTTTCAGACTTGCCAGTAAAATCTCTGCGTCGGCGTCCATAGCCGCCAATTCAGCGGGAGATGGTTCAGGAGGAAGTTCATCATCTGTAAACTGCTGCTCGATCCAGAAAAACAGTTCAGGATGACGCTGTGTCAAATACTCAAGGATATTCATTCTGCCCTCGCATTCTTAAAGGCATCAAAATCGTCAAAGATCAGGGTGTATTCAAGTTCTCCCTTTTCCACAGACTCCTGATAATGTTTTTCGCACAGTCCAAAGGCAGGAACATTTTCTCCTGCTCCTGCAATGATGGTGGATGGTTTTTCTGTGCAATCTTTGACATTGCATCGAAGAATATGCCAATCCACAAATAGTGGGATCATCATCAACCCCCAAGTATCTTCGTCTCGGATAACTTTCATTTCATCCTCCGCACAGTGGCGACCAGAGTAGTCTTTTTGAACTCCTGAATTTCGGGGTGGGCTTTCGCGTACCCATCCAGAAGTTTGCCGTCCCACGATCCGCGTTCCGACAGGGCGACTTCCCATCCGCTCCCATAGCACTCGCCATTTGCTTTGGCATAATCTTGCAGGGCTTTCTTGATGGTCTCGATGTCCTTTTCTGCCTGAACAATTTCGGGCGGCAATTCGGCGCGAAAATCCTCAACGGTCTTTTGGGCTTGGGCATAAGCCGCGAACAATTCCTGAATGTTAAGCATCTTGTTCTACCTTTTCCTTTTTTCTGATCGGCCAGTTAGGAACCGAGATTGGTGTAGTATCCGGGGTCTGCAAAGGGATTGGCTCTGTATTCGTATCTGTTCTTCCAGGGTCTTCTCCTGATCCTTTGCGTCTCGGTATATTCCACTTCCTGATAACTTTTCCAGTGTTCATTTGTCATCATCCTTAATTGGAATTGGTAGGCACTTTCCACAGAATCAATTTCGACCAGGGAGATGATTTCCGCGTGCTGCGCCCTGTAACCATGCTCCGTCTCTATTACCGTTCCAGACAAGACACACCTGACCAGATACTGAGAAAATGGAGTATGTCCAAGAACCAGATATTGTCTAAGAGCAGGGTGGCGCGGGCTTTTTGCGAAGTGTATCCCGTTCATAGTGTCTGGGTGAGGCTCCAGATGGGCTTCCAGTTGCCCATTTTCCCAATGAGTCTCTGAAATCTGCGGGGAGACTAAGATAAACTTGCCAGAAGAATGTTCGCAGACATCACACGTCCGCAGGATTTTGTATCCTATGATCTGGGAATGTGCTAAATCAAACTCCACAGGATATTTCTGGGACAGTGCCCGCATCTGGTCAAAGATTTTTTGCAGTTCTTCGTTTGTCATGGTTACATTGTATCCGTTTATCTGGCGATTTGCATTAGTGGGGGATTAGAGTTCGGACTCGATTTCCTTCAGGAGGGCGATTTCTCGTTCCAGGGCGGGAATGTATTCTGCCGCTGTGTTTGATTCTACAATGTCGTCGTAAGGGGTATTAGCACACTTGATTTTACCTGTCTTGTTTCGGATCGGACACCCTTTACAAGCGTTATCATAGAACTTAACGCACAGAGGGCAGGTATGTGTGCCGAGTTCGGGGTAAAAGTCGGAATCAGGCGGGAGTTTTTGGGCTGCCTTCAATATCCGCTCGAACTTCATACGGGAAAACTTGACTGCCTGTTTCGGCGTACAAGCGGCGGCAAAGCCTTCATCCATAACAATGTCCACGTAGTCCTCCGTAGACTCAAACAGGGGGAACACATCAGAAAATTTCATTTGAATCTCCTTTATCCAGAGAGATTGTATCACTCCATCAGGAGGAATTGATTAATATTTGTTAAGTGTTTAATCCTTTCTTCCACAGGGAGAAAGGCTGAACTCAGTAGAGTTTTACAAAAGCCATTTCCCTGTGGAAGTGCGATTTCCCTGACGAAGAGGGATTTCGCTCCAAGGATTGAGGAATCTTGTGCGCCGCATCTCTGCGGTTTTTGGTACGTGTCTCTGCGTTTTACGGCGAACCGCTTGCGGAGGTCGTTTCCTGGTCGCCTTCTGCATCCTGCGAAAGTTCCTTATACGCCCCCAACCGTATATGGCTTTCCTGCAATGACCCCGGTTCCTATATCGTCATTGGCGACCACTCCTGTTCCCGACTCTCACATCGGGTCATCGGAACGGAAGTGTCTTAACAGTTGATCGGGTAGCGGTTACGCCGCTTATGCGCGATGACGCAGTGTCATCTTAATCTAAAAAGACCTGTGTTAGATTCAAGTGGCTTTCGGGGCAACTCAATGGTCTTTTTTGGTCTGCTTGGCGAGCAGAAATCGAAAAACCACTTGAATCTACTACAGGTCTTTTGCCGTCGAGTTGCCGCTCAATTTCAAGGTACATGCAGGATCGCCAGTTCCTACATAGACAAGTATATC
>CAZXQZ010000363.1:0-3048 GCA_964642445.1 uncultured Anaerolineae bacterium
TGCGGGCTCCTGGTCTCGTACACCTGGGTTAGCCGCCTGGCTACGATTTCGGCGTGTGTGGTCATGGTTTCTTTCCAACATCTTGCACCGCTAATCGGGTGGGTGCAACCCCTCACGCAATCTCCGCGGCATCAGCGATATCCGTTCTGCCAGAAGTGTAGAGAGATCGCTGGAACCTGTCGAATACCTGAAACCCAGGCACCCTTGTTTTTTTGCCAACAGGAACGCTTCGGCATGACGATGCAACATGGCATCAATTTCGGGAATTGCCTGCGCGCGTGCGTAGTGCGATCTCTCCCAGATCGTCATCACTTCCTTGTGTTCGCGAAAGAAGTATTTGTTCGGCGCAACATATTCAATGCCATCCACTTTGACGCGCGGTCCGTCCTTGAACGTGATGTCGAACTCAAACTCCATTGCCACCGGGCTTTCTTTTGGCGTCACGGCCGCTGACTGTGCACGCCCGGCTTCTGTACGTTCTATACGAACCGGCTTGATTTTTGTACCCTCCGGTAACGAACGGCGTTTGATCTCAGCGGCCAGATTCTCAGCCTCAGCCCGCATTTCAGGCGGCTCGCGCAGCGATTTTTCGTACGGTTCCACCTTTTGTGTGCGTGTGCCTCTGCTTCCTGTCTCGCCTTTTGTGGCAGTAGCACGCGGGCTGGGCACTCCCGTCGAACTTTTTTGCGTGGAAACTCCCCCAAACCCCTCCACAAAACGTGAATACTCTGAGCCAGTGTTCCACGGCGGCTCTCGAAACCGACGAGTAGTCCATCGCCCATCTGGCGAGCGGTATTCCACCCAAAAAGGCCGAGCATCTCCCGGTGAGTGTCCAAAGCGCGAGGTAAATTCGATGTGGGTTTGCGGGTCGGTGTAACGAATCACCGAAGATATCTCGTGGGGTTTTTCTGCACCTATTGTCTGCCAATGCATTATGGATTTGAAATCGTCCGGCGAAGGAAGCCTATCAACCAGTCGCGCTTCGGGGTGATAGTGCTCTACTAATCGCCAGTTAGGACGGCGCCCACCACGTAACATCTCACCCCGGCTCATCCACTCCGTTTCCACGAAGTTGCGCCCGCCCTGAACGACTACGAATTCTTTGGTTTGTGGATCCATCCATATCCCGGCTTCACGCGCGGCATCCTCTTGCAGTGAAACCCGAAAACTGCGTCGTGCGCCGTTCTCATCCAGGCCAAACTCAACCAATCCTTCAGGATAGTGTGCTTCTGCAGGTATTTGAGCCGGACTGTCGGGACTGGGACGCCCACTGCGTGGTTCCACAGGAGATCCCCGAGTGTGGCCACTCTCGCCAACGGCACCGGTTTCCCCGCCACGAGCTTCGCTTTCCAGACGCGTGCCAGGCTTTTCGACGTCAGGGCGGACGCCTGGCTGCCATTCGCCCATCGCTTTCCAACCTGCTCGGAGGTCGGCAATTGTAAGTGCAGCCTGCACCGCCATCAGGGCCCATTCTAGCTTTCCGGGGGCGCCTACCCCAAGCATACCTTTGTCAGGCTGTTGCGAGGCTTGAGAAAGAGAGTAGCGATCGAGCATATCCTCTACATCAGCTCCCAGTGTAGCCGCACCTAGCCCAGCCGCAAGAAATGGCCCAACGACGGGAACAAATATGAGCAGGGTCTGCAACAGTGTTAATCCCATGGACGTCCAAAACTTGACAGTCTGACGATGTCGCAGCACTGTCTCCATCGACTGCTGCAACTCTGGTGACAGGTCCTTTTTGACTAACTGAACAGCCTCGGGTAGATCGAACGGATGGATGTCTTCCGAACCAATTTCGATGATCGCATCGTCGATCTTTTTCATCAGATCATTGAAAGCCTCGCCAACACCTTCTGTGAGCTGATTGTCGGAAGCATACTTGCCCTTGCTCACCTGCTCGGGATCAAGCTCAGCGAAAAAGGGAAAAGCCTCGTGCAGGTGATACAAACCCACGTTGACTCCATCGATCTGCCGCTGCCGCCAGTCCTTCAAGTAGCGAGCCATTATCGACAGCGCTGCACCCATCAGATTCATATCCCGCATGCGTCCCAGCGTCATGATTCGTTCATTGAAGTAGTCAACGATCGCGGGGCTTGCATACTGTACCGTGCTGGCACGCATGCGCTCCAACCAACCCTCGACCCGGCTCTCGGTGCGCATCTGGGTCAACACACCTCCCTCCAGGCTGTCAAACGTGTCGCGATAGCCCTCCAGCTCCTCCTTCAGTTGATCCAGGAAGGTAATGTTCTGCGCAGCTGTGCGGATGTCCTGGAGCGTCTTGGCCTGGTCGGCGTGAGCCTCCTGCCCTCCACTGCCTGGGGCGCGACGAGCAGTAGCCGGTGAACGATTTAGCCGACTCATCAGGTCATCACGTTTGCCTTCCATCGTCGCGCGGTGAGAAGCCATCAGACCCAGCGCAGTCATACGAACCAGCCGACGCAGGCGCCGCTCAAACACATCACTTTGTTCCTCTGTGCGGGGGGAACCCGCACCGAGAATTTCTTCCTGGGCCTTCATCCCAGCAGCAGGAGCGGCGCCCAGCGCGGCTTCGAATTCCTCTGGAAATGACTTTTTGATATTACCACTGCCCAGTAAACTCCATGCTGCTGGATTGGTCGGATCGAGCGGTGTCCGCACGGACCGCAGCTCACGTTGCTGTCTCTGGATGACATCGTCATGAAAGCTGGCACGGTTTCCTACTGCCTTGATCTGGATATTGGGTTCATGCTCAGCTGGTGCTGAGTCATGCGGGACGATATCGGTGCCCTGCCCCAACAAGGATTGCGTACGTTGATTTCCTATGGCATGCTGCAACGCCAACGCATCAGCCGTCCTCGCGCCATTGCCCTTGAGTTGGCTTTGGCGATAGGCGGTCTGCCGTGCCGTCATTTGCACTGTCCCCTGCCGGCGAAGTGAATGAAGTGCCGCTCGATCAGTGGATTCTGTCGTCTTTTGTACTTTGATCGTTCGAGTTCGCGAATCACCCATCGCTCACTCCCCACTCACCACACCCTCCCGCCACTGCGGGCTCTGCGTCTCCACGAACAA
>CAZXQZ010000364.1:0-3039 GCA_964642445.1 uncultured Anaerolineae bacterium
GTACTCCCTACTCCGTACTCCCTACTCCGTACTCCCTACTCCGTACTCCCTCCTCCGTACTCCCTACTCACGGCTCCGGCGTAAACGCCACCTCCGGCAGAATCCGATTCGGATCGATCTTGATGATGGGCGGGGTGAGCACAATGACAGGTGGTATGATCCGCTGCCGGCGGAAGGCAGTCGTCGTCGTTCCCTTCAGCGCGTTGTTCTGGAACGTTTGGTTGAGCGCGGTGAGTGTCGCCCCATCCGGTGTGACCGACAACGTGATGCGGTGCTTGAGACCGGGCTGCGTCTGAATCTCGAACACCACCGGGTCGCCTGTGTAGGGCACCGTCGCCGTGCCCCAGGTGCACTCGCCATTGGGCGAACCCGCCGGGCAGACCTGGCTGGCCAGGTTACCGTTGATGAGCACGATTTGTGCTTTACCGGTAGCGTTCAGCTGCAGGTTCTTTCCATCGCGCGCAATACCCAGTTTCGTCAGGTAAACTGCGCCCGATTCCTGGGCCACCCAGGTGCCGACGTACTTGCCCATCGCATTGGCCACCGCCGTCTCGGTGGCCTGCACGACGGCTGTGGCGGTTGCCCGGGCGTCGATCGTCGCCTGGGCATCGGCGGTGGCCTGCGCGTCGACGGTGGCCTGCGCCTGGGCGGTGGCCGTGGCGTCCGCCGCGGTGCGTGTCATGGCGGCGGCCACCGTGGCGGTGGCACTGGCCGCACGGCCCGCCTCGCTGTTGCGCCACATCAGAAAAGCGACCGTCGCCAGCACAATGACCCCCGCGACCACGGCTACGATCCACCACGGGAACTTCTTGGGCGGCGGCGGGGCGGCGACGGTAAACGTGACGGTCGGCCCGGTCGTGTATTCTTCGTCCGGCACTTCACCCACGACGTCGAGGTGGAATGAATAACTGCCGGCGGCGGCCGTCGTTGGCACGGCCACCTGCACCGTCACCTGCTCGGTGGCGGCAATTGCGTATGCCCGTTCGGCCGGGCCTACCAGGGTCAGCCAGGCGGCGTCGGTCGGCGCTACCGGCATGATCAGGGCGCGCCCGCGCAGGGCGCGCCCACTGGCGTTGGACACGGTAAAAGCGGTGCTGCCCTGGCGTTTGTCATTCAACAGGACCGTATTGCTGGCGGCGGTCACGACGAAAGGACTGGGCATGACATTTCTCCTTAGGGCTGCCAGGCAGGTGCGCTGCTGTCACCGGTGGCATTGCGGGTGATCAGGCGCTTTTCGCCACCATCGCGACGCATGGTGTAGATCTGGTATGGGTTGGCATTGCGGTTGGCGGCGAAAGCCAGGCGCGTGCCGTCCGGCGACCAGGCGGGATCGATGTCCTCGGCCGCGTTTTCGGTCAGCACGAACGCGTCCGAACCATCGGCCCGCATCACGCTAATGTCCGCGCTGCCGTTTTGGCTGGACACGAAGGCCAGCGAAGCGCCGTCGGGTGACCAGGTGGGACCGGTGTCATCGGCGGTGTTGTTGGTCAGGCGCTGCTGGTTCGTGCCAGCGGCGTCGATCACGTAGATCTCGTTGAAGCCGGCGTCGACGTTGGACGCGAAGGCGATGCGCTTGCCATCGGGCGACCAGGCCGGATCACGGTTGTACGCGCCGTTGACCAGGAGCGGCTGCAGGTCGGTGCCGTCGGCGTTGATCAGCATCACATCCTGGCTGCCCAGCTGCGGATCGTAGCGCAGAAACACGATGCGCGTGCCGTCAGGCGACCACTGCGGATACGAAACGATCTCACCGGGCGCGAAGGTCACGATCTCGGTTGGTTCCCCGCCGTCGATCGTGGCGCGCAGCAGCTGACCGTTTGTGCCAACGAAGACGATTTGTTTGCTATCGGGCGACCAACCCGGCCGCGGAAAACCGGTCGGCGGCGAGGTGAGCGTCGTCGCGCCGCTCAGGAATGACAGGTGGTAGCCAGCGCTGCCACTGACGAGCCGGCGCCCCGCGCCATCGACGTCCACGACGTAGAGCTGGGCCGTCGGCCCGCCCTGCGGGAGCAAAACGTACGCCAGGTGCTGGCCATCCGGCGACCAGCTCGGCGCAAACTCAGCGTCCGGCCGGCGGGTCAGGTTGATTTCGGCCGACCCATCGGCGTTGATGACGTAGACGTCGAGGTTACCGTTGCGGTTGGTGACGAACGTGATGCGCCCGGTGCCGCCGCCAAAGGGTGTTGGCTGCGGTGGCGGTGTCGGTGTGGGGGTGGCCTGGGCCGCCGCCACCAGGGCCACGCTTGCCCCGCGGTTGACCTCGCTGCCCGCACCTGGCGTAGAGGCCACGACCATGCCGGCACCGACGCCATCGTCCCGCCCTTCCACGACCTCACCCAGCTTGAGCCCGCCGGCACTCAGCGTCGCCTGCGCGTTGACCACACTCTGCCCACGCAGCGCCGGCACAGTCGTCGTCTTGGGTCGCGTCAAAAAGAACACCACCACGGCGATGACCAGCGCGGCCACGATCACGGCGATGATCCACCACGGGAACGGCTTCTTGGGCAGCGGCGCCGGCACCTCGAACGTCACCACCGGGCCGGCGCTGTAATCCTCGTCGGGATTGTCCACCCCCACCACGTCCAGGCGAAACGTGTACGACCCCGGCGCCGCGCTGGAAGGAACTGCAATCGATACGGTCACCTGCTCGGTGCCGCCAATGGCAAACGGCCGGCTCGGCGCCCCCATCACCTTCAGCCAATCGGCCGCCGTCTGGCCCAACGGCACGAGCTGTATCCGTCCTTGCAGCGCGCGCCCGCTGGCATTGAATACCGTATAAGCCGCCTGCCCCTGGCGCTGGTCGCTGAGGCGAACGCTGTTACTGGCAGCAGTCATCGCAAATGGACTCGGCATAAGTTCCTTTCCCAATCATCCGTTCAATCCGTTCCTGGCGCGGCCGTCAACGAATGGGGGCAACGAATCAACGAATCACACATCGCCGCCCGAATCCGTTGATAGTAATCCGTTCCACCAACTGCTGCTGGGCCAAAGCGCAAGCATGGCTTGCGCACTCCACATCATCCGTTCAATCCGTCCCAA
>CAZXQZ010000365.1:0-3026 GCA_964642445.1 uncultured Anaerolineae bacterium
CTGGTGGCGTTCATGGACATCTTTCCCGCCAGCCACGGGCACCTGTTGATCGTGCCGCGCGTGCATTCGCGCAACCTGTACGACCTACCGCCCGAACTGGCCGCGCAGGCTATGGCCCTGGCCGCCCGCCTGGCGCCGGCGCTGCGCGATGCCACCGGCGCCGATGGTCTGAACATCTGGCAGTCGAGCGAACGTCCCGCCGGGCAGGTGGTCTTCCATTTTCACATGCACATGCTGCCACGCTACCGCAACGACGGGATTCCCGTGCCCGGTAACCGCAGCCGCGCTGATGCCGCCGAGCTCAGCGCGCTGGCCGCTGCCATTCGCACTCAGTTCGACAGCTAACGACCGGGTCAGCACCGGTCACACGGTACGTGGCGCGTTTCGACACAGCGTCTCGAGTCAGGGAGGACTCTGAATGAGTATTATCGTCAATAAAGACACGCGGCTGATCGTACAGGGCATCACCGGCCGCGAGGGTGCGTTCCATACGAAACAGATGATCGACTACGGAACCCCGGTCGTAGGGGGTGTCACACCGGGCAAGGGCGGCGAGTGGACGCTGGGCGTGCCGGTGTTCGATACCGTGCGCGAGGCGGTGAATGCCACCGGTGCCAATGCGTCCATCATTTACGTGCCGGCCCGCTTTGCGCCCGACGCAATCCTGGAGGCCGCCGACAGCGGTGTCAGCGTAGTGGTGTGTATTACCGAAGGTGTGCCGACGCTGGACATGGTCAAGGTGCGCGCGTTTCTCGACCAGACCGACATCCGCTTGATCGGGCCGAACTGCCCGGGGGTGATTACCCCAGGCGAAGCCAAGGTCGGTATCATGCCCGGCCACATTCACACCCCAGGCCCGGTGGGTGTCGTCTCGCGCAGCGGTACGCTGACCTACGAGGTGGTCTACGCGCTGACCGAGCGCGGCATCGGCCAGTCGACCGCGGTCGGCATTGGGGGTGACCCCATCATTGGCTCGACCTTCATCGACATCCTGCAGCTGTTCGAGGAGGACGACCAGACCGAGCTGGTGGTGATGATCGGCGAGATTGGCGGCACCGATGAAGAGCGGGCGGCCGAGTTCATCGCTCAGCGCATGAGCAAGCCGGTGGTCGGATTCATTGCCGGACAGACGGCACCGCCCGGCAAGCGTATGGGGCATGCCGGCGCGATCATTTCGGGCGGCACCGGCACCGCCAACGAAAAAATCGCCGCACTCAACCGTGCCGGCGTGCCTGTCGCCGCCACACCGATCGAAATCGCCGGATTGGTGGCAGAAAAACTGAGTCGTTGACGGTGGACATTGCAGAATGACCTAAACGCCATCCTCCAGCAGATCATCGCCTGGCTGCGTGCCAGGCAAGAACCGGTCTGGCTGGTTGGTGGCACGGTGCGGGACGGCCTGTTGGGCCGGCCCGCACACGACATCGATTTGGTCGTGCCCGAAGGGGGACTGCGCCTGGCTCTGGCACTTGCCGATGCGCTGGGCGCAGCCTATTTTCCCCTGGATAGCGCGCGCGATGTTGGGCGTGCCGTGCTGCGGCTTGCCGACGGTAGCAGTGTTGCGATCGATGTGGCGTGCCTGCGCAGCCCAACCCTGCACGACGACCTGTTTGCGCGTGATTTTTCGATCAACGCCATGGCCTGGGACGTCCACGACCCAGACCTGACACCGATCGACCCGGTGGGTGGCCGGGCTGACCTGGCCGCCGGTCGGCTGCGTATGGCCAGCGCGCGGTCGTTTGCAGACGATCCGCTGCGTATCGTGCGTGGCGTTCGTTTTGTCAACCAGCTTGGGCTGACGTGGCAGCCGGCGACCCTCGCCAAGGCGCGCCTGGCGGTGGCCGACCTGGTGACTATCGCGGGCGAGCGTGTCCGCGAAGAGCTGGTGCGTATCCTCAGCGCTGCCAGCGCCAGCCAGGGTCTGCGCCAGCTGGACGACCTGGGCGCCCTGGCCGTGCTGCTGCCCGAGGTCAAAGCCTTGCAGGGCGTCACGCAGAACCCGCCCCACCCGCTCGACGTGTACGACCACACCCTGGCTGCGGTCGATTGGCTGCATCACCTATTGGGTTACCTGGCGACGGAATTTGAGGCCAGGGCCTCGGGCAACCCGCCGATCGAGGCCGATCGCGATGGGCCGGCCGACGTACGTACCGGGTTCGATGTGGCGCTGGCGCCGTACGTCGCTGACCTGGCGCGTTACCTGGCTAAGTCGGCCGAACAGGGTTACGCACGGCGCGATCTGCTGCCGTGGGCCGCCCTGCTGCACGATATCGGCAAACCGGCCACGCGACGCACCCTGGCCGATGGCACGATCGACTTCGACGGTCACGCGATGGCCGGCAGCGGGTTAGCCCGTGCGATTCTGCAGCGCCTACGTTTCAGCCGTGAGGCTGTGCAGCGGGTGGCCCGCATCTGCGCCACGCACGATCGGCCGCGTGCCCTGGCACATGCCAGCGATGGCACGCCCGATCGCCGGGCGATCTACCGCTATTTCCAGGCCACCCGTCCCGTAGGCGTAGAAACGGCACTGCTCAGCCTGGCCGATCACCTGGCGGTCTGGAGCCCCCACGTACGCCCTGACCGCTGGTCGCGCCGGGTCCGCCTGGTATCGCACCTGCTGGAAGCCTACTTTCGCCATCACGACCAGCAAGTGGCACCCAAACCCCTGCTCGATGGCACGACGCTCATGGCGACCTTGCAGCTCAAATCTGGCCCCACCGTGGGTGCCTACCTGGCCGCCCTACAAGAAGAACAAGCCGCCGGCACCGTCACCACCACCGCCGAAGCCTGGGCCTTCGTGCGCACCTTCGCACCACACCCTCCCAAACGCTAAACCTCTGGCCCCACCCCACCTGCCCACAGCCCCACCCCCACCTCCCCCCCCTGCCCCGCCGCTTACCCTCATCTCAAAAACCCATCCCCTCCCCCCCCCCCAACCCCAACAGCCGCCTCCCTACTCCCTCCCTACTCCCTCCCTACTCCGTACTCCCTACTCCCTACTCCCTACTCCCTACTCCCTACTCCCT
>CAZXQZ010000366.1:0-3018 GCA_964642445.1 uncultured Anaerolineae bacterium
GCGCTCGATTTCGACGACCTGGAGACCCAGGCGTTGGCCCTCTTGGAGAGCCACCCGGTCGTGCGGGCGCGCTGGCAGGCTGAGTCGGCCGCGGTACTGGTCGACGAGTTCCAGGACACCAATGACCGCCAGCGCCGGCTGGTGCGGCTGCTCGCGGGCCATGGTGGCCGGCTGTTCATCGTCGGCGATGCCAAGCAGTCGATCTACCGCTTTCGCGGCGCCGACGTGGTGGTGTTTCGTGAAGAGCGGGCGGCGATTACGCGATCCGGCGGTGCCGGCCTGCTGCTGGAAACGTCGTACCGCGCCCATCGGGGCCTCATCGAGGGGCTCAACGATCTCCTGCGGCCGGTATTGGGCGAGTCCGACGACCCGCGGCGCCCGTGGATCGAGCCATTTGCGCCGCTGCGTCATTTTCGGGAGCGGGCCGGCCTGGGCTTTGAGCCGCCGCACATCGAGCTGCACCTGGCCTTGGGCAGCAAACAGAACGATGGCCTGGTGCGCGCGGCGGAGGCACTGGCCGTGCGGCTGGCGACGTTGGTCGACGGCGGCGCGCAGGTGGAGGAGGATGGCCAGCCCCGCCGGCTGAACTACGGCGATATCGCCATCCTCTGCCGCGCCTCGACGTCGTTTGGTGCGTACGAGGCCGCGCTGGAGCAGGCCGGCATTCCCTTCCTCACCGTGGCCGGGGGCGGCTTCTACGGGCGCTTCGAGATCCGTGACCTGCTCAACGCCCTGGCGGCCCTGGGCGACCCAACCGACGATCTGGCGTTGGTCGGGCTGCTGCGCTCGCCGGCGTGTGCCCTGACCGATGGTGCGCTGCTCCGGCTGGTCACCCTGCGTGACCGGACCGCTGCATCGGACTCCCTCTGGCAGGTGCTGCGCAGCGTAGGACCGGCGCTGCCGGGTGAGGATGGTGGGCAGGCGGCACGGGCGGCGGGCCTCATCGGTGAACTGCACGCCCAGGCCGGCCGTGCGCCGGTGGCTGATCTGTTGAAGGCCTTTCTCGACGCCACCGGTTACCTGGCGGCCCTGCTGGCCGCCGGCGAAGCCCGCGCGGCGCGCAACGTCGCCAAGCTGCTGGAGGATGCGCACGCCAGCGGATTGGTCAGCGTGGGTGAGTTCCTGGCCTACGTGGCTGAGCTGCGCGACAGTGGGGCGCGCGAAAGCGAGGCACGGGCCATGGCCGAGGGTGCGGTCCAGATCATGAGCGTGCATGCGGCCAAGGGGTTGGAGTTTCCGGTCGTCGTCCTGGGTGACATCACCTACAAAGCGCCCACCCGCCACGGCGTGCTGCTCGACCCGGCCCTGGGCATTCTGCTGGCCTTGAAAGACGATGAGAACCAGCGGCCGGCCATCTATGACCTGGGCCAGCGCACGGTCGACGACCAGGAAGCGGCCGAGTCGGACCGGCTGTTGTACGTCGCCGCGACGCGGGCACGTGAGAAACTAATCCTCAGCGGCTGCATCACGGTCAAAAAGAACGGCACCCCCGGCACGCTCGGTGACTGGCTGGGCCGTCTGTGCGATACGCAAGCCCTGCCGTTGGCCGACGCGCAACTGACCGTGGACGATACCTGCGAAGAACCGCAGCTTATCAACTTTGCGATGGGTGCTTCCTGCACAATCTATGGCCCTGGGTATGCCGGCAGGGCAGCGCCGGATGCGGTCACGGCGGTGCGCCGGCCGGCTGCGCCGTCAGACGAACGGGTGGTATCTCTGCCGCCGCCGTTGTTGGCGGCTGTCGCGGCTGCGCCGATCGTCGAGGACGGCCGCACGGCAGCACAGGCTGACGATCCCGGACAGCGTGTCTGGCGCGTCGTGCCGGCGGTAGCGCAGTCGCGTGCGCCGGCCTGGGTGGTGGGCAAGCTGGTACACGAAGCGCTGGCGGCCTGGCGATTTCCCGAGGGTGACGGGTTCTTTGCCGACTGGGCCCTGGCGCGTGCCCGCAGCTACGGCCTGACCGATGCGCGGCAGCTGGATGATGCCGGCCAGCGCAGCCGCACGCTGCTGGAACGCTTTCGCCGGCACCCGCTGTACGCCCAAATGGCGAGTGCCAGCCGGCGTCTGCACGAAGTGCCGTATTCCCGGGTCACCGAGGCCGGTCATGTCGAGAGTGGTGTCATCGACGCCCTGTTTCAGGATGGGGGTGGCTGGACGATGGTCGAGTTCAAGACCGACCACGTGCGCGATGCGGCGGGGTTGGAGCGGCTGCTGATGGAAAAGGATTACCGGGTGCAAACCGCCCGCTACCAGGCGGCCGTGGAGCAGTTACTCGGCGGGCGGCCGGCGGTGGTTTTGTGCCTGCTCGATCATGCGGGGCGTGTGCACGTGCGGTCTACACCCTGACAACTTGTCCTGGCACCCCTGGGTGTAGCTCAGATTGGGGGCAGACCCTTCGGGTTTTCGTCAATGGCGGGGATACAGCACCGGGAGACTGCCATGAAGTACCAGCTATCGGCGATGATGGTGAAAAACCCGAAGGGTCTTGTGTCGTGCCCCAGACATGCGATGCACCTGGCACCCCTGTACGATTTGACGAAAGCCCGCCTGCGTGGTAACATGGCGCCAGGTTCACGAACACCGGGGGGCGTGGTGTAGTGGTCAACATGTCGGCCTGTCAAGCCGAAGATCGCGGGTTCAAATCCCGTCGCTCCCGCTCGGACACTATCGCAGCGACAGGTAGATGATTCTGTTGCGCGACCGCTACGTCATCTGGTTCACGCTCCTGTGCCGATTTGTCACAGGAGTTCTTTTTTGCCATGGACCTCACCCAACACGAGATCGTTACACCTTCACCCCTCCTCGACGCCCGGGGCCGACTGACCCAGGTCGGCTGGGCGCGGGCGCCGTTGCTGCAGTGCAACCTCGAACAGGTGGCATTCTACCCGCGACCGCTGCGTTTTCTCCAGCGCCTGCGTGTCAAACGCTGGGACTATTACGGCGTCACGCTGCCTGACCGCTTCTTTTCGGCGACGGTGGCCGACCTGGGCTACGCCGGCCAGGCGTTCGTCTACACCG
>CAZXQZ010000367.1:0-2979 GCA_964642445.1 uncultured Anaerolineae bacterium
CTCCAGCGCCGACCACGGTGTAGATCTCGTCGATGAACAGCTCGATATAAACATAGGCGCGCTGCACCTCTTCGATCGTGGCCTTGAGTCGCTCTTCGAACTCGCCGCGGAAGCGCGTGCCGGCGACCATGGCGCCCAGGTCCAGCGACACCACGCGTTTGCCCATCAGGTTCTCGGGTACTTCGTCGTAGGCAATTTTCTGCGCCAGGCCTTCCACGATGGCCGTCTTACCCACACCGGCTTCGCCGATCAACACCGGGTTGTTTTTCGTGCGCCGGCTCAGCACCTGAATCACGCGCAGGATCTCGGCATCCCGTCCGATGACGGGGTCGAGTTTACCCTCGCGTGCCAGTTTGGTCAGGTCGTGCCCGAATTTTTCGAGCGTGCGGTACTGGGTTTCTGCGGCCGGGCTGGTGATGCGCTGACCGCCGCGAATCTCTTCGACCACCTGCGAGATGCGCTCTTTCGTAACGCCGTGCTCTTTGAGAATACGGGCGGCGGGTGTGTTGCGCTCGCTGGCAATGGCCAGGAAGAGGTGTTCCGTCGAAATGAACTCGTCCTTCAGGCGGCTGGCCTCTTCGTTGGCGACGTCGATCACGCGTTTGAGGCGCGGGGTGATGAATACCTGGGTCACCGGCGCGGCGTAGGGGGTCGAGGTAAGTTTGGGCGCCGCCTGCAGCACGTCATCCAGTTTGCCGGCGACGACATTCACCGGCGTGCCGAGACGTTCGAGAATCTGCGGTACGGTTCCATTCGTTTGTTCCAACAAGGCCAGGAAGATGTGCTCGGTATCGACCTGCGTGTGCTGGTAGCGCTGCAGGATCTCGTAGGCGCGCATGGCCGCGTCCTGGGCTTTATCGGTAAACCGATCGAATCGCATCATAATCGGATGTCCTTATCATTCCTGTTCGATCACATCACCAGATAACTTCGACTCGTGCCGTATCATCGCGCCGAAACCGCTTCATCTGTGTAGATTTTGATCCCATTCGGGCCGGACTCTAACACAACACTAACACAGTGATATCCCATTTGGAGTGCGCAGGCCATGCCTGCGCTTTGGCCTGCGCACTGAACACGAGTGGGGGCAAAGCGGCAGCCCGGGGTGATCGCCGCAGACACTGAAGCTAATGCTGGCCCCATACAGGCGATCGCCCCGGGCTGCCGCACTCCAAACTCAATACCGCAGCAGTGCCCCGATGTCGCCCATGGTGTGCAGCGCGGGACTGATGCGCTCATCTGGCTGCACAACCACAACCTCGTTGCCGGCTTCGAGGGCGCGGCGTACGATGGTGTTGATCACATCGCTGACCGGCTCCATACTGCCACCGCAGAAGTTGCAGGTTTCATTGTCGGCCAGGGAGATATAACCGCAGTTCTGGCAGCGGTAGGCTGAGGCCTGGAAGTTCTCTACCATGACCAGCTGGTGGACACGCCCGTCCTGCAGCGCGCCGATCGTGTCGGCCAGCCCCATCACCGCCGGGCCACCCTTGGTGGCCGTGGTGATGATTTGTTCCAGGAGAAAGGCCTCGCGCTGCGCCGCCACCTGCTGAGCGACACCCAGTGCCAGCTCGCCGATGTGGGCCGCATTGGCATTGGCATGGACGCTGAACGTACCGACGACACGGTCCTGCCAGACCTTGGGTAGCTGCCCGCGGAACTGTGCCACGTTGGCATCGGTGCCGGCCAGGATGACACGCTTGCAGTCGCGCTCGGTAAAGAAATGAATCGTTTCATCGACGGCGTCTTTGATGTTGCGTTCGGCGGTCTCCTCGGTGGCGCGCTGGTAGCGTGCCGCTGAGCGGCCGCCGGCTTTGTGGCGTTTGACGTCTTCCCCCAACAGACCGCTGACTTCTTCCAGCTCGCCCATGAAGAAGACGAACAACCGCACCCCTTCCTGGTCGACGACGGCGACACCGTGGCGCGCATAGTCGTCCAGCAGCTGGCTCAGCGGTTTGACATAGAAGCGAGGATTCACAAAGACAGCATCCTCGACAGGTACGAACAGGGGATACGCACGAAAGAAGTCCTGCGCCTGGCAGCTGAAGCAGGCTACGCCGCGCCCCTGCCAGTTGTACTCGAAATCGAAGTAGCGCGTGATGCGCTGAACATCGGCGGCATCGGCATCGCCGCCGATGGAAGCCAATAGGCGGCGCAGGGACAGCTTGTACTTATCCACCGTACGGCGGTGCGGATCGACGTTCAGATAGAGGCTGACGACCGATCCTTTTTTCCCCTGGAACTCTACCAATTCTTGGAGCTCTGACTCGCGAATCATAAGTGGACCTCGTATCCTCTCATTTCCTTCTGATATCTCATGGAATGGTCAGCTGTTGGCCGGCATAGATCAGCCGCGGGTTGGTAATCCCGTTGGCCCGTGCCAGATCGCTGGTCGAAACGCCGAAACGTTCGGCAATCTGCGATAGTGTATCACCCCGCTTGACCACGTACACCTGCTGACCGCCCGTGGTCGTGCCACCACCCGTGGTGCCGCTGGGCAGCTGGATGACCTGCCCAGCCACGATCAGGCTGGCGTTGGCCAGATTGTTCAGGCGCTGCAGCTCGGCCACGGTTGTGTTGTAGCGTCGTGCGATCTGGCTCAAGGTTTCACCGCGCTGCACGATATGGCGGCCCGCCGTGCCACCACTGTCCGTACTGACATTGGCTGGCTTCTGTCC
Source organism: uncultured Anaerolineae bacterium (assembly GCA_964642445.1). GTDB lineage: Bacteria > Chloroflexota > Anaerolineae > SSC4 > Amarolineaceae > SSC4. Next base: position 2,679 of record CAZXQZ010000367.1, read on the forward strand.
GGGAATCTTCAGTGTCTGGCCGATCTGGATCTGGGCTGCGTCAGTGATGCCATTCAGGGCAACCAGGACGGCCATGTCGGCACCAAAACGCTGTGCAATGCTGGTCATGGTGTCGCCCGGTTGGACGATGTACGACCACGTCTCGTTGGGGATGGTTACAACCACCGTGGGCAAAGTCGCCGGCACCTGCGTGGCCACGATCTCAGGGACGAGCGTGATCGTGATTGCGGGCGAGGTGCCGGACACGCTGGGGGTGAGATTCTGCCAGTCGGCTGAGTTGTCGATTTGGGGTCGTTCGCGG
>CAZXQZ010000368.1:0-2977 GCA_964642445.1 uncultured Anaerolineae bacterium
CACAGCGACGTGTGCATTCCCCGGCGTATCCCGTTCGTTTCCAGGGTGAATCCTGCGCATCTGCAGCGTATCAACAGCTCGATTTCACCGGGGAAACGGTTGCGGTGAACACATCGGGTATGGTGAGGAGGATACCATGCGAGAATCGATCGTTCCACAGCAGTTATTGACCAGGCCCATGCCTGATTTTGTCGTGGCCGAGCCACCGCGGTCCAACCTGTGGACCTCGGTCCTGGCCACGCTCGACGACGTGGCCCGGCGTCTCGAATTGGACCCAGGCATTCATTCGATCCTGCGCCAGCCCGAACGCGAACTGACCGTGGCGGTGCCCGTGGTCATGCGTGACGGCCGCATCGAAGTGTTCACCGGCTATCGCGTCCAGCACTCCAGTGCCCGCGGGCCGTGTAAGGGGGGTGTGCGTTACCACCCCACCGTCGATCTGGACGAGATGCGTGCCCTGGCTGCGCTGATGACCTGGAAGTGTGCGGTTGTCGGCATCCCCTACGGTGGGGCCAAGGGCGGCGTACGCTGCGATCCCACGCAGATGACCGAGACCGAGGTGCGTAACCTCACCCGGCGCTACACCGTGATGATCCTGCCCGTCATCGGTCCCAAGCGCGACATCCCGGCGCCCGACGTCAACACCAACGCCCAGACGATGGCCTGGATGGCGGACACGGCGACGATGCTGCGCGGTGAGTCGACGACCGAAATCGTCACCGGCAAACCGATCGCCCTGGGTGGCTCGCTGGGCCGCAAGGAGGCGACCGGGTTGGGCGTGGCACTCACGACGCGTGAGATGCTCGCCCGCCAGCGCCGCAATCTGAACGAAACCACGGTGGCGATCCAGGGCTATGGCAATGTCGGTTCGGCCACCGCCACTGCGCTGCACGGCATGGGTTGTAAGATCGTTGCGATCAGTGACGTCAGCGGTGGGTTGTACCATGCGCGCGGTCTGGACATTGCGGCAATCAATCGTCACGTGGCGGAGCATCCGCAGCACCTGCTGGCCGATTACACTGCACCGGGGGTGGACGTAATCAGCAACGACGAGCTGCTCACCAGCGACGTCGACGTCCTGATCCCGGCCGCGCTCGAACAGCAGCTGCGCGCCGACAATGCCGCGCTCGTCCAGGCGCGGATGATTGTGGAAGCGGCCAATGGCCCGACAACCCCCGAAGCCGACGAGATCCTGCGTGATCGTGGTGTCCTGCTGGTGCCCGACGTCCTGGCCAACGCCGGCGGAGTGGTGGTCAGTTACTTCGAGTGGGTGCAGGACCTGCAGCGTTTCTTCTGGAACGAGGGTGAGGTGCGCAGTAACCTGGAGCGCATCATGGTGGAGAGTTTTGCCCGCGTGTGGGAATTCAGCCAGGAGCGGGTGGTCCCGCTGCGTCTGGGTGCCTACATGCTGGCGGTCCAACAGGTGGCCGATGCCGTGCGCAGCCGCGGCGTGTTTCCGTAATTGCCTGATTGACGGCACCGTCCCTTGATGAAGACGGTCACTGCCTGACGACGGCGCCAGGCAGTGACCGTCTTTTCGTGCGTCAATACGACGACCTACCCATCACGAAACATGCACACTACGCCGCGGCCGGCAGCACTGGCTGGCGCACTTTTTGACTTCAAGCCCAGGAAGGTTATAATCTCCTTTGATAGTTAAGATTGTGGGATTGACAAAACGCAAGTCGACCAGAATGGGTTGCGAATGACATGAACGTTTCGGCGGTCGTCCAGTATTGGCTGGAGTCGGCCGAAGACGATTGGCCTGTTGTCGATCACTTAATTGCGGGTGGCGACTATCACTACGCGCTATTCTTTGGGCATTTGCACGTTGAGAAGGTGCTGAAGGCGCTTGTTGTATTTGCCACTGAAGAGCACGCACCTCGCACACACAACCTGTTGATTCTTGCTGAGCGCGCTGGTTTGACGTTGTCTGACGAAAGACGTCAACAGTTAGTGCGGATCACTGCCTACCACCTTTAGACTCGCTATCCCGAAGATCGACGACATATGCGACAGCGCTTTTCTCGGCAATATACCGAAGCCGAGATTCGTACGATTGAGGAGATCGCATCATGGCTAAAATCGCTACTCCAGCCCAGGACATCACCCGGCAGCGGGTGATGATGCAAATTCACGAGCTGGCGCGCGTCCTTCGATCACAGGAACTCGACATCGCTGCAGTGTATTTGTACGGATCCTATGCTTCCAACACGGCCGATCTGGATAGTGACATCGATATAGCGGTGATTTCACCAGACCTGACCGGCGATCGGGTGCAGGACTGGGTGCGCCTGACCTATCCGGCCACGCGCATCAATCTACGCTTTGAAGTCATTGGTTTTCGGCCGGAGCAGTTCCGTGACGAACATCCACTGGCCTGGGAAGTGAAAAAACGGGGTATCCTGGTCATGTAGTTCAGAGCCTATCCGAATAACCTGGTATTTGCCCCAATGAGGCGCCCGAGGGCGATTATTCGGATAGGCCCTAACCCGCTTTGGTCCCCCGTTGATGTCCCGACCCCCCCACAGAAAGGCCCACCCGTGACGCCACCCGCCATCATCCACGAACTCGTCGCCCGCTTCGGCGCCAACCTCGACAGCTACAAACGCGGCGTCTACAACGAAACCCAGGCCCGCCGCGAGTTCATCGATCCCTTCTTCGAGGCACTCGGCTGGGACGTCAGCAACCGCCAGGGTTACGCCGAGGCCTACAAGGACGTCGTGCACGAGGATGCGATCAAGGTCCATGGCGGGACGAAGGCGCCCGACTACGGGTTTCGTATCGGCGGCGTGCGTAAGTTCTTCGTCGAAGCTAAAAAGCCCTCGGTCGATCTCAAGGGCGACGTGCACCCGGCCTATCAGCTGCGGCGCTACGCCTGGAGCGCCCGCCTGCCGCTGAGTATCCTCACCGATTTCGAGGAGTTCGCCGTTTACGACTGTCGCGTCAAGCCGGACAAGACCGACAAACCGTCGGC
>CAZXQZ010000369.1:0-2971 GCA_964642445.1 uncultured Anaerolineae bacterium
CAGGTCCTGCGGGGTGTAGAAAAACGAGCCGTCGGGCGAGCCGGCCATCTCGCTGTAGACCTGGCTTTGGGCCGATTGCGCCGGCAAAACCAGGGCCGAAAACAGCAGGAAGACGACCAGCCCCAACAGCGCGACCCAGCCGTTGACGTGGCGTTGTAACCAGCGTGAGAGACGTTCGAGCATTGGGTACCTCACACCTGCCAGCTGTGCCAAACCGAACAATGCTGGGCGCGATTATACTGGCGAATCCGTGAAAACGCAACGAGCGAGGATGCCTGGCACCGTGACCAACAGCACGATGCCCAGTCCTTGCAGGACACGAAAGGAGTTCGAAGTGCATGAGTTGCCAGGATTGCCTGGAGGAAGTATAATCCACATCAAAACCACCATAGGATTGAAGCCATGATGACTGTACAACACCTGACCTTCAATGAGTTAAGCGAGCGACTACGCGGCTATGAGTACAAGTATGGCTACTCGACCATCGAGTTCTATCGCCGGTTTTAGGGTGGCGAGTTGGGCGACGACGACGACCTGATGATGTGGGCCGGGCTCTATCACCTGTACCTGACGTCACTGCCAGTACGCCAGTTCATGCAAAGAGAACTTGCTGCGGCATGAAGATCGGCGATTACTTCGCGTCGCTGGAACGGGGATTGCGTCAGAATCCTCTGGTAGGTCACCTACAAGAGCCATTCACCCTCCTGGCCTCGGACGATTTCAACGGTATCGTTCGAGGCCGCGTGTTTTTCTGGGATGACTCTTTGCTTGAGTCAGGTTCTGGCAGAGATTGCAGCCTGGCTGGACAAATAGCCTCTCCCAGCAGGCGCACGACAACCTGCCCACGGTGGTCACATCCACTCGTCAAACACCAAGGAGCTGCACCATGTCAGATCTGTGGTTGTCTCTACCCGATGCGCCGGCAATTCCCGGCTTGACCTTTCGCACTTTCCGCGGCCCGGCGGACTTCCCCGGCATGGTCGTCGTGTACGACGCGTGCCGGCCGGTGGATGGTTATGAATGGCCGACGACGGCCGAAGACCTGGCGCGGACGTTTGCGCACCTGGAGCACTGCGACCCGTACCAGGACATGATCTTTGCCGAAATCGCGGGCGAGACGATCGGCTACGGCCGCGGCAGCTGGTACCGCCAGCCAGACGGCGCTTTTTTGCACGACCTCACCGGGCACGTCACACCGGCCTGGCGCCGCCGCGGGATTGGCCGTGCGATCCTCCGCTGGACGGAAGAACGGCAGCGCGTGGTTGCCCGCGAACAGCCGCAGGCCGGCTCGCACCTGTTCCAGCTGTCGACGCAAGACACCGAACAGGGCATGGCCGAGCTGCTGTTGAGCGAGGGCTACACTGTCGTACGCCGCTGGTACCGGATGACACGGCCGCTGGCGGGTGAGATCCCCGACGTGGCCCTGCCCGATGGGCTCGAAGTGCGGCCCGTGACGCCTGACCAGTATCGCCAGATTTGGCACGCCGATATTGATGCCTTCCGTGAAAGCTGGGGCTTTGCGGAGCCGTCCCCAGGTGACTACGAGCAGTGGCTCGATGACCCGGTGATCATCATGCCGACCCTGTGGCAAATCGCGTGGGACGGCGACCAGGTGGCGGGCCAGGTGCGTAACTTCATCAACCACCAGGAGAACGCCGAGCACGGACGTCTGCGCGGCTATACGGAGTTCATCAGCGTCCGTAAGCCGTGGCGGCGCCGCGGCCTGGCCTACGCGCTGATCATGCGCAGCCTGCGCGTCCTCAAGGACCAGGGCATGACCGAAGCGGCGCTGGGTGTGGACACCGAAAACGTCTCCGGTGCGCTGCGCCTCTACGAGCGCTGCGGCTTCCGCCCTGTGCTGAGCGGTTCGGTCTACCGCAAGCCGTTTGGCGTATGACCGATCGGTGCGGTTTTCCACCCGCGGACCGATCTCACTTCGATCACACGCAAGCCCGGGCGAAACGATCGCTTCTGGAGGGCCACAAGAAAAGAGGCGCGCTATCGACACATTGCACCCTCCATTCGACTTCCATCTGCGCGATTTCACCAGCCACGACCTCCCATCCCTGCTCGCTATCCTGAACCAGGTCCGTCCTGACGAGCCGACCACCCAGGAACAGCAGGCGCACTGGGAGCAGACTTACCCGGCCGACAACCCGCGCCGGCGTCGCGCGGCGGAGACGGAGGACGGGCAGATGGTGGGCTACGGTGAGTGCCAGTATCCGTTCTGGACGTCCCAACCCGATTTCTACGCGATCTTCGTGATCGTCGACCCGGCCTGGCAGCGGCGGGGTATCGGCCAGGCGCTGCTGGCGGCGCTCATGCCGTTCGCTCGCGCGCAGGGCTTCCACAAGCTGCACACCGACTGCAAGGAGGACTCGGCCGGCACGGTGCGTTTTCTGGAGCGGGCCGGTTTCGAGCAGTTCGGCATACGCTTCGAGTCGGCGCTGGACCTGGAGCACTTCGACGAGACGCCGTTCCTGGAGACGGTGGCACGCGTCGGGGCGGCCGGCTACCAGGTCATCACCCTCGCCGAGGCACGCCGGCAGGACCCCGAGGCCGACCGGCGTCTGTACGAGGTGTTTGCTGCGACGGTGATAGACGTACCTTTCCCCGGCGGCGTGCGGGCCCAGCCAAACTACGACAATTTCCGGGCCATGGTTTTGGATGCGCCCAACACCCCGGCGGAGGGCATCTTCATCGCCCGTCATGCGGGGCAGATGGTGGCGCTGACCACGCTCGAACTACTGCCCAACCGCCTGGGCATCACCGGCACGACCGGCGTGCTGGCCGCGCACCGCGGGCGTGGGGTGGCCACGCTGGTCAAGCTGGCATCCCTGCGCTACCTCAAAGAACATGGCTACACCGAGGCGCGCACTCAAAACGACACCGCCAATCCGCCGATCCTGGCCTTGAACGAGAAGCTGGGTTATCGCCGGCTGCCGGGTTGGCTGGCCTGGGAGAGGGCATT
>CAZXQZ010000370.1:0-2945 GCA_964642445.1 uncultured Anaerolineae bacterium
CAAAGTGCAAACCATCCAGGGCGCCGACATCCTGGCGTCGATCCAGGCTGTGGCGCCGGGCCTGGCACGTTACTACAACGCCCCCCCGGTACCGGTTACCTTCGCCATCGACGGCACCCCGACAACCATCGCCCTCGATGTCGAACAACTCCAGCGCGCCATCCTCAACCTGCTCGACAATGCCCTCGCCCACACCCCATCCGGCGGCACCATCACCGTGCACAGCCGGCTCGACAACGGCACCTGGTCCATCGCCGTGCAGGACACCGGCCACGGCATCCCCACCAGCATCCTCGAAGCTCTGCAGAGCAACACAACCGCCCCCACCAACGGCACCCCCGGCCCGCACCTCGGCCTCGGCCTGCGCCAGGTCTACGCCACCGCTGCCGCTCATGGCGGTCGCGTCACCATCACCAGCACCCCCCACGGCAGCACGGTGCAGATCGGCCTGCCTGTCCAGCCGGCGGAGTCATGAACCACCAAGCTGACCTACCTCAGGCTGACCGGTCACCGGCTGGGATTTCTGATGAACCTCAACGTGCCGCGCATCCAGGACGGTATCCAGCGGTTGGTGTTGTGAGGGGAACCACGAAGACACCAATAACAAAGGATGGGTGGCTGCTGCAAGCCGACATTCTGTGCCGTCTCCCCGCCCGCACCGGGACGTGCCGCCGGCTATGCCTCACCCTGCTATGCAGCCATCCATGCCTCATAACCGTCGATAGCTGCGGCCAGCCCGGCATCGTCCGCACGCTGCGCCTGTGCTTGCTCCAGCAACGGTGCCATGAGTTGGCGATTCCCTGCTCAATTCAAGATTGATGACCAGCGCCGCGGCGTCGGCTGGCAGGTAGTACAACCGGGCGAGCGCAACACACCAGCCAGGCCTTCGTCGAAGGTCCAGTGGTCCAGGCCAATGGCCGTCCGCGAAGGGTGCACGAATACGCGCATCTGGCCATTCGCGCAGTCGTACCCCCATTTGCGGACGGCTACGCCCTACTGCGGATTCACTAACACCCACACCAACCCATCCCGCGCCGCGTCCAGCGCCACGCCGACGGTTGGGCCGCGCTCGTCCAGGGTGATCCCCTCGACCTCGACGCTGCGCAGGGTACGGGCGCGACCCGGCGTCGCCGCCACGGTCAGGCGCTGGCCGGCCGCAACGGGCGCCGCCCCATCCACCTTGACCTGCGCCAGGCCGAGCACGGTGATCGCCACGTAGTCGCCGGGCTGTGCAGGACCCTCGGCGCTGAGCAGGATCTCTACACCCTCCTTGCCCGGCGCCGGCCGCAGTGCCATCCGGCCGCTGACGACACCGACGACGTTGGCCACCTCGGTCGTGGCCAGGCGAACCTGCGGCAGGCGCGGCTGGCTGCCCGGGAGCGGATCGGCCAGGCCAGCGGCGGCCACCACGTCGCCGGGCGACAGGGCATCGTCGCCGCCCACGACTGCCAGCAGGCTCTGGCTGCCCATAAGCACGTTGCCCGCGTCGATGTTGTCCGTCGTATACAGCGCCCACTGGCCGCTGGCATTGGCAGTATTCGGCCACAGCGTAATCGACGACGTACCCGGTGGTGGCACGTACAAGCCATAGCTGGGGAAGGAAGTGTTGTCACCGATTTGCACACCGTCATCGCCGGCCGACACGATGTGTGCACCGTCGCCATCGGCCCGGCCGACGAACAAGCCGTTGCCCTGGGCGCCTGCCACTTCGAAGCCATTTTGGGCATCCGAAGAGTAAAAAGAACTTGGGCTGCCCGCCGTGCGCACGGATACGCCGTCATTAGCCGCTGAGTACACCTCTACGCCGCTTTGGCCCGCCGTGTTCACGTACACGCCAAAATCGGTCGCATAAGTCACGTGCACGCCGTCCGCGCCCGCCGAGCCAACGTGCACGCCATCAGCGTACGTATGGTTCACTTCCACGCCATGGTAGCCCGCCGAGTTCACGTACACGCCGCTACCGAACGTCTGGTTCACAGACACGCCGTGGGCGCCTGCCCAACCAACGTAGAGGCCATTGGCTTCGGCGCCAGCCACCTCAAAGCCGTTCTTGTCGACCGAGCTGGTGATTGTGCCTGGACTACCAGCCGCGTATACAGCCACGCCGTCGCCGCCGGTCGAGTTCACAAACACGCCGTTGTTCTGGGCGTCCGTCACCTCGACGCCGTCGCCACCTGCCGTGCCCACACGCACCCCGTCCCAGGTTGCTGTGCCCACGTATATACCGTCACCACCCGCCGAGTACACATACACACCGTCGTCGTCCGCCTGATTCACGAATATGCCGTTGGTACCCGTCGTACCCACATACACGCCGTTGGCGCCTGTCGAGTTCACAAACACGCCGCTGCCACCCGCCGAGTTCACGTACACGCCTTCACCGCCCGTCGTAGCGATGCGCAGGCCCGCGCCATTCGTGCTGCTCAATACGAGTGGTGCATAGTCGGGAGCGCCGTAAGAGCCTCCCAGCCTGAGTGGGCTGCCGTTACTGCCTGTCCAGGTCTGTCCCAAGTGAGTGTGGTTGTTGTCGCTGACCCAGGGACCGCTCTGGCTCCAGTGGCCGGCGGTGAGCTGGATGTCGAAGATGTCGACGTCGCTGTCATGGTCGACGTCGCACGCTGGATCGTAGGCGGCGCCGGGCACACAGGGCCCAGCCAGCGGTGTCGCGGCGCCGGGCATTGCGGCCAGCGCCAATAGGACCGCCATGAGGATCGGAATTTTTGCCGCGTTCATGGTTCTCTCTCCTCACAGAACACCGGCGGCGGGCTCGTGCCCCTGCAGCGATTCCGCGGGAAGCATACCCCACCACGCTTGTTCCCATTATACCACCAAAACTGGGGGCTGCGCGGCCCAGTTTGGGAGAGGGTGAAGCCGTCGTCAGTCCCATGTTTTGGGTCTTGACAAACGCTCGTCGCGGGTGTTTAATGGATGAGGGCCTGGCCTGA
>CAZXQZ010000371.1:0-2931 GCA_964642445.1 uncultured Anaerolineae bacterium
GCCAAAGCGGCAGCAGGGCTGCCGCACTCCAAATGGCGGCTACACCGCGTACAGCAGCAGCGGAATCTCCATTTCCTGCGGCGTCAGACCGCCGTGGTGGCCGAAGAACTTCTGCTCGAAGCGGTCCTTTTCGTACCACCAGACGGTTTCGCCCGCCGCCGGCAGAACCACCAGGTCGCCGACACGCGCCCAGAACTCGGCCGACAGCGGCGGTGGGCCAAAATAGCCGCGGCTGGCGAGTTCCTGCACCGGGTAGACGTCCGCCGTGCCAGCCAGCCGCGCAGTCAGAAACTGCTGCGCCTCGGCCAGCCGGCCATCCGCAATATACAAGAACAGGTCGCGCGGCGAGCCGGCGGGTACCAACAGCTCGCCGCGGCGGTTGCGGCGCAGAAAACGTTCCAGGCCGTCGAAACGATCCCCCACATTCAGGTACACCGTTGTCCGCGGATCGACCGCAATCTGCCCGTGGTCGGCCGTCAGGATGATGAGGGTGTCGTGCCGGGTGCGCGGCAGCCGGCGGAACCAGCTCTCCAGGGCCGTCAGGCAAGCGTCGATTTCGGCCGCCACCTGCGCCGAATTGGGGCCGTACTGGTGGCAGATGCTGTCGATGCGGTCGAAGTAGAAGAAGAAGTAGGCTGGATCGCGCTGGCGCTCCAGCAGCAGACGCAGGTTGACCAGGGCTTCGGAAAAGGTCGTGTAGGGCATCGGCTGGGCACCGTCGAGCACCACCGTCGAGAAGGTCGAAGGCAGAATGTCGCGTGCCTGGAAGACGTAACTGGTGATACCCGCCGCAGCCAGGTCGTGATAGAGCGTGTGGGTGGGGTACAGGTCGCGCGGATTGATCGCAGTCGGTTTCAGGGTGTCACGCTCTTTGGTGCCCGAAAACGAGAACAGCAGCGGTGCCATGATGCTATCGAGCCGGGGCTCGTAGTAGGTCCATTCGTACACACCGCTCTGACCGGGTGTCAGCCCGGTATGGATGGTCGTGGTGTGCGCGGCGGTGGTCGATGGGAACTGCGCCGTCAGCTGTTTGACCATGCCATGTTTGTGGAAACGCCGCAGGAGCGGGTGCGCCGCGCCATGGCGCTGCAGCATCTGCCAGCCGAGGGAGTCGATGAAAAACAGGACGACCGTTGTGAACCGCCGCGGCAGGTGGAGCGCCAGACTCTGCTCCAAGACCGCGACTCGATTGCCCGTCAACCAGGCATAGACACTCGCTGGAATATCGGAAAAACAACCGCGTCCGTAGCGTGGTTCGACTGTTAGCGACTTCATAACCAGCCAGGTTCAGCGGTTCGACAGTAGAAGCAGCAGCAGCTGCGCGTAGATGATCTTGGTGATGGTCGCAATGGGGAAGATGAGGCTGTAACCGACGTTGGGCAGCTCGTTTTCGCTTTGCTGCAAGGAGAAGCCCAAGACCGCCGGCTGCGTATCCAGGCCGGAGAGCATGCCGATCAGCAGGCCAAATGGGATCTTGAGCAGCTTGTAACCCAGCCACAGGGTCAAAAAGGCGGTGCTGATCGTGATCACCGCACCAGCCAGGAAGATGGTAATGCCGCCGCTCTTGGTAAAGGTTTCGACAAACGTGTACCCTGAACGTAAGCCGATCCCCGCCAGCAGCATGATGAGGCCAATCTGCCGCAGGGTGAGATTCGCGCTGTAGGGCAGGTTCCAGACCAGGGGGCCGGTGCGCCCCAGGGCACCCAGCACCAGCGCCACCACCAGCGGCCCACCGGCCAGGCCGAGCTTGAACGTCAGCCCGCCGGGCAGCGGAATCGGAATGGCGCCGATGATCAGGCCGAGCGCGATACCCAGGCCGAAGGTCAGCAGGTCGATCTCGCTCAACGCCTTGTACGAGTCACCGAAGAAGCGGCTGACGGCGTTCATGTTCGTGCGGCGCGCCACCACACGCACACGATCCCCCAGTTCGAGACGCATGTCGCCGCGCGCCAGCAGGTCGATGTCACCACGGCGCACGCGAGTAATGAACGCGTCGTACGTCTCCGGCAGTTTCAGATCGGCGATGTGCAGATCGGCCACCTTCGGGTTGGACAGGAAGATACGCCGGAAATCGTACTCGCTGCGGTCCAGTTCGAGCGCCTCCGAGGCCGGTTCGCCGAGATGGGGAATGACCTTCTCCACTTCCTCGGCAGCACCCACGATGCTGACCAGGTCACCCCGGTGAAACTCGACATTGGCCGAACTCAGCAGGATGTGTTCGTCACGTTTGACGCGCACGAACACCACGGGCCAGCGGAACTGCTGCCACAACTCGCTAAAGCGTTTGCCCTCCACCGCCGGGTTGGTGACGTGGATCGTACGCGTGACGAGCTCCTGCTCGACGGCCCCGAATTCACGCGCCCGCAGTGCATCCTCGCGGTAGTTGATCTTCCACACACGCTGCATCACGTACACCGCCAGGATCATGCCGAGCACGCCCATCGGGTAGGTCACCGAATAACCGACGGTGGGCTCCGACAGCATCGCTTCCAGCTGGTCGGCCGGCGCCAGGAGACGTACCTGGTCGAGTACGCCAGCCAGGGCAGGTGTGTTGGTCAGGCTGCCAGCAAACATGCCCGACGTGATCGTGGCCTTGAAACCCAGCAGGAAGTGCGCACCCACCGCCACCAGGGCCGAATAGGTGATCATCAGCCAGAAGAAGGCGTTATCGCGCAGACCTTTGTTCTTGAACGAGGCAAAAAAGCCCTGGCCGCTGGCCAGGCCAATGGTGTAGACGAAGATGACGAGACCCAGCTCGAAGATAATGGGGGGCAAGGCCAGTTTTGGGCTCAGCGCCCCAACGGCCAGGCCAACGAACAACACCGCCGCCACCCCCAGACTGGTGCCCTTGATCTTGATGCGGCCGATGGCGTAGCCGATGGACGCGACGATAAAGAGCAGCAGCAGCGGCTCCTCGGCCAGAAAGTCGAT
>CAZXQZ010000372.1:0-2876 GCA_964642445.1 uncultured Anaerolineae bacterium
ACGATCGGGTCGCCGGAGTTGTCGGTCTGGCAGTCGCCGCCGAAGCCGGCCCACAGGGTGTTGTTGAGGGCGGGGCCGAAGAGCGAGTTGCCTGATTTGTCGAAGATTTGGAACGACAGGTTGCTCATCGCCACGTAGTGGTTGGGACCGACGTCACCGACCGGGTCGGGCGGGGAGACGCCGGAGATGTTGCCGGGCCCGTCGAAGCTGACGATGGGTGCCGGGATGAGGCCCGGGCCGTAGCTGGTCTGCAGGGCGGCATCGGCCTCTTGCGGGCCGAAGGCGCCTTCCAGGCCGGTGGCGCGCTCGGGCACTTCGACGAAGCCCGGTTTGGCCTCGATCGGTGTGATCTCGCGCAGGGGCGGGGAGATGTCAAACTTGACTGCGGTGCTGAGACCGCGGAAGACACCGTAGCCCGGCGTCGTGTCGGGGCCTTGCGGTGCGGGTGCCGCGGCTGGAGCAGCGGCGATGGGCATGATCAGCGTGAGCAGCATGATCACGACCAGCATGATGGACGAGGCAAGTCGAAGCACGTCAAACCTCCTTGGATAGAACGGAAATTATCGAACGCGACTCATCGAGCGTGTGTAACCTGGCAGATGAGCCGGCCGCCAGGTGGTGGGCATTGCTCAGGGTTGGGACATCATACAGCAAATGACCCACCGGGCGGGTCACCCTGGCAAATGCTGGAAACCCATGGAGACACAGAATTGGGGGGGAGAGGACATGAAAAAAACTAGTCGGGGCGAGAGGATTTGAACCTCCGACCTCACGGACCCGAACCGTGCGCGCTAGCCGGTCTGCGCTACGCCCCGAACGTCCTGAACTATACCACAGAAGCGGTGCACAGCCAAATCTATCCAGGCAGCATCGGGACTTTCCAACTGGGTCAACCATCTTGACCGCAAAGCGCACACATGGCGTGGGATGGGTCCCGACCTTGTGGACTGGCGATTAGCGGCCAGGTACTTTGACAGATGTCCTGGTCTATCCCTATAATTGAATCTGACGCGGGCACACTGTAGCCCACGCGGAACGAATGCGAGGAGAACGTTATGACCACTTCATCCAACACCACGGGTCGCATCACGCGCGAACAGCAGGGCCACCTGCTGCTGATGGGCATCGACCGCGTCGACAAACGTAACGCCTTTGGTCCCGAGATGATCGAACAGTTGTGCGAGGCTTATGCCGAGCTGGAGCAAACACCAGAGCTGCGCTGTGGTGTGCTGTTCGCCCATGGCGAACATTTTACCGCCGGCCTCGATCTGCTCGCCGTGGCCCCGCGCATTGGCCGCGGGCAGTTCATCCCGGCCGACGTGACGAATCCCTGGGGCACCAGCGGCCCGGCGCGTACGAAACCGGTTGTCGTCGCGGTGCAGGGCCTCTGCCTGACCCTGGGCATCGAGCTCATCCTGGCGGCCGACGTCTGCGTGGCGGCCGGCAATACACGCTTCGGGCAGATCGAGATCAAACGCGGGATCTTCCCCTTTGGCGGTGCCACGGTGCGTTTCGTGCAGCGTGCGGGCTGGGGCAATGCCATGCGTTACCTGCTGACCGGTGATGAGTTCGACGCCGCCGAGGCCTACCGCATCGGGCTGGTGCAGGAAATCGTTGCACCGGGCGAGCAGCTGACCCGCGCGCTTGTCATTGCCGAAACCATCGCCGCGCAGGCGCCGTTGGGCGTGCAGGCCACGCTGGCATCGGCGCGGTTGGCGCAGGAAGCCGGTCCGCAGGCCGCCATGGCACAGTTGCTGCCGCAGCTGCTCGAGCTGCTCAAAACCGACGACGCGCGCGAGGGTCTCATGTCGTTCGTCGAACGGCGCGCCGCACATTTTCAGGGCAAGTAGACACCGGCTCGCATCCCCGGCGTGACACATGGCGACCGTCAACGAATGGGCGCAGCGAATCAACGAATATCACCGTAGATCACAGCATGGCTGTGACCTACGGCTACGACTGTCGGATGGGAGGCCGTGCGGCGGGCGGCTTTGGGTTGAGGTACACAAAACGAAAGCCGTGCATTTGCTGCACGAACTGCGGCTGGAACCGCAGCGCCTGGTAGCGGGGATCGACGAATTCCAGGGTGTCCTGGGAAGGGTCGATGTAACGCAGCAGGTTTTGTTTGTTTTCGGTATAGGTGAGTGCTTCGTAGTTCGCCGTGATGACTGGCCCAATCGGATTGATCACCTTGAACGTGACCCAGGGGTCGGAGGCCAGCTTGTGGATGCCTTCCAGGCCGAGCTGGCGCATCAGCGCCAGGCCGACGCGTGAGGTGGCGCGGGGTTGGTAGACCGTCTGTCCCCGAAAAATCGACTGGCCGCTCTGCGCATCGCTGAAGGCAAAGGTAAAGCGGCCGGTTGCCTTGTCGCCGTGAATCTCACCGTTGGCCAGACGTGCGTCGAGGCCCAGCAGCTCGCGGTTGTAGGCAACGACGGTTTCCGTGTTGTTCCACAAGCCGTGGCAGAACATCCCCACGTCGGGCCGGCTCAGCATGACCTTGAGCAGCGTCAGCGGGTGTTTGGCTTGAATTTTGACCGTGCGTTGGGCCACAAAAAAGGAGAACTGCAGCTCCAGGTGTGGCCCCAGGCTGGCCTTGGTGAAATCACACAGCCAGACAGCCATGAAGGTTTGTTCAGGCCCAGCGATTAGGGGGACCACTTCCTCCTGCGCCAACAGACTACGTGCTGCTGCCAGATCAGCCAGACCACCAATGAGCAGGCCAGAGCCGTCATAGATGTGATAAGGCTGCGGGACCGGCCCGCAGGACAGGGTTACATTGTCGCGTAAGGGATATTTGGCAAATAGCGTGGTCATGACGCTATTGTAGTCGAAACCACCGGTTTGGTCGAATCGTGGGGAGAGAGTAGGGAGTA
>CAZXQZ010000373.1:0-2851 GCA_964642445.1 uncultured Anaerolineae bacterium
ATAATGCCTTCATCGCTGAAGGATGCATTGACCTGCGGGTAGGCTTTGAGTCCGGCAATGACCGCTTCGACCAGGTAGGGCGTCAGGGTCAATTTCAACCCTTGTTTGGTGAAATCGGCCTGGTGTGCCTCGCGGTGTGCCAGCACACGGCTCATGTCCACTTCGAAGACGGTCGTCACGTGCGGCGCGCTGAATTTGCTGGCCACCATGTGTTTGGCGATCGTACGCCGCATGGGGCTCAGCGGCACCAGCTCTTCGTCGGGTGCGGCCGACGGTGGGCGAGGAGATGCCTGTGCGGCGGCTGACGGCACCGCCGGCACTGATGTTGCTGCCGGCATCGCGGCCGCCGGCGGCTGCCACGGCTCGGCCGGTTTGAACAAATCGCCCGAACCCGGTGTCTCCCAGGGCATCAATTCGGGACCGCTGGGCGCCGGCGCCGACTCGCGCTGTGCCAGGTAGGCCATGACGTCCTTTTTGGTCACGCGACCCCCCAGGCCGCTGCCTTGAATCTGGCTGATGTCGAGTTGGTGCTCGGCCGCCATGCGCGCCACCACCGGCGACAGGCGCTGGCTGGCTGGGGCGGCCGTCGCACTGGGTTCGGCCGGCAGCTCAGCTGCTGGTGCAGCGGGCGTTTCGACCGCCTCACCCGGCTCACCGAGCACGGCGATTGGCGTGCCTACACGCACTGTTTCGCCCTCGGCGACCAGGATGCGCAGCACGGTGCCCGCCGCGGGTGCCGTGATTTCCGTATCGACCTTGTCGGTGATAACTTCCAGCAGCATGTCGTACTGTTTGACGACCTGACCCTCGCGCACGAACCATTTGCCCACCGTGCCTTCGATGACACTTTCACCCAACTGCGGCATGGGAATGGTAGTTGTCATAATCTGCTCCCTCAGTAGGCCGCCAGCTGGCGCATGGCCGCGGCGATGCGTACGGCATCGGGCATGAAGAAGTCCTGCATGGGGTGGCTGAACGGTACCGCCGGCACGTCGGGTCCACAGACGCGCGAAATGGGGCCGTCCAGCCATTCGAAGGCCTCTTCGGCGACGATGGCCGCCAATTCGCCACCCAGACCACCCGTCTTGTTGTCCTCGTGCACGATCAGAACTTTGCCCGTCTTGCGCACCGATGTCAGGATCGTTTCCTTGTCGAGCGGTGCCAGTGTGCGCAGATCGACTACCTCGACATCGACACCCTCGCTGGCCAGCACGTCGGCGGCACGTAACGATTCGTGCAGCATCAACCCGTAGGCCAGCACAGTCAGGTCTTCACCCGGCCGCTTGATGTCGGCCCGGCCAATCGGCACGACAAAATCGCCCTCCGGCACGTCGCCCTTGATCAGGCGGTAGGTCTTTTTGTGCTCCAAAAACAGCACCGGATCGGGCGACTGCAGCGCGGCCCGCAGCAGCCCGGCGATGTCGTACGGGGTCGAGGGGGCTACGACGTAGATGCCGGGAACGTGGCAGTAGAAGGCTTCGATAGACTGCGAATGATACAGTCCGCCGCTGATCCCCCCACCATAAGGCGCGCGAATGACCATCGGGCAGTGAAACTGCCCGTTGGAGCGGTAGCGCATGCGCGCCGCCTCGCTGACGATCTGGTTGAAGGCGGGGTGAATAAAATCGGCAAACTGGATTTCGCAGATGGGCCGGATGCCGTTGAGCGCCAGGCCAATACCCACGCCGATGATCGACAGCTCGGCGAGCGGGCTGTCGATGACGCGGTCGGGCCCAAATTCGTCGTACAAACCTTGCGTCGCCCGGAATACACCGCCACGCGGCCCCACGTCTTCACCGACGATGATGATCGACGGGTCACGGCGCATCGCCTCGGCCATCGTATCGCGCAGGGCTTCGATGTTCGTTTTGATTGCCATGTTACCGCACCTCCAGTGGGCCAAACACCGGGCCGAGCGCCTCTTCTGGCCGCGGGTAGGGTGCCTGGATGGCCGTATCGGTCGCTTCATCGACGCTGGCCATCACCCGCTGCTGAATCTCATCACGGAGGGTGTCTGGCAGCAGCTCCCGGCTGCGCAGCACACGCTCGGCACGTTGGATAGGATCCTTTTGTTTCCACTCCTCGACCTCGGCGCGGCTGCGGTAGCTGCGGTCGTCGTCGTCTGACGAATGCGGCACCGGGCGATACGTTTTGGCTTCGAGCAGCGTGGGACCGTCTCCGCGCCGGGCGCGCTGGATGGCCTCGGCTGCCGCGTTGTACGATTCGAGCACATCGTTGCCATCGAACATCACACCCGGCATGCCGTAGGCATCCCCGCGGTCAGCCACGTTGGCCACACCCATCTGTTTGTCCAGCGGGACCGAAATGGCGTATTGATTGTTCTGCACGAGGAATACCACGGGCAGTTTGTGAATGGCAGCCCAGTTCAAGCCTTCGTGGAAATCGCCCTGGCTCGTGCTGCCCTCGCCCAGGCAGGTCACGACCACTTCATCCAGACCGCGCAGTTTGGCTGCCAGGGCAATACCCGCCGCCTGGGGCAGTTGGGTGGCTACGGGACTCGAACCGCTGACGATGCGCAGGCGCGGGTTACCGAAGTGCGCTGGCATCTGGCGCCCACCGCTGCTGGGATCGTTTGCTTTGCCAAAGAGAGGCAGCATCAGATCACTCGGCGTGGCGCCCATGGCCAGGTTGAAAGCCAGGTCACGATAATAGGGGTGCAGCCAGTCGTGGCCGCGCCGCATGGCAAAGGCGGTGCCCACCTGGCACGCTTCGTGCCCCAGGCCGGAAATGTGAAACGGCACCTTGCCCTGGCGGTTGAGAATCCACATCCGCTCGTCGAGCCTGCGGGCGAGCACCATGACCTCGTACATGGCCAGCAGTGCCTCGGCAC
>CAZXQZ010000374.1:0-2838 GCA_964642445.1 uncultured Anaerolineae bacterium
AGCACGGGAAGTTATTCGTTTACGAGCCCTTAGACGGCAGGATGCAGCTGTCTGTGACCGCGCCGCTGGATGAGCCAGCCACCGACTGCACCACCCACGATGGCGGCAATGCCATCGATCACCACCCACAGGTCGAAACCCCAGCCGGAGATGTAGCGCCAGAACATGACGATGACCGCGACGATGATGCCGACAATCAGTCCGGCTACAATTTCACCGCCCTCGGTGTCACGCGCCCCGCGCCGTCCTCCCACCAGGCCCCCAAGGAATGCGAGCACCATGCCGGTGAGGACCACTGGCCAGCTCATCAGGGCGGCCACCAGCATCTCCTGCGGCGGTGTCCCGCGCAGCTGGAAGCCGAGAACCAGGCCGACGACGAATTGGAATGTGATATTGAGGATCCAGGCAATCAGCAGGCCGAGAAGCGCGCCGATGATGATCCCTTTCCAGTTGAAGGTAGAACTGCTCGACATGATAGACCTCCTGGTTTACAGCGTATCCGGATAATTGGTGGTGAGCGGCCCGGTCATCGCAGCTGGCGGGTACGATGGCCGTGAGTCGATCGAGACCAGGGGCAGTCCCAGGTCCCGCAGTTTGGCGATGAGTCCATACAGGGCAGCTTGATCCGGTACAGCACCCTTTAGGATCGTTTCACCCTGGTCAGTGTGGCTGAGGTCAAAACCCTCGAACCATTCTGCCCAGTTCTTGTCCATACGTTCACGCACACGAATCTCAACATGCACCATGGTTGGCTGTCTCCTGGTTGTGTCGCCTGAAGTATAACAAACCAACCGTGAGCCCGTCGTCTATCGCCGGATAGACAGGCAGATACATCGAACCGGGGTGTGGTGATTCTCATCATATATCCGCGTTCCAACCATGTCAATAGTCGTATTTGACCCATCGTGTGGTACAATAGGTTCATCCGCCTGATTCGGCGCCTGACCAACCGGGCGCCCGTACGGTCATCACCCCGAAAGGAGGTAAGCCATGACCGACGATCTGCTTTCTGCATTGGCGACGCTGTTTCCCCCTGACCGGCTTCTCACCCGTCCCGCCGAGGTGACGCCCTACGAATCTGATGGACTCACCACCTATCGCGTGCGCCCGGCGGCCGTTGTGCTCGCCGAGTCCCAGCAGGAAGTCATCGATACGGTGCGCCTGTGTCATCGATTTCAGGTCCCTTTTGTGGCCCGCGGCTCGGGCACCAGTCTTTCTGGCGGCGCCCTGCCCATCGAACACGGTGTTGTGATGGCCCTCAACCGCCTGAACCGTATCATCCACCTCAATCCCAGGGAACGCATCGCGGTCGTCGAGCCGGGCACGATCAACCTGGACATCTCGCGCGCCGCCGCACCTCACGGGCTCTACTATGCACCTGACCCATCCAGCCAGCCGATCTGCACGATCGGCGGGAACGTCGCCTACAACTCGGGCGGCGCCCACTGCCTCAAGTACGGCATGACCAGCAACCATGTCCTGGGTATCAAAGCAGTTCTACCTGATGGTGAAGTAGTGTACCTGGGCGGCGAATCTTTGGAAAGTGCCGGACCCGATCTGCCGGGCCTCTTCGTGGGCAACGAGGGCCTGTTTGGGGTGGCATTGGAGATCACGGTGCGGCTGCTGCCCAAGCCGGAGCTCTACCGCACCGTGTTGGCCGCCTACCGCAGCCTGGCCGCGGCCGGCGATGCCGTGGCCAGCGTGGTGGCCTCCGGTCTGCTGCCAGGTGCCATGGAAATCATGGACAACCTGGCGATCCAGGCGGCCGAAGCGGCCGTGCATGCCGGCTACCCGCTGGACGCCGAGGGCCTGCTGATCGTCGAGCTGGAGGGTGAAAAACCGAACGTCGATGCCGAATTCGAACACCTCATGCGTGTGATCGAAGCCTCCGCACCGTACCAGGTGCGCGTGGCCAAAGACGAGGCCGACCGTCTGCGCATTTGGAAGGGGCGCAAGAGTGCCTTCTCGGCGGTGGGCCGGCTGAGCCCTGATTACATCGTGCAGGATGGGGTGGTGCCGCGCAGCCGCCTCGGCGAAGCTCTGAGCGAAATTGGCCGACTGAGCGCCGAGTACGGCATCCGCGTGGCCAACGTCTTTCATGCCGGCGACGGCAACCTGCACCCCCTGATTCTCTACAATGCACTGGAGCCGGGGGCGTTCGAGCGCGCCGAAGAGCTCGCTTCGCACATTCTGCGCCTGTGCATTCGGCTGGGTGGCTCGATTACCGGCGAACATGGGGTGGGCGTTGAAAAGCGTGATTACATGCCCGAACTTTTCAACGAAACTGACCTGGACGTGATGCAGCGCGTGCGCCTGGCGATGGATCCGCTGGAGCTGGCTAATCGCGGCAAGATGTTCCCCAGCGGTGCCGCACCCGCTCTGCGCCTGCGCGGCATGCACCCGTTGGAGCGTGAAGGGAGGATCAGTCGCGAATGAACCTCCAACCAGATTCGATTGCCGACGTGCAAGAGACGGTACGCGCAGTGTCCGCGCTGGTCGTGCGCGGCGGCGGTACCAAACCGGCCTTGTCGACACCGGGCGACCAGGCGGTGGTCCTGTCGACGGCCGGCCTGCGCGGTGTGCTGGAGTACGAACCGGGTGAATTCACCTTCACCGCCCTGGCTGGCACACCGGTCACCACTGTGCAGGCGGCACTGGCCGAGCATGGCCAATACCTGCCCTTCGATCCACCGCTGGCCGCCCAGGGGGCGACGTTGGGTGGTGTGGTGGCCGGGGGGATAATCCATTTTTATGGTCCCGACGCCCAGGGGCATGGGACCGCGGCGGTTATGAAGGCGTTGAGGGAGGACAACGGTTATATTTCTGGGCGAGTGGCCT
>CAZXQZ010000375.1:0-2807 GCA_964642445.1 uncultured Anaerolineae bacterium
ACGAAGCCCAGCGTGCAAGGGGTAATTATCACATGGATTGGGTTGGATGTCAAAAAGCGTGTGGTGGGGGGTGGGGATTGGGGGGTGGGGATTAGGGGAGGGGGGCGAGGGTGGGGACGGGGGTGGTGAAGAGGGTGGGGTCGATGGGGGTGTGGAGGAGGAGCCAGCGGCTGGTGAAGGCCCAGGGGCCGGGGCGGGCGGTGGACAGGCGGGGGATGATGGTGGGGTGCAGCAGTGTGTTGAGGTGGGCCCACCAGAATGCGGTTGCGCGCAGGGCGGCTGGCACCATTGCCCGGAAGACGTCGGGGCCGGCCGGGCAGTTGGGGGCGTCCTTGTGCATGCGGCTGTGGTCACGTTCGGCGCGGTAGCCGGGCATGGTGGGCAGCAGGAAGGTGTAGAGTACAGCGGGCGGTGCGGGTGACCGTTCCTCCCAGGTTGGCACGGCATCAGCCGTCGCGCCGGCCGCCAATGCCAGCTCGACCCAGTTGGAGTGCGCATAAAAATCCTGCACGGCGTGTAAGATTTTCCCTATCTGGTAGAGGGCGCGCCCTGGGCGCTGCGCATGGCCCAGCTCACGCCGCGCGTACGCGTCCAACCAGTCCCACTGCGCTGCCACCGCTGTGACATCTGCCAGACCGGCAAAATGAAACTGGTAATTCAGGGTCCACTGTGCAACCGGCGGAAAACGCGACGCGAGGATGTTGTAGTAATCGACCGACCAGTTGCCCCACAGCACCACCTGCTGCGCCCGCTGCGGGAGTGACGTTTCTCGCAACACCTGGGTCGTGATTCGTTCGTGAAACTCAAAGCGCACCGGCGCCTCCTGATTATGCGCGATCCTTGGTCCGCATAGCGAATACGTGCGATTATACCCGGAGGGCAGAAAAAACGAAAGGTTTGACAGCAAACTGGTTTTCTTGCCATCCACCGACTTATCTGCTATACTTGCCCCATCGCGACGACCAGACCCTTCGCTGCTGTCATGACGGCACGATTGGGTCCGGCGTTTCGAGGTGCTCCGAGAGACGCGACGAATTTCAGCAGCCTTACCGCACCTACCGGCAATAATTGCAACGTGTGACCGCAGCAGATGGGAACTGTTGCACGATTGCCAAACCGCTTCCAGTTCGCCGCCTGCCCCATCAGCAGGCCCAGCCGGGGCGCGACTTGTGTCACGGTACATTACGACTACAACCAGGAGGATCCGTTCCTATGACATACACCAAGCCCACCCTCACGAAGCACGACGAACTGAAGTCCGTCACCTTCAGCAGTCACTAAGTTCCCATTCTGTTCACCGGCCAATCGCTCATACGACCTGACCGGTTTGCGTCATTACTGTGTAAATGCAGTTTACTGGTAAGTCCACATCTAAGGCTGTGCAGGGTTCGCGCGTCTCTCTGAGTATTTTTTCGTATCTTGCCCGCCGCATGTGGTCCAGCCGGCGGGCGTCATGTTCAAATCGGAATGACACGTCCAATTCATCAGCTGTTGGCCGTCCTGCGCACCGACGCGCCCACTCCGGCCGATCCCACACGATCCTGGAATGATATCGTTGTGACTGCCATTGTGGTTGGCCTGGCACCCGTGCTGCACCAACGCCTGCTCGACGCCGCGGCTGACGTGCCCGCACCCGCCATGGCCAAGCTGCACCTCATCCGGCGGGCCACCGGCGAACGTAACCACGCCATTCAACAGCAGCTGTTCGACATCGTACACGCCCTTGATGCGGCGGGTTTGCCGGCCATGGTGCTCAAGGGCGCCTACCTGAGCGCCGCCGTCTACCCCGCGCCCGATCTACGCGGCATGAGCGACATCGATTTGCTCTTTCACCCCGAAGATCTAGCAGCCGCCGGGCAGGTGCTGCAATCCCTGGGGTACGAGGGCAAACACAAACCGGCCGACAGCGGCCCGGGGATCACCAAACACACCAGCACCTACAAACGCCCAACCCCCGCCGCCGAAACCCCCAACCCCTACCTGAGCACAACCGCCGACCGTCACGTCGATCCGCATGGTTCGCTCGAAGAGTGCTGGTTCGGCCTGTGCACCGACATGACACCCGGCATCTGGGAGCGTGCCGTGCCCCACCAGGTGATCGAGGCGCCGGCCTGGGCCCTGGCGCCCAACGATCTCTACCTGCACCTGTCGATCCATTTGATCTATCACCTTCTGATGGGCAAACCGTCGTTTGTGCAGCTGTACGACGTATCGACGGTCAGTCGATTCTACGGTGCCAAACTAGACTGGGACTGGTTGGTTGCACGGGCAAACGCCATCGGCGCCACCGCCTTCCTGGCCGCGGCCAATCATCTGGCCGTACAAGTCCTGGGTGCGCCGATTCCTGCACAACCCCAGACCCAGCTGCTCGGTGCGCTGCCGCGTCCGCTGGCAGAGTACATCACACACCTCGATCTCGACGACGTGATCGAGCTCTCACAACGACCGCCCATCACAAACCTGGGCCAACGCCTGCAGCGCGGCCTCAGCGAGCGGCACGCCACGGCACGGTGGGCCACGACCTGGTCCGGAAAATGGGCTGTGTGGCGCACGGCCCTGGCGTTTACACGCACCGACACCGGCCAGCTGCTGGCACAGCGCGTACGGCCCGCCGGTGCTGTGCCAGCAAAATAGACCGGCCGCGGTGGACATCTCGGTCATCATACCGGTCTACAACGGCGGTCCCGCCCTGGCATGCAGCCTGCTGGCCCTCGGCACGACCGATTTTCGCGGGGACTGGGAGCTGATCGTGGTCGATGACGGCTCGACCGATGACTCGGCCAGCCTGGCCCAGGCATCCGGCGCAC
>CAZXQZ010000376.1:0-2793 GCA_964642445.1 uncultured Anaerolineae bacterium
GATCGAATTTGGCGGTGGCGGTTGCACAGTTGCCATCTTTGCAACCACCACCGCATCAAAAAGGAGAATAACACCATGTCCAATCCAATCGAAGTCAATCGTTACGTTCACCCCCACGGCGCGCCGTCCAAGGGCAAGATCCTGATGGTCGCCAGCTCGCCGGCGGTGTCGGGTCAGACGGGGTGGCCCATCGGCTTCTGGGCCGCCGAACTGACGCACCCTTTGCACGTGTTTCAGGAGGCCGGTTACGCCGTCGAGCTGGTTTCGACCGCGGGCGGCGGTCTGATGATGGATGGTTACTCCGATCCCACCGACGCCAGCGGTTATTCGGCGCACGATGTCATCTCGCTGGGCACCATGCAGCAGCCATGGTTCAAGGACATGCTGGCCAACACCCGCAAGCTCAGCCAGGTGAACGCCGACGACTACGCCGCCATCTTCCTGGTGGGTGGGCAGGGGCCGATGTACACGTATCGGGGCAACGCCGATCTGGAGAAACTGTTCGTCGACTTCTACGCCGCGGGCAAACCGGCGGCGGCCGTGTGTCACTCGACAACCCTGCTGTTGGAGGCCAGGAACGGTGACGGCGAGCTGCTGGTCAGCGGCAAGACCTGGACCGGCTTTGCCAACGCCGAGGAGGACTTCGCCGATAACGCCGTGGGCATGAAGATCCAGCCCTACCGCATCGAAGACGAGGCGCGCCAACTGTCTGGCACGACGTTCAAGGTCGCCGCGCCCTTCTCCTCCTACGCCATCGCCGACGGCAACCTGATCACCGGGCAGCAGCAGAACTCCGGTGCGGATGCGGCCGCGCTGGTGGTGCAGATGCTGGACCGACACGCAAACGCATGATCGTCAAACGCAACTTCGACCCGCGCAAGGTGACGATGTACGTCTGGCAGCAGCTCGTGGTGGCGCTGACGGCGCTCTGCCGCATCATCGAGCGCGATGCGCGTGCAACGCTGGGTGAAACCGACTTGCCAGCGCGGCTGGAACCGCGGGATGGTTATCTGTGGTAACGAGACAGGTTGAGGTGGCGGATGCACACAGAACTTGAACGGGATCTGCCCGGACCGGGACGCCTGGAGGCGTTCAGCGATGGCGTGTTGGCCATTGCGGTCACCTTGCTGGTTTTGGAGATCAGGGCACCGGAACTGGCTGTCCCGACAGACGCACGCGAGGCGATGGCTGCCCTGGTTGCGCTGGGGCCGAAATTTTTGAGCTACCTGCTGGGTTTCTTGTTCATCGCGGTGTTCTGGGTGAACCACCATCGCTTTTTCCGTCTCATCAAGCGGGTGAACGGTGGGCTGCTCTGGCTGAACATCGGGCTGCTGTTGGTTCTGTCCTTCATCCCGTTCCCGACCGGAATGATCGGCGAGTACCCCTGGAATCCCGTGGTGTTGGCGCTGTTTGCGATCGTCCTCATGACGGCCGGGATCGTATTCAACCTGATGTGGCGGCATGCGGCGTCGCAACGGTTGTTTCATGAGGGTGTTTCTCCGGCGTCCATCGCACGCGCCCAGGCGCGCGGGTTGATTGGACCGGCGCTCTACGGCCTGGCCGCAGTCCTGGCGTTCGTACTGCCCGCGGCGACATGGGCGATCTTCATCGGAGCCCCCATTCTGTATGCAATGCAAAGGCGAAAAAAGGAGTAGATCGTGAAAATCGCAGTGTTAGGCGCCAAAACCATCGGCAGCACACTGGCACGCAAATGGGCGCGCACCGGGCATGAGATCATGTTTGGCGTGCGCAGCGTGAACAACCCGGAGACGCGGGACCTGGCGCGGGGCCTGGGCGCAACCGTCGGCACGGTGGCCGAGGCGATCGCCTTCGGCGAGGTTGTTGTCTTTGCCATTCCTGGCAGCGCGATGGCGGAGACGATTGCCGCCCACGGTGCGGCGTTGGCCGGCAAGACCGTTATCGACGCCGCCAATCGTATGGGCGGCGGGCCAATGCACAGCGCAGCGGCCTTCGCCGCCCACGCGCCGGGCGCCCAGGTCTATCGCGCGTTCAACAGCCTGGGTTGGGAGAACTTCGAGAACCCCATCTTCGACGGCGTGCCGGCAGACCTGTTCTACTGCGGCCCGGCAGGCGCAGGGCAGGCCTCCGTGGAGGCGCTGATCCGTAACGTGGGGCTGCGGCCGGTCTGCCTGGGCGACAGCAGTCAGGTGGGGTTGGTGGACATGGTGGGGTCGCTGTGGTTTGCGCTGGCGTTCGGTCAGGGGCTGGGGCGCAACCTGGCCTTCAAGGTGCTGACACGTTGAGTGGGGTTGCCTGTTTCTATCGGGGCTATTCCGACATGTTGTCGTCCCTGCGCGCGGCATCGAACACGACCTGATCGTACCACCACAGCCGCTGGAACAGGCTGCGGGCCTGCTCGTGCAGCCTGCCGCGCGCGGCAGCAGACCCGGTCAGGTCTTGGACGATGTCGGCGATGGAACGCTGGCCATCGATGGCTTCGACCATCCGCAGTTCCGTTGCGCTGACTGGCATAACCAGATCGGGATCGCTGTGGCCCTGATTGATCAGTACTGCCGCCACGCCGGCGGGCAGCCGCTCGCGTACGCTGATCGTTTCCGGCAGGCGCAGCGGTACGTAGCCCAGCCAGTCGTCCTGGTCGAAGCGCGGCAGATGGCGGTCACCGGGCCGGTCAGCCCGGTAGGCAATCAGGCTGTGACGCAGCATGTTGCCGCGAAACAGCTCGACGGCGGCGTACTGTTCCAGGAGCGGCAGCGCGGCCAGCCGCGCGGCGTGGGGCGTGCGCGCCAGGCTGCCGCACTGCGCCCGGTAGGG
>CAZXQZ010000377.1:0-2785 GCA_964642445.1 uncultured Anaerolineae bacterium
AAACCAGCCCACCTGACTTGTTTGCGAGGCCCGTATGTCGCCCGCGGATTTCACGTCATTGACCTACCTCAACTTCGAGCTGGAGATCGGTCCCGGCGAGGGGCGCGTCTATCCGGTTGTGGTTCTGCGTTCGCCCGCGGGTGAAGCCCGGACAGTGATGCAGTTCCCGTTCGACGACCTGGTCTTGCAGAACCACCTGCAAGCCTTGCAGATTGCCCTGCTCAAATCGGGTGGCAGCCGGCGGCGGGTGCCAAGCCCGGAGGAGCGGGCGGTGCAGACCTTTGGCCGTGCGCTGTTCGACGCCCTGCTGACTGACGACGTGCGCAGCCTGTACTACGAAGAGTCAGCGTCTGGCCGAGCAAAAAGGGCATGGTCTGCGTGTGCAGCTGCGGATCGAAGCGCCCGAGCTGGCCGCACTGCCCTGGGAATTCCTGGTCGATCCCCGCCAGGAGGAATACGTCTGCCTGCAGCGCCACACACCGCTCGTGCGCTATCTGAGTGGCCCGCAGCCGCCGCGCCCGCTGCCGGTGACACCGCCGCTGCGTATCCTGGGCATGGTGGCCGATCCCACCGACCTACCGCGGCTGCAAGTGACGCGCGAGCAGCAGCGGGTGGAGACGGCCCTGAAATCGCTGCGCAGCCGCGGTCTGGTCGAGCTGACCTGGCTGGACGGGCAGACCTGGCGAGATTTGCAGCGGGCGATGCGCGGCGGTCCCTGGCACGTCTTCCACTTCATCGGTCATGGCGGCTTCGACAAGAACAGCGACGAGGGGCTGCTGATCCTGGCCGACGAAGACGGTACATCCTCCCGCCTGCCGGCGACACAGCTGGGTCGTTTACTGGCCAACCACCGGTCTTTGCGCCTGACGTTGCTCAACGCCTGTGAAGGGGCGCAAGGCAGCAGCCGTGACATCTTCGCCAGCACGGCCGCCACCCTGGCCCGCCGCGGCATGCCGGCGGTCATCGCCATGCAGTACGAGATCACCGACCAGGCCGCCCTGGAGTTTGCGCGTGCCTTTTACGAGTCGCTGGCCGACGGTCTGCCGGTCGATGCCGCGGTCAGCGAGGGGCGCCTGGCGATCAGCCTGGCAGTGAACCACAGCGTGGAATGGGGTACGCCGGTGCTGATGCTGCGTGCGCCAGACGGCATGCTGTTCGACCTGCCAGCCGTGCTGGAAGCATCCCATGCTCCCGAGGTCGCCAAACCGCCAGCTGCGGCCGCGAGCACCGTAACGCTCGACGAAGCCCCTGAGCTTGCGTTTGTGATCGAACCACTCCTGACCACGAGGCAGAAGATGGCCCTGATCACGGCGCTCTTGCAGTGCAATGCCATGGCCAATCGCCAGCTGCGTGAGGCGGTGGTGGACGACCTGCCGCATGCGGTCAAACAATCCATCCGGCGCAGCGACCAGGACCGCGCCGACGTCAACGCCATCGTGACGGCGTCGCTCAACTACCCCGACGGCCTGGTCAGCCTGATTGAAGTCGTGCGCTTTTTCGAGGAGGACTCGTTTGGCATGCGGGCGGTGGATGAGGTGCTGGTAGACGTAGGGCTGGTGACCCTCGTGCCGGCCAAGACCGCGCCCACGGCCACCGAGAAATCGTCGACGCCAGCGGCAGCTTCGCCGGCAGAATCGCCAACGGTCACGGTTCCCGCCACCCCGCGTAGTACGTCAGCAGCGGAGGTCAAACCCGTACCGATCCTGCGCCCTCCGACCACGCCCATCGCCTTCGACTGGGTCGAGATTCCGGCTGGCGAGTTTGTCATGGGCAGTGATCCACAAAAAGACAAAAACACCCGGGACCTTGAAAAACCGCAGCACCGCCTGGCGCTGCCCACGTATTGGGTCACGCGCGTACCGGTGACGGTGGCACAGTTTGCAGGGTTCGTTCAGGCCACGCACCACACGACCCAGGCCGAGGAAGCAGGATTTGGATGGGTTTGGTCTGGCTCGAAATGGGAACAAGTCAAAGGGGCGTCCTGGCGTGCCCCGCGCGGTCCTGGCAGCAGTGTCGATCAGAAGCAGAACCATCCCGTTACCCAGGTCTCCTGGCACGATGCCATGGCCTTCTGCCGGTGGGCCGGCGTGCAGCTGCCCAGTGAGGCGGAGTGGGAGAAGGCGGCGCGTGGGATGGATGGCCGCCTCTATCCCTGGGGCGATACGCCGCCGGACAAGAACCGCTGCAACTTTGGCATGAATGTCAAAGACACGACCCCGGTCGGCCAGTACCCGACTGGCGCGAGTCCCTACGGGTTGTTCGACATGAGCGGCAACGTCTGGGAGTGGACGCGCAGTTTGTGGGGTAAAGACGCGAACAAGCCAGATTTCGTGTATCCATACAGCTCTAACGACGGCCGTGAAGACCTCGAGGCGCCGGACGGCGTGCGTCGTGTGTTGCGCGGCGGGTCGTGGTTCAGCTCCGCCGACCTCGTGCGCTGCGCGTACCGCGCCCACTACGTTCCGTGGCTCTGGAACGACGTTGTCGGTTTCCGGCTCGTGGCCCCCGGCCTCTGAACTCTGACGCCTCTGGTCTCTTTTTTACTACGCGCAGACCGAGACCGGCTGCCTTGCCCACACAACCAAACGCGCCTGGCCGCCGGAGGCGGCCCGAATTTTTCGCGGGAAAGCAGGGACGCGCGCTGGCAGTCCGCGAATTGCGATCGCGAATACGCGAATAGCTGACCTGGAGTGCGGCAGCCATGCTGCCGCCTTTGCCTGGTGACGCGAACTGCCGTCAACGAATAGGGAAACGAATCAACGAATCCGTTCAATCCGTTCCCCGG
>CAZXQZ010000378.1:0-2778 GCA_964642445.1 uncultured Anaerolineae bacterium
GGTGTATTGGCCGCTGGCACGCAGGCTGGCCACATTCTCCGGGCTGTCCTCCACATAGATATCGGCGCCGACCTGCGACTTCTCCTTCATGAAACACAGGTCCCAGTACTGAACGCCGTGGTCGTCCAGCCAGTCACGAATCGCACGGATCACCGTGGCGCGGATGCGCATGATGGCCCACTGGCGGCTGGAACGCAGCCAGAGGTGGCGGTTGTCCATGAGGAACTCGACGCCGTGCTCCTTGGGGCTGATCGGGTACTCGCCGGCGACCTGCACGACGCTGAGGTCGTTCACGTCGAGTTCGTAACCGCCGGGAATCCCGGGCGCCCGCTCGTCGGCGCGCACCGTGCCGGTGACGATCAGCGACGACTCCTGGCTGACCCGTCGTGCCGCCTCGAAGACCTCTTCGGACACGTTCTTTTTGAACACGACCGCCTGGCAGATGCCGCTGCCGTCACGCACCTGCAGGAACTGCAAACGTCCCTTGTCGGTCCGGTTGTACACCCACCCGCGCACGGTCACTTCGGTGCCGGCAAAATCCTTCAGCTGTTCGATGCGTACAATTGGCATATGATTTCTTTTCCTTCGTCGGATTACACGTCAGGGTTCGTAAAAGAATAACTTTCCGTGCTTTTTTGACC
Source organism: uncultured Anaerolineae bacterium (assembly GCA_964642445.1). Taxonomy (GTDB): domain Bacteria; phylum Chloroflexota; class Anaerolineae; order SSC4; family Amarolineaceae; genus SSC4. Next base: position 642 of record CAZXQZ010000378.1, read on the forward strand.
GAATTTGGTGGTGGCGGCTGCATAGTTGCCATCTTTCCAAAAAGATGGCAACTATGCAGCCGCCACCGCCTTCGGAGCGGCGAATTCAGCCATAATGCCGGAAGTTATTCTTTTACGCTGCCTTAGTTTATTGAGACACTCCCGTCGGGGACGATCGACCCGGTCATCACGCTACAGCCGCGTGATCCGCACCTGCTCGATTTTTGGCCCCTTCATCTGCAAGATCGTAAAATGCAGCCCTTCCCACGTGATTTCCGTACCCGGTTCCGGAATACGGTGCAGAAGATAGAGCAAAAAACCGGCCAGCGTCTCGTATTCGTCGCGTTCGGGCAGATTCAGATCCAGCTCCTCGTTGATGTCATCGATACGCGTCTGCGCGCCGACCTCGAAGACCCCTTCGGAGACGGCCTGTACCGACGCCGGCTCCACCACCCACTCGTCGGTGACCCGCCCGACGACCTCTTCGATGAGCTCCTCCAGCGTCACCAGGCCGGCGGTGCCGCCGTACTCGTCGATTACGATCGCCATGCCAACCTTCTGCTCGCGCATTTCACTGAACAGGTCCCCGATCTTGCGGCTGTCGGGCACGTTGAAGGCGGGGTGGACGAGATCGAGCTCGACCAGCGTGCGGGCGCGGTTGTGCGGTCCTTCGGCCAGGGCCAGCAGCACGTCCTTGATGGCGACGACACCGGTGATGGTGTCGAGATCCTCCTCGTACACCGGAAAACGCGAGTGCTGCGCCGTATTGAAGACCTGCAGCAGGTCGCCGACGGTGGCGGTGGCCGGAACGCCAACGATGTCGGTACGCGGGATCATCGTTTCGGTGACGTAACGCTCGCCGAACTCGAAGACGCGCACCAGCATCTCCTCCTGCGTCTCTTCCAGCACCCCTTCGGCCTGGCTTTCGTGAACCAGGAGTTTGAGCTCCTCGACGGAATGGACTGCGCGGTGTGCGCCGCGTTCCGGAACACCAAACAGCCGCAGCACCAGCGCCGTGGCACTGTCCAGCACCCAGATGAACGGCCGGAAGATCGTCGTGAAAGCGTTCATGATGCGCGCCGAAAACAGGGCCGCACGCTCGGGGTTGCGGATGGCAAACGTCTTGGGTGCCTGTTCACCCAGCACGATGTGCAGAAAGGTCAACAGCCCCAGCGAAAGCACGGTCCCAATCGCCACCGCCATCGCCTGACCCCACAGCGGCCCCAACAGACGCTCGATGGGCGGCCGGATCAACTCGGCAATCGTGGCCTCGCCAATCCAGCCCAACGCCAGGCTCGCCACGGTGATACCCAGCTGCGCCGAGGCAATGTACAGGTCGACGTCGGACTGCATCTTGTTGACGATGGCTACGGCTGGATTGTCGGCACCCGCCAGGGTTTCCAGGCGGGCACGACGCGCCGTGACCAGGGCAAACTCGACGGCCACGAAGAAGCCGTTCGCCGCAATCAGGGCCGCCACAGCCAGCAGGCGCGGCGCAAAAAGTACCAAACTTGATTCCATCATGTGTGTTGTGGCGTCGGGCCGCTGTCCTCCATCCTGGTCATGGCCCTGCGCGTGCCAATCCAGTACGGGCTGGCAGGTGTTCCAGGATACCATTCGCCGAATCGAGCGTCATTATACCATAGAAGCGGCGGCCTTTGAATTTGCACGCCGCCGTTGTATACTACACGGGATGAACACACGCACTGACCAGATCCTGACGGTGGCAACCGCACCGGGCAAAGTGATTCTGATGGGTGAGCATGCCGTTGTCTACGGGCGGCCGGCGATTGCCCTGCCGGTTTTCCAGGTACAAGCGACCGCCCGCCTGACCGTCGATCCCACGGCGCACGACCTGTGGCTGCACGCGGTCGACCTGCAGCAGCGCTCGGCCCTATCAACGACCCCGGACACGGACCCTCTGGCGCTGTGCGTGCGTCATACCTGCACGGCCCTCGCTGTCGATCCGCCCGTGGGTGAGCTGGCCGTACAGGCGACGATTCCTCTCGCCGGTGGTTTGGGCAGCGGCGCAGCGATCTCGACGGCGACCGTGCGGGTGCTGGCAGAGTGGGCCGGGCGCAGCCTGTCACCGGCGGCGGTGTCACAGCTGGTGTTCACCGTGGAGCAGCTGCACCACGGCACACCCAGCGGCATCGAT
>CAZXQZ010000379.1:0-2762 GCA_964642445.1 uncultured Anaerolineae bacterium
AAGACGGTTGAGTTCGAGCTGCTCGGTGAGCGGGTGCGCATCGAGCGCATTGGCTGCGACGGTGACGAAAAACAAGCGCAGCGCCTGTTCACCGAAATGGATGGTAAGGTCGATGCCATGGGGGTGGGAGGCATCGAGTTGTACGTGCGCACCGGCGGTCGTGAGTATCCGCTGCGCGCCGGCTTGCAGCTGGTCAAGTACGTGCGCCAGACGCCGGTGACCGATGGGCGCGGCCTCAAGCATACACTGGAACGGCGCGTTGTGCAACTTGGCGAGCCCCAGCTCGACCGGCCGATTGCACCGCGCACGGCGTTCATGACCCTGGCGGTGGATCGTTATGGCATGGCCGAGTCGTTCGTAGCCGCCGGCTTCGATGTGACGTTCGGCGACTTGATGTTCTCCCTGGGCGTTCCGGTGCCGATTCGGGGCATCAACAACCTGAAGCGGCTGAGCCGGGTGCTGATGCCATTCATGGTGCGGCTGCCGATCTCCGTGCTCTATCCGACCGGCGAGAGCCAGGAACAGATCGTGCCCAAGTTCGAAAAGCAGTACCTGGGCAACGCGGCGGTCGCGGGCGACTTCTTGTACATCAAACGGCATCTGCCTGATCGCCTGGCCGGCCAGGTCATCGTGACCAACACCACGACGGCGGATGACGTCGAGCTCCTGCGCGCGCGCGGCGCCCACGCCATCATCACCAGCACGCCGCGTATCGAGGGGCGCTCCTTCGGCACGAATATGATGGAAGCGGCCCTCACCGCCATTGCCGGCAAGGGCCGCATTCTGACGAACGACGAGCTGAATGCGATGATCGACGCCGCCGGTTGGCAGCCGAGTGTGCAGATCCTGAACTAGAAGCCCTGCACCCGGGCCAGGTCGGCGATGCCGTCGGCCAGGCCGGCGATGTGCTGCAAGAGCCCGAGGTTGGCCGCACGCTGCGCCGGATCGTCGGCCATGACCATCACCTTGTCGAAGAAACGGTTGATCGGCGCCGTCAGCTCGACCAGGGCGTTGACCAGAACCTCGGCATCGCTGGCTGGATTGACCTGGGCCTGGGCCACCAGGTAACTTTCATAGAGCTGGCGCGCCTCGTCGGACGCCAGCCGCTCCGGTGTCAGCGGATAGCGTTCACTGACCGGGCGCACGATACGTTTGGCGCGTGCGTAGGCCGTGAGCGCGGGCAGCCACTGCGGGTTGTCGGCTGCCGTTTGCAGCGCATCGACGGTGTGCCGGGCGCGGTGGGGATCGTTGCCGCGCACGGCCAGCACGGCGTCCACCAGGTCGTAGCGGTACCCCTGGTCCTTCAACACCTGTTCCAGGCGACGGGTCACGAACAGCGCGGCCTCGGCGATGACCTCTGCGGAGGTCTCGACCGGTAGGAGAGCCGCCGCGGCAGCCAGCCCTGCGTGCACGTCAAACGACATCTTATGTTCGATCAGATTGCTGACGATGCCAAGCGCCGCGCGCCGCAGGCCAAATGGATCGGCCGAGCCGGTGGGGGCCAGGCCCACGGCGAACAGGCCAGCCAGGCTGTCGAGCCGGTCGGCCAGTCCCACGACCAGGCCCGCCGCGTGAGCCGGCGCGGTATCACCGGCATAACGCGGCAGATAGGCTTCGAAGATGGCCTGCGCGACGGCGGGTGGTTCGCCGGAATCGAGCGCATAGACCTGGCCCATGATCCCCTGCAGCGACGTCATCTCGACCACCATGTGGGTCGCCAGGTCGGCCTTGCTGAGGTGCGCGGCGCGCGTGGCAGCCCGGTGGTCGGCCTCCGACAGCCCCAGGCGTTCGCTGAGCACAGGCACCAGGCGCTCCAGGCGCTGGGCCTTGTCGAGCATCGAACCCAGCTTCTCCTGGAAGGTCAGCGTTGCCAGCCGCGGATTGTAGGCTTCCAGCGGTTTCGTGCGATCGGCGCGGACGAAGAACGCCGCGTCGGCGTAGCGTGCACGAATGACCGCTTCATTGCCGTGGCGCACGACATCCGGCTCGCGCGGCTGGCCGTTGGCCACGGTGATGAAGTAGGGCAGCAGCTGGCCGGTGTGCTGGGCGAGCACCGGGAAGTAGCGCTGATGTTTTTTCATCACCGTCACCAGCACGGCTGTAGGTAGGGCCAGGTATTCCGGTTCGAAGCGGCCGAGGATGGCAAAGGGCGCCTCGACCAGGTCGGTCACTTCGTCCAACAGAGCCTGGTCGTCGGGCACGGTGCCGTTGACCGAGGCGGCCAGCTCGGCCACCTGCCGGCTCACCAACGCCTGACGCAGCGTCCGGTCGAAGACGATGCCAGCCTCGGCCATGGCGGCGGCGTAGTCTGCGGCGTGGCGAATGTCTATGGCTGGCGAGTCGTTGGGGCGCAGGCCGCGTGTTGTGCGCCCGCTGATCGTATTGGCGTACGCAAAGGGAATGACCTCGCCGCCGAGCAGGGCAACGAACCAGCGCAGCGGGCGCGAGAACGCCACACCGTTGGAGCTCCAGCGCATCGACTTACCAAACGTCAGGCTGGCCACCAGGTTGGGCAGCAGCGTTTGCAGCACCACGGCGGCCGGTTCGCCGGGCACGGTTTGCACGGCAAACAGGTACTCACCGCCGCCCTCGCTGCGCCGCTGCAGGTCGGCAACAGGCACACCCTGTTTGCGCGCAAAACCTTCAGCGGCCGGCGTGGGTTGCCCGTCGGCGGTGAGGGCGGCCTTGACCGGCGGACCCTTGACGACGCGCTCCTCGGTGGCCTGCTGCGGTGCCAGCCCCTGGACCTGCAGCACGATGCG
>CAZXQZ010000380.1:0-2726 GCA_964642445.1 uncultured Anaerolineae bacterium
CTGTCGCCGTGAGCAAGAACGGCCTTGAATTGCAGGTTCCCGGCGCCGGCCTGCCGATCGACACCCCTACTGGCAACATGGTGGTCGATATCGGTGGCGGCACCACCGAGGCCGCCGTGGTGTCGATGTACGACATCGTGGTATGGAGTGCCATCCGCATTGGCGGCAACCGCATCGACGACGCCATCGTCAACTACGTGCGCAAGAAATACAACCTGCTGATCGGTGACCAGACTGCCGAGGAGATCAAAATCAAAATCGGCAGCGCCCTGCTGATGCCAGAAACGATGTCGATGGAAGTCCGCGGCCGCGACCAGGTCGCCGGCCTGCCGAAGACAATCGTCATTACCTCCGAAGAGGTCACCGAAGCCATCAGCGAACCGATGCAGGCCATCGTCGGCACGGTCAAGGCCACCCTGGAAAAAACTCCCCCCGAACTGGCGGCCGACATCATCGATCGCGGCATGGTGCTCACCGGCGGCGGCGCCATGCTGCGCAACATCGACAAACTGCTGACCAAAGAAACCGGTGTACCCTGTTACGTGGCCGAAAACCCAATTGCCTGCGTGGCGATTGGTGCGGGCAAGGCGCTGGAGAACTACGCCATCCTCAAGCGCAGCGTGACGCAGCAGTAATCGCTGCCCGACGTCTCTCAAACCATGGAGCTCACCTGATGGCCTACGGGCGCAAACTCGATCCTGATTCGATTCCCGGCAACCTCACCGTTGCCGACCTGGTCGATGACTATTTCCTGGCCTACAACGCCGCCCGCCTGCGTGAGGCCTGCCGCCTCTTCGTCACCAAAATGCTCGAACCCGACGTCACGGTGGGTCTGACGCTGTCGGGCGCGCTGACGCCGACCGGCCTGGGCCACGCGGCGCTCGTGCCACTCATCGACGCCGGTTTGATCGACTGGATCGTGGCGACCGGCGCCAATCTGTACCACGACCTGCATCGCTCCCTGGGTTTCGAGCTATTTCAGACGTCACCCTTCACCGACGACGTGGCGCTGCGCGAGCAGAAAATCATCCGCATCTACGACATCGTGTTCGACCAGGAAGTGCTGCTGAAGTCGGATGCGTTCCTACGCCAGGTGCTGGCCGCCCCCGAATTCCAGAAGCGCATGAGTACCGCCGAACTGCATTACCGGCTGGGCAAATACGTGCGTGCCCGCGAACAGCACCTCGGCCTGCGCCACCGTTCGGTCCTGGGTGCGGCCTACGAAGCGGGTGTGCCGGTCTACACCTCCAGCCCTGGCGATTCGACGATTGGTATGAACGTGGCAGCCCTACGCCTGGGCGGCGCGGCCATCGGTTTCGACCCCGAGCTGGACGTCAACGAGACCACCGCCCTGGTCTACGGCGCCAAAGCGAGCGGGGGCAAGAGCGCCGTCTTGATCTTCGGCGGCGGCAGTCCCAAAAACTTCATCCTGCAGACCGAACCGCAGATCCAGGAGATCATGGGTATCGACGAAAAGGGGCACGACTACTTCGTCCAGATCACCGACGCACGCCCCGATACGGGCGGCCTCAGCGGTGCGACGCCCTCGGAGGCGGTTACCTGGGGCAAAGTCGACCCCGACCAGCTGCCCGACAGCATCGTCTGTTACACCGACTCGACACTGGCGCTGCCCATCGTGACCGCCTATGCACTGGCCCGCCACGGTCGTCGGCCGCACAAGCGACTCTACGACCAGCGCGATGCCCTCTTGCAGCAGCTGGCCGACGCCTACGCCGCGAACCGGCCTGACGACTCAGAGCTGGTTTGAGGCAGCACATGAGCGGCTACAATTTTTTGCCACCGGACAACTTTCTCGGCCTGGACGACCTCTACAGCGCCTACCCAACGAGCCGCGTGGTAGTGCTGCCCATCCCGTACGAAGCCACCGTCAGTTATGGGGGCGGCACACGTCATGGTCCGCGTGCCATCTTGCAGGCTTCGACGCAGGTCGAGCTGTATGACCGCGAGTTTGGCGGCGAGCCGGCAGCGCAGTTTGGCATTCACACCCTGCCGGCCATTGCCCCGATCATGGATGGCCCCGCGGCAATGGTCGACGCCATAGCGCAGGCAGTGGCCCACCAGGCGCACGCCGGCAAGTTCGTCGTCGGACTCGGCGGTGAGCATACGATCAGCGCCGGCGTCGGCCGCGGCCTGGCGCAGGTGTTCTGCGCCGATGGTGCGCCGCTGGTCACCGTGCAGATCGACGCCCACAGCGATCTGCGCGCCAGCTACGAGGACTCGGTCTACAGCCATGCCTGTGTGGCGCGGCACCTCAATGAGCTGGGACCGGTGATCCAAATCGGCATCCGTTCGGTATGCCATGAAGAGATCGATTACATCGCGGACAACCCGGAGCGGGTACGTGTCTTTTTTGCCGAAGAGGTGCACGCCGGCCCGGCCTACCTGGCCGAGCTGGCAGCGCGGGTGCGTGGACAGCGCGTCTTCTTGACGATCGACGTGGATGGGATCGACCCGTCGCTCATTCCCGCCACTGGCACACCGGAACCGGGCGGCCTGAGCTGGTGGCAGACGCTCGACGCCGTGCGTACCGTAGCCCGCGCCGGGCACATCGTGGGCTGCGATTTTGTGGAGCTGGCGCCAATACCCGGTTATCACGCGGCCGATTTTGTGGTGGCGAAGCTGGTGTACAAGACGATTAGTCTGGCACTAGCCTCGGACTCCGAGCCTTCATACTAATTGTTTTCGCCCGTCATCTGTAATACCTG
>CAZXQZ010000381.1:0-2723 GCA_964642445.1 uncultured Anaerolineae bacterium
CCCTACTCCCTACTCCGTACTCCCTACTCCGTACTCCCTACTCCCTACTCCCTACCTATCCACATCCCCCAACACCGGATCCAACGTCCCAATGCACGTCACCAGATCGGCAATCATCCCACCGCGTGCCATGGTGTCGAGCGCCTGCATGTGAATGAACGACGGGCCGCGCACGTGCAGCCGGTAGGGTTTGGGTCCACCGTCGGACTTTATAAAGTAGCCGTGTTCGCCCTTGGGTGACTCGATGGTCGAATAGATCTCGACGGGCGGCACGTGGAAACCCTCGGTGACCAGTTTGAAGTGATGGATCAGCGATTCCATGCTGCGGTCCAGCTCCGAGCGGGGTGGCAGGGCCACCTTACGATCACTGGTTTTGTACGGACCATCTGGCAGATTGTCGACCGCCTGCTGGATGATGCGCAGACTTTGGCGGAGTTCGGCAATACGCACCAGGAACCGGCCATAGCTGTCGCCCAACTCGGACGTGGGTACTTCGAAATCGTAGTTCTCGTAACCGCAGTAGGGCCGGGCTTTGCGTACGTCGTACTTGACGCCGCTGCCGCGCAGGACGGGACCGGTGCAGCTCAGGGCAATCGCCATCTCGCGCGACAGTTTGCCCACGCCCTCGGTACGCGCCTTCCAGACCGGGCTGTCGGTTAGCATACGTTCGTAGTCATCGATCCGCCCCGGCATCCAGGACAGAAAATCGCGCACGCGTGCGATGAAGGCCGGTGGCAGGTCCTGCCAGACGCCGCCAACCCGAATGTAGGAGGTCGTCAGGCGGGCACCGGATACCATCTCGAACAGGTCGAGAATGATCTCGCGCTCGCGAAACGCATACATCAGGAATGACATGATTGGTCCGGACAGGTCGAGCACGTGGGTTCCCAGGCCCAGGAGGTGGGCCGCAATGCGCTGCAGCTCGGCCATGATCACCCGAATTGCCTGGGCACGGGGGGGCAGCTCCAGTCCCAGCATGCGTTCTACCGCCACGACGTAGGCCAGGTTGTTGGTCATCGACGCGGTGTAGTCCATGCGGTCGGTGTAATACACAAAATCTTTGTACCGTTTGTCCTCGCCCGACTTTTCGAAGCCTGAGTGCAGATAGCCCAGGTCGGGCACCACCCGAACCACTGTTTCCCCGTCCAGCTCCACGATCAGGCGTAGCACGCCGTGGGTGCTGGGGTGGTGGGGACCCATGTTGATGACCATGTGTTTGGTCGTGTCCATACCCTTGGGCAGGGTCGGTGGCAGTGAAACGGCAGGCAGAATCTGTTGGCCCAGGCTGGCAAACTCGGGATCGTCCCACGTCACGCTAAACGGCACGTTTTCGCCTCCGATCGGGTAGTCCTTGCGCAGCGGGTGTCCCTGCCAGTGGTCGGGCATCAGGATCCGGCGCAGGTCGGGGTGACCGTCGTAGCGTACACCGAGCAGATCGTAGGTTTCGCGTTCGGGAAAGCCGGCACCGGGCCACAGCGGTGTCAGGCTGGGCACGTGCGGTGCATCACCACCCGGAGCTGGGACACGCAGGCGCAGCTTGCGGTTGTGGGTCGTATCGTACAACTGCCAGATCGCGGTGAAGCGTGGTTGTTCATGCAGCCACAGGCCGTCGATCGCCGTGACGTCGGTCATCATGTCGAAGTGGTAGTCGTCGCGTAAGGCGCGTGCCACCGTCAGCAACTGGTCGTACCTGATGGTGATGGCTGGATCGCCCGGTGACTCTTCGACGGCGTTCAGGATGGCGCTTCCAAAGGTGGTGCGCAGCGGCTCGACGACATCGTGATGCACGGTGGTTACAACGTCCATGGGTTTCCGCCTCGGCCGATCTCAGGCTGTGACCGGTTCCCCTGCATCAGGGATGACCGCCTGGTCTTTGAAATCGGAGAATTTTTCACGTTCGATCTTTTCCTGCAGTTTGGTCAGTGCGTACAGCAGTGCTTCAGGGCGGGGTGGGCAGCCGGGAACGTAGACGTCGACCGGGATGATCTTATCGACACCCTGGATGATCGCGTAATTATTGAAGGGGCCACCGGCCGACGCACAGATACCCATCGCAATGACCCATTTTGGTTCGGCCATCTGGTCGTACAGGCGTTTGACCACCGGTGCCATCTTGTTGGAGACGCGTCCCGAAACGATCATCAAGTCGGCCTGGCGCGGCGAGGCGCGGAAAAGCTCGGAGCCGAAGCGTGCGATGTCGTTGCGTGAGACACCACTGGCAATCATCTCCATCGCACAGCAGGCCAGGCCAAAAAGCAGGGGCCAGACCGAATTCTTGCGACCCCAGTTGACTGCTTTTTCGAGCGTTGTCGTGATGACCGAATCTTCCGGCAGAGCCGTCTCAAGTCCCATGCCTCACCTCAATCCAATTCCTGTTACCACTCCAGGGCACCCTTCTTCCACACGTACACGTAACCGACCAGCAGGATCAACAGAAAGATACCCATTTCGATCAGGCCGAAGGCGCGCAGCTGGCCCAGGACTACTGCCCAGGGATAGAGGAAAACGACCTCGATGTCGAACAGGATGAATAACACGGCCACAACGTAGTACTGCACCGGGAAGCGCCGTCGTGCGTCGTGGAACGGGATGATGCCTGATTCATAGGGGGAGAGTTTGGTTTGTGACGGGCGTTTGGGTCCCATAACCGAGGGAACGATGACAGCAATCGCAGCAAAGGCAGCCGCAATGACGAACAGCACAAGCAGTGGCAGATAGTCCTG
>CAZXQZ010000382.1:0-2688 GCA_964642445.1 uncultured Anaerolineae bacterium
GTACGGAGTAGGGAGTACGGAGTACGGAGTAGGGAGTAGGGAGTACGGAGTAGGGAGTAGGGAGTAGGGAGTACGGAGTGGAGGAGCGTGCAACTTTTTGAGGTGAGCAGCGTATTGATTGCACAGGAATGGCACGGACCTATGTTTGCGTGCCCAGGGTTTCGATTCAAAGGAGTTCATGATGACCGACGAAACAACCAACCCAGAAACTGTAGAGCAGGCAGTCGAAGTCACACCCGCGGCCGCCGAGGCGCATGAGGAAAGCAAGAGTACCGCCGCCGGCGATATTGTGAATGAGCTCAACCGATTGGCCAGTCAAATTGTAAGCACCGTGCAGGCGGCATGGGCCAGCCCCAAGCGCAAGGAAGTGACCGATGAGCTCGAGACGGGATTCACCGAGCTCACGAAGACGATCGATACCGCCTTCAAACAGGCCAGAGAATCGAAGATCGGTCACGACGTCTCCGACACTGCCACTAAAGCGGCAGAAACCGTCAAGCAGAGCAAGGTGATCGACGACGTGCGTGACGTATTGGTGGCAACCCTCAAAGAGGCCAACGTACGCCTGGAGAAGTTCAGCGACAAGCTGAGCCAGAGCGGCAAGCCCCAGGACGCGACACCAGCCGCCGAGGCACCGGTGGCACCGGTCGAGGATGAGGCCGTCGTCGAAAAAGTGGAAGTCGTTGAGACCAACACCCCCTGGTACCAGGAAGCCATCGACGCCGAGGCCGCCGGCGAAGAAAAGCCGACCGCCTAGAACCGGTACCGGAAACGCACTCGGTGAAATTGCCCGCTCCTCAGCGGGCATGACACCGACCATCAACCCGCACCGGCAATCGGGCAATCGCCGGCCGACGGTACGCCCCTGCGAGACGCCCGAAACACAGCAACCACCACCCGCCCTACCTGCGCCAGCCCACGTCGAGCCAGCGCAGGTAGGCTTAGGCAGCATAAAAGAGTAACTTTCGGCATTATGGCTGGAATTCGCCGCTCCGAAGGCGGTGGTGGTTGCACAGTTGCCATCTTTTTGGAAAGATGGCAACTGTGCAACCATCACCCACCCTACCTGCGCCAGCCCACGTCGAGCCAGCGCAGGTAGGCTTACTTTGTTGGCAAAGCCCACAATGCGCTGGCCATCACACTCTCCCTCAATCCAAAATCCAAAATTGCCCGCCGGCCTTCCCCCTGCTATAATGCCCGCTCACGCTCCCCGGCGGAAACAATTCAATAAAAACGAGAGCACACCATGAAATCACGATCCCGCCTGGCGGCCATTTCCCTGCTGGCGCTGGTGGCGACGCTGCTGATGACCAGCCTTGTGGCGCCGGCTGCTGGTGTCAGTTCACCCCACCTCGCCGCTTCCCCAGGCAGCCTGGATATTCAGGTCATCGGTCAAATCGGTGGGCCCGGTTTCGCAGTGGCAGTCTCCGGCAACTATGCCTACGTGGGCGTCGGGCCACGCCTGGCGGTAGTCAACCTCACGAATCCGGCCAGCCCCACGCTGGTCGCATGGAGCCCCCTGCTGCCCGATATCGTCCGGGATGTGAAGGTGACCGGTGGCCTGGCCTACGTGGCTGCCGATCAAACGGGTGGTTTACAAATTCTGGATGTCTCCAACCCCACGGCACCGCAGCGGCGGGGCGCGTTGGACACGCCCGGTACAGCCAACGGTGTGGCCGTCAGTGGCACGCAGGTCTACCTGGCCGACGGCGGCAGCAGCAGCGCACTGCACGTCATCGATGCGGGCAACCCGGTTGCACCCACTCTGGTGGCCAGCCTGAATCTACCGGCCAGTGATGCGCGGGGCATATTCGTGGCCAACAGCATGGCCTACGTGGCGGCCGGTGCCACGGGCGGGCTAAAGATCGTCGATGTCAGCAATCCACTCGTGCCGGTGCTGCGCGGTTCGCTGGGTACCGTCGGCACGGCGGTGCGGGTGCAGGTGGTGGGCACCACCGCGTACGTGGCCGACGGTGAACGCGGGCTGCAGCTGGCCAACGTCAACAATCCAGCCAATCCCACCGCCCTGGGCCGCTTCGACACGTATGGCGCATCGACCGCCGTGGAAGTGGTGGGTAATGTCGCCTACGTCGCCACCGACCGGGGCATGGAGGCCATCACTGTCAGCAACCCCAATAACCCGGCACGCCTGGGTGAATATAACGCACCGGGTGGCAGCGGCGGCATCGCAGTGGCGAGCGGTCGTGCTATCCTGGCGCAGGAAGATGGCGGAGTAAGTGTCATCAACCTGGCCAATCCCGCCCTACTGCAGCTGCTCGGCACCTGGACCGCGCCTGGCCGCGCCTGGGACGTGGTCGTGACCGGAACCCGCGCGGTCGTGGCGGCGGGCACAGGGGGCGTGCAAATCGTCGACCTCAGTGATCCCGCAGCACCGGTTCGCCTGGGCGGTTATGACACCACCGGCGAGGCCCGCGGTGTGGCGGTTGCCGGCAGCCTGGCCTACGTGGCTGACGGCTACGCTGGCCTCAGCATCGTGGACATCACCAATGCCGCGGCACCAACGCTGCGCGGGCGCTACGATACACCCGGTTTTGCCTCGGCGGTGGACGTGGTGGGTACCCTGGCCTACGTGGCCGATGGTTACACCGGCGGCCTGCAAATCGTCGACGTCAGCAACCCTGCCGCGCCCACCCTGCGCGGTGTGTACAACACACCCGGTTATGCCCT
>CAZXQZ010000383.1:0-2682 GCA_964642445.1 uncultured Anaerolineae bacterium
AGCGGTGATCCCGCTCGAGGCTGGTCGTGGGTGCCTCATTGTGGTGACAGCCGAGAGCTACGAGCCGCGCCGCTTCTCGCTTCTCAGCGAGAGCTCCCTGGAACCCGGTGTGAGCTACGTTCCATCTGACCTCATCGGTCAGACGGTTCGGAGCGCGCGCGGCGACCGTGTAGTCGAAGCGATACGCGCGCCTGTCGGTGAACACGACGAGGTTCGTGGACACGATGGCTGCGCGCGGCTTCAGCAGCACCGAGCTGCCATGGGCATCCACGGTCACGCCCTCCAGGTCACCACCACCGGTTCCGGAGAACCCCTCGCCATCCTCGAAGATGAGTTCCACCGCATAGCCCACGAACCCGTAGAGCTTGTAGACCTGATCGGGGTTGTAGGCAGCGCGTCCCAGGTCACCTCCTCGCCAAAAAGATCGAACCCAACCACGGTATCAGCGTGCTGCAGGGCCACGCCCGACCAGCCGTAATAATGGACGTCCATCACGCGTCTCCCGGTGGCGGCACGGTGAGGCTTTCGTGGGCGTGGGCCAACAGCCAGGTGGTGCGCAGGGTTCCGGCCAGGAGCTGCGGGATGTGGCGCTTGAAGATGTGGTGCGGGCGGTACAGCTTGAGGCGACGAATGGCGCGCAAGACCACACGCAGGTAATACTTGCGCATCAGGCGGTTCATCTCTTGGGGCGGCAGCGTGGTCGGCACGACGAAGTGCGCCAGGTCGTACAGCTCGCGATGATGCGTGACGACGTCGGCCTTCTGTTCGGCATGCAGGTCGGTGGCGGGCAGCGGTGTCAGGGGTGTCAGCTCGGTCAGCACGATACTCGGTCGAGCCCGCACGTAGGTATCGATGCGTTGGAAATCGGCCTCGGTGTAATCGGGCATGATCACGAAGCCGGCGCTCAAACCGATACCATTGCGGCTCAAGATCTCGATCGCCCGCTCGTTGATCTCGAGGCTGCTGCGTTTGTTGAGCGCGTCGATGTGGTTATCATCGATCGCTTCCAGGCCGGTCATCACCACCTGCAGACCGATGCGTGCCCACTTCTCGAAAATCTGCGGGTTCTGCACGACGCAGTCGGCGCGTGAATAGGCGAAGTAGCGCTTGCGGATGCCGCGCTCGACGATCAGGTCGTGCAGGCGATCCATACGCTTGACGTCGATGAAGGAGTGGTCGTCGCAGAACATCACGAACTCCTGCTCGATGCGGCTCAAATCCTCGACCACCAGCTCGGGTGCACGCGGGATGAAGCGGCGGTGCGAGAATTTCTGGCAGGAGCAGAAGTTGCAGGGAAACGTACAGCCCATCGAAGTCTGGATGGACGCCACCGGCGATTCCCAGAGATAGAAGTAACGTGACCGGTACTTATCGGTCAGCGAGCGGTTGGGGTGCGGTTGGTGGTCGAGTGAGGTGGGCAGCGGCCGCGGGGTGGTGAAAGCCATACGTCCCGCGTGCGGCAGCGCCAGCCCGGCCACGTCGTCGAAGGCGCGGCCCTGCCGGTGGCGATCGACGATTTCACGGAACGCGGGCACACCTTCACCCAGCACGATGGCATCGATGTAGGGCGCGTTGAATTCTTCGGGGCAGAGGGTGGCGTGATGGCCACCCAGCACGGTGAGGACGTCTGGGTTGAACTGTTTAGCGGTCTTGAGGACGCGCCGGGCGCTGTAGGTCTGGACGACCTGGGCACTGGCGCCCACGATGTCGGGTTGAAAACGCTGCAGTGTGCCCGCCAGATCGGTGTCGATCTCCATGTCGAGCAGCTCGACCTGGTGATCGGGGACGGCGGCGCCGATGATCTCCAGACCGAGCGGCTCGACCTTGGCCAGGTGTTTCAAACCAATCGTAAGTTCACCGCTGGGTGGGCTGACGAGTAGAATACGCATAGGGCCTCCCTATCGAAGAGTCGCGCGCCTGAATCCTACCACAAATGCCGCGCGTTCCAAAATAGGCTCCACGTTCAGCGTACGTCCTCCGCTCACTGCGGCGTGATCAGCGCACAGAGCAGGTTGTTCTCGTCAGGTTGGCCCTCCAGGGCGCGGGCGAAAACCATGCTGGACTCAACGCCCTCGCCGGCCGTATGGAAATTGTGCGTCTGCATCCCCTGGCGCAGTGTGAGCTTGCTCGCTCGCAGCCAGGTTTTCTCGACCGGTTGGTCGGCAAAGGTTTTCCCAACCAGGCTTATGAGCGGCTGGGTTCCCAGCTGATTGCGCGCGTCGTTGCTGGCGGATATCCCGGTGCCCTGGCCAAGGACAGGGGCCTTTTGGGTCAGTTTCTGGAAACCTTCGTGTTCCAGGAACTACGCCGGCAGGCCAGCTGGCACGAAACGGCGACTGCGTTCTTCCATTTTCGCGACAAGGACGGCACGGAGGTAGATATCGTCCTGGAACGCAGCATCAACGAGTTAGCGGGTGTCGAAGTCAAGGCCGCCGCAACCGTGAGCGAGGCCGATTTTCGCGGCCGGAAAAAACTACAGTCCGCCACAGGTGACCGCTTCATCTCTCCTGAACCGCGCCAGGCTGGTGCCCGTCGCATTTGCAGAGTTGCCAACTTTTAAAAAGTTGGCAACTCTGCCCCACCGCCCCACCTCCACCGTGCGCACCGAGGCCACCCAGCGGATCGTAGTCCCGCTGGAACCCTGCACCTTGACCACCAGGGCGTCCGGCGCGACGCTTGCAT
>CAZXQZ010000384.1:0-2657 GCA_964642445.1 uncultured Anaerolineae bacterium
CCAACCCCCAACCTCCAACCCCCAACCCCCTACCCCTAACCCCCATGCCCAACATCCTCATCGTCGTCCACGACTACCCCCCCATCACCTCCACCGGCGCCGAGCGCATGCTCAAATTCGCCCGCTACCTGCCGGACTTCGGGTATACGCCGGTCATTTTGACGACAGGACGTTACGGCAGCCTGGCCGGTGACGGGGATGCCCACGTGTTTCGGGCCAATGACCTGGTGCATACGTTGTTCAGTCCACTGCGCCGCGGCCGCGCTGCAGCGGTGACCCAGGAGGCACAGTTTCGCGTCGCGACGGTTTCGGGTCGCAGCACCCTGGGCCGCCTGCGCGACCAGCTGATGGTGCCCGATACCAAAATGGGCTGGTGGTGGCCGGCGGTGCGGCGCGGGCAGCAGGTCATTGCCCAGGAGCGGCCGGCGCTGCTCTTCAGCACGTCACCGCCCGAAACCGCCCACCTGGTTGCGCAGCGCCTGCAGCGCCGCAGTGGCCTGCCCTGGGTGGCCGACCTGCGGGATGGCTGGCTGTTCGAGCCGCCCAATGCAATCCTGCGCGCCGGGACCCGGCGCCATGCGTTGGAAAACCGGCTGGAACGGGGGGTCGTGACCGCCGCGCAGGCCGTGGTGACGGCGACGGCACCCATTGCCGAAGACCTGCGCAGCCGTTATCCGACTGCCGCCGACCGCATCACGACCATTACCAACGGCTACGATGCGGCCGAGTTTGCCGGTCTGCGCCGGCAGCGGACGGCTGACGGCACGTTTCTGCTCGTCTACACCGGCGCGCTGGGATCGAGCCGCCAGGGCACGTCGGCCGAGGCCTTTTTTGCCGCCGTGGCCCAGGTTGTGCAGCGCCAGCCGGCGCAAGCGCTGCGTGTCCACGTCGTGGGTGACACCAAACCGGCCGAGTGGGCGGCGGCGTACGCGCACGGTCTGGAGGATGTCGTGACCTTTCTGCCCCCGGTGTCGCGGCGGGAGGCGCACCAGTACCAGCTGGATGCGGATGCTCTGCTGCTGGTGACCGCCGCCGGGCAGCGCAGCGTGGCGACTTTGAAGCTGTTCGACTACATCGGCGCCGGGGTGCCCATCCTGGCCCTGGCTGCTGATAATGCCGCCGCCGAAATCGTCACGGGATACGATCTGGGTATCACCGCCGCACCGGATGACCCGCTGGCCATTATGCACGCCATCGAGGCGATGATGGCCGATTGGCGGGCCGGCAAGACCTGGCCCGGTTTTGCCGCCGCCCAGGCGCAGTTCGAGCGCCGCGCCCTGGCCCGTGCCCTGGCGCAGCGGTTCGACCAACTGCTGGCCACGGCCCAGCGCGACTGATGGCAGTGGATTAACGAAGGACAAAACCTGGTGGACCTCTCGATCGTCATCGTCTCCTGGAACGTGTCAGACCTCCTGGCGCGCACGCTGGCCTGCCTGCCGGCGGCCGTGGGTGACCTGACCTGGGAGGTCATCGTAGTGGACAACGGCTCGACCGATGGCACGGTCGACCGCCTGGCGCCGCGTTTGCCAGCGGTGCGGTGGCTGCGCAACCCGGACAATCCAGGGTATGCGCGGGCCAACAACCAGGGACTTGCCCTGGCGCAGGGGGAGCACCTGTTGCTGCTCAACCCCGACACCGAGCCGGCGGTCGGTTCCCTGGCAGTGCTGGTGGCCTTCCTGGCGAGCCACCCCGCGACGGGCATCGTGGGCCCAGCCCTGGTCCTGCCCGACGGAACCCCGCAGCCCTACGGGTTTGGTGGCGATCCGACACCGGTTTATCTCCTGCGCCGCAATGCGCAGCGTGCCCTGCGCCTGGGCCCCCTGCACGACTGGGGCACCGCCACTGCGTCGCCGGTCGATTGGGTCAGCGGCGCCTGTTTGCTGCTGCGGCGCACCGTCTATGCCCAAACCGGCGGTCTGGACGAGGCGATGTTCATGTATTTCGAGGACAACGAGCTGTGCCTGCGTGCCCGCCAGGCCGGCTGGCAGGTATGGCGCGAACCGGCGGCGCGCGTGGTGCACGTTGGCGGCCAATCGCTGCGCCAGAACCGCCAGGCGCCCGCCGCCTATTACGCCAGCCTACGGTATTTCTACGCCAAACACTACGGCCGCACCCGCCAGCGTCTGCTCGATCTGCTGCTGCGGGCCATGCCCGGGCCAGCCAACAGGTAACAGCATGTCACCGACCGTCATCCTGGACGCCCGCACCATCACCGACCATTTCCCCGGTATTGGCCGTTACACCTACGACCTGGCGCGTCATCTGCCCGCAGCAGCCCCCGACTGGCAGTTCGTATTCACGACCAACCCCGCACAGAGGGCCGGATCCCGCTTCGACATCGCGGCCCTGGCGCAGCCACCCAACGCACGCCTGCGCGACGTGGCGCCCACGGTCTTCTCCTGGCAGGAACAGTTCAAGCTGCCAGGACAGCTGGCAGCGGCCGACCTGGTGCATTTTCCTTATTACATCCGTCCCTACCGTGTCCCGCGTCCAACTCTGACAACCGTCTACGACATCATCTCGCACCTCTATCCGGCCTACCTGCCCTCGCCCTGGCACCGTGCCATCTTCGAGCTCACCACGCGCCTGGCCCTGACCCGTTCGCAGCACGTATTGACCCTCTCCAACTCGTCCTGAACTACGCCATCGTCGACGAG
>CAZXQZ010000385.1:0-1418 GCA_964642445.1 uncultured Anaerolineae bacterium
CAGCAGGAACAGCCAGAAAAGGTCACCAAGCTGCTGCTGAGCTTCCTGCAGTCACTGGTCATGCGGCTCTTCTGACCGGTTGACCGGCCGCCTGGACACCTCGACGCCTCGCACCCACTCCATAGAGAAGCCCGCATCCCCAGATGCGGACGTTGTCTGGCCGAGAAGAAGCGGAGTCCGCATCATTCTTATCACGGTCTTCGCGCCTTCGCGTGCACCAACGTACTGAATCGAAAGGACAAGCTTATGCCACTACCAACGCGTGACGCAGCGTGGGCCCTGCTCTGCCATTGGGTCGAGTCCGACAGCCTGCGCAAGCACATGCTGGCCGTCGAGGCTGCGATGCGCGCCTATGCGGTGCGCTATGGCGAGGACGAGGCCCTGTGGGGTATCACCGGCCTCGTCCACGATCTGGATTTCGAGAAACACCCCGACATGGACGATCCGGTGGCCGGTCACCCGCGTACGGAGCTGGCACTCTTCCGCCAGCTCGACTGGCCGCCCGAGTTGATCCACGCCGTCGAAGGGCACGCCGAATACCTGGGCATCCCGCGCACCTCGCGCCTGGATAAGACGTTGATGGCGGTCGACGAGCTGACCGGGCTGATCATGGCCGTGGGTTACGTTCGTCCCAGCAAGGACCTGCGTGACGTCACCGTGCAGTCGGTCAAGAAAAAGTGGAAGGACAAAGCCTTCGCTGCCGCCATCGACCGCAAGGAGATCGAGCACTACACGGCGGACCTGGGTGAGCCGCTGGACGAGCACATCGGCTTTGTGCTGGCGGCGCTGCAGGGGATTGCGGGCGATTTGGGGTTGGACGGCCGGTTGGCGTAGACGTCCCCGGCACCGGCCAGGCGGTCTTGTGATTACCAGGATTCTTGAGGCCGGTGCCGGGGACGATGCGTTTACTCCAGCGGCGCCAGCAGCCGCTCGCGGCTGGTGCGTTCGGCCGCCCAGCCGTCGTAGGTGTCGTTGCGCACGTGCCACCAGCGCAGACCATCGGCGTCGACCGGCGCTTCGACCAGGGTGAGCTGCACGCCGCGCGGCAGCTCGCGCAGCAGGGTGGTGCCGGTGCCGGGGAAGGCGCGCAGCGCCACACCCGTCAAAGTCACCACCACCTTGTCGGATGGTTGGACAGCCCGGTCGACCGGCCGTGGTTCGCCAATATTCGGCGTCAGCCAGGTCGTCTGGCCATCTCCTTCGGCGATCCAACCCGCCGTGCCGGCGCTGTCGACCACTTTCCACCAGCGGTAACCACCGGCTTCGACCGGGCCCTCCTGTACCGTCACCTTGACACCGGTGCCAAAGCGCCCCAACCGTCGCGCCGCGGTCTGCGGCTCGCTGCGGATGTTGACACCCTGCGGGGCGACGATGCGTGCCGGCTGGCCAATCGTCAGGGCTTCGCCGGGCACGGGGGT
>CAZXQZ010000385.1:1518-2629 GCA_964642445.1 uncultured Anaerolineae bacterium
GTTTTTTGCAGCGTCTTCAGCAGGTCGCGCAGCGTATCGGGGTTGTGCTGCAGGCCGGCGATCACGGTGACCGTTTTGCCGCGCCGGCGCTTACGGTCGCGCGAAACCACCGCCGTCTGCTGGCGCGGCGGTTTGCTGGGCGCTGGTGCCGGCTTCTCCGGCGGCGGTTCCGGGTCGGTGGAATAGACCAGTTTGCTCATCGGTTCACAACGTCACAGCCTGCACCCAGTAGGTGTGGGACACATCCTTGATCGAGTCGTACAGGTCTTCCGGTATGGGCTCGTCCACGCCGACCACCATGATGGCCTCACCGCGCGGTGACCGGCGTCCGACGTGCATGAAAGAGATGTTGATATCGGCGTTACCCAACAGCGTACCGATGCGGCCGATGATGCCTGGCCGGTCGTAGTGGCGGGTCAAAAGCACGTGCCCCTGCGCCGGAAAATCGACCCAAATGTCGTCCAGCCCCACGATGTGCGGCTCACCCTGTACCAGGGCACCGCTGACGTTGCGTGGTCCCTGGCCATTGACAACGGCCACGCTAATCAGTGTGTCGTACTGCGAGGTGCCATGGGTCTTACGTTCACTGACGACCAGCCCACGCTGCGCAGCCAGGCGCGCGGCATTGATCAGGTTGACGCGCGTATCGATCACGCGCTGCAGCATGCCCTTGATCACCGCGGCTGTGATCGATGACAGGTCATGCTCCACCAGGGCACCGCTGTAGGTGATGTCGACTGCTTTGAGGTTGGAGCCGCCCAGCTGCACGGCCAGCCGGCCCAGGCGCTCGCCCAGGTCGATGTACGGTGTCAAGAACGGCAGGTCGTGCGGTGCCAGCAGCGGCGCATTGACTGCGTAACGCGCCGGACGGCCAGCCAGGACGTCGATGACCTGCTCGGCAACGTCGATGGCGACCTGGTCCTGCGCCTCGATCGTGGAGCCGGCGATGTGTGGCGTGGCGATGATGCGCGGGTGGGTCAGCAGTGCGCTGTCCGCCGGCAGTGGTTCCTGGCAGAACACGTCGAGCGCGGCGCCGGCCACGTGCCCGCTGTCCAGGGCTGCCAGCAGTGCCTGCTCGTCGATAATCCCGCCGCGTGCACAGTTGATGATA
>CAZXQZ010000386.1:0-2623 GCA_964642445.1 uncultured Anaerolineae bacterium
CGGATCAAGTTCACCGGCATATGCGGGAGCGACGGTTTTGTCGAGCGCATCGAAGGCCTCGACAGCCTGGTCTTCCTGGCCGAAGGCATCGAAATGCCGCCGTTGCCCGGCAAACCCTTCGACGCCGTGGTCTACCAGCGCACCGCGGTCACGGCCGGCCTGGCCTACAGCCTGAGCAGCTGGATGGTCAGCCTGTGCGGGGGCAGCGCGATCCCCAACGACTGCCCGCCGGGGTACTACATCGCCAAGATGGTGGGCATCGATCCGACCGGCGGCGTCGATCCGCTGGCACCCAGCGTGGTGTGGATCGAGGACCGGCGCAACTTCACCGAAAGCCGCTGGGCTAACCTGCGCCTGGCGGCGAGAGCGCAGGGCAGCACCCTCACCGTCTTTGCCCGCATCCGCAGTCCCTTCCGCTGGCACGGCGCGCATGCCTTCGTCGATGCCTTCAGCCTGCTGCAGGCACCTACGGCGCGCTTCGTCAACCTGCCCGGCGCGGTCCAGGGCACGCAAGTGACCGTGCGCTGGGCGGGCAGCCTGGGTCCCGACATCCCGGCGATTCCCGGCGGCACGCACCAGCTGCTGTTCGACGTGCAGACACGGCGCGCCGGCCAGACGGTGTGGCACGACTGGCAGGTGGGCCGGCCGGCGGGCCAGGCAGTGTTCAGCGTGAACGCCTGCCAGGGCACGCAGACCTACGAGTTTCGCCGGCGCGCCCGCGCCGAGCAGCCGGAGGGGGGCAGCGGGGCCTGGCCGAACCATCGCTATCCCGGGATGTGGAGCCAGCCGGTGCCGGTCACCTTCCACAATCCCACGTCCTGTGCGCCGCGCGCATTCCTGCCGGCGGTGTCGCGGTGACCATGAATTGGGCGATCAGCAAGCCTTTTTTGCCAGCGCTCAGGGATCGTCAAAGAATAACTTCCGGCATTATGGCTGAATTCGCCGCTCCGAAGGCGGTGGCGGTTGCACAGTTGCCATCTTTCGATCAAAAAGCACGGGCAGTTATTCTTTGACGAACTAAGGAATCCCATTAAAATGAAGCCATGAACGCACGCCTTCCTTATGTCTGGGATTACGACATCGACGAAACGCAGTTTCGCGCATTGCTGGCCGGCGAGCTGACCCTGGGCCGGCTCGACCGCGACTGGGCAGCCATCCGTTTGTTGGAATATGCCGCATATCCAGATATCGTGCGCCAGCTCGGTTTTGCACGCTTTGTCGAGGACTGGCCAACCTGGCGCCCGCACACCCGTTCCCAGGCGCGCCGGCGCGGGTTTGATTTCCTGGCCAGCTGGCTAACCGAGCAGCGTCCGGATCTGCTTAAATCATGAGTGATTATCACCGCACGACGCGCGAATGCACCGTGGACGAACTGCGCCCCGAGCTGCGGCAGGCGATCGAGCGTCATTTCCAGGAGCATGAGTTAGGCGACCTGGCAAGCGAAACACTTGCCTGCTGCGAAACCACGGCCGAGAAGAAAAACACCACTCGGCTGCAGGCCTGGCTGCAAGGGGAGCTGGACACGACCGTTCACACGGCGATACTGCTGACGCCGCAGTGGCTGATCTGGGTGCGCAGCGGTGACCGTTCGGGTCTGGGCCTCACTGCGGCCCAACTGACGATGATTCAAGTCAAGCCGTACCGGTCGTTCCTCACGGGCGACACCGGCATCGAGCTCTCCGGCTACGTTGGCGACTCGGCAAAGCGCATGCGGGGTCTCATCGGAACCGGGGACGACCCGGCTGCACAGAAGTTCTGTGAGGCTGTCCAGCAGGAGATCGCCAGGGTGAAACCACCCCGCAAGGGTTTTTTCTCCGGGCTGGGTGGCTGAGCGGTGCGTGCCGCCGGTTACAGATGATCGAACCACAAAATCACCAAGACACCAATATAGTTCAACGGTTTCTGGAATTGGCTGAAACCGTGTGGGGCAATCAGAATGAAAACGACCATACCCAACTGGGCACTCAGATCGGCTGGACCGGGAGATTACGCCGCGACGCGCGAGGCACAGGATCGGGGAAGCATGATTGTGACCTGGCCGGATCAGCAGGCATTACGCGGCTGGGCCGCCCGGCAGGGGTGGCCGCGGCCGTATTTTGGCATCAAGGAAGCCTTCATGGCCAAAATGTTGGACAACGAGGCCAACTTCCAGCTTGCACTACGTGACAGCGGCATCCAGGTTCAGATTCCCGCGCGCGAAGTCACGATCTCGCCCACCTGGATCGAGGAGCTGGATGCGCTGTATGACCAGCGGTCAGCCAGCGGGCGGCCCGACGCCTGGGGCCTGCTGGTGGAGGAATTGCGCGAAATCCGCCGCGCCGTCGAAGCCGGCGTAGTGGTATACGTCGACGGTGGGCCGACGCTGCGGACGTGGCAGGACTTCTACACCTGGGCGCACGGGCGTTACCACATGCTCGAAGACGGCTACGATCACTGGATCGGGGACGACGCTTCGTAACAAAAACGGCTTGCCCGCGCGTACGATCTCCGCTATCAGTGAATTCAGAAAACGGTGAGGACCGCGCCGGCGGCGAATCGTGGTCAACGCGACAAACCCGAAGGGTCTTGGTGCGGTGTGCGAGCCAGACCCTTCGGGTTTCTGCGCGCTGCCGGCGATGTGTGG
>CAZXQZ010000387.1:0-2611 GCA_964642445.1 uncultured Anaerolineae bacterium
GTCGAGGTGGAAGTGGGACAGAACTGGCTCGATATGGAAGTGCATGCAGGTTGAATCATGAAACTGATCGCTGACGAACTCCGAGAACTTATCCAGGCGGCCGTCGTTGCCGCGCAGCAGGCCGGTGAGTTGCCCCAGTTTTCCCTGCCCAACATCACCGTCGAGCACCCCAAACGGGCTGACCAGGGTGACTGGGCCACGCCGTGGGCCTTGCAGGCGGTGCGTGCGGCCAATGAGGTCCGCCTGGCCGCCGATTTGCCCAAGCTGACACCCCTGCAAATCGCCCAGATTGTTGCACGCCAGGTCATGGTGTTGGCCTCGCCACTACTGGCGCGCGCCGAAGCCGCACCGCCCGGCTTCGTCAATTTCACCCTCGCCCATGACTGGCTAGTCAGCCAGATCGCGGCCATCCGGGCCGCGGGTGAGGCATGGGCCACCCTGGATTTGGGCGCCAACCAGCCCCTGCAGGTCGAGTACGTCAGCGCCAATCCTACCGGCCCGGTGCACTTCGGTACGGCACGGAATGCCGTGTTTGGGGATACACTGGCCAACGTGCTGCAGGCTGCGGGTTATGCCGTGCAGCGCGAGTTCTACATCAACGACGCCGGCAGCCAGATCCACAGGTTCGGTGCCTCGCTGCTGGCACGCTATGCCCAGGCGTTGGACGAGCCGCTGGAAGTGCCCGAGGGCGGTTACCAGGGCAACTACCTGATCGATTGGGGACGTGACCTGGCCGATAAGTACGGTCGCACCTACCTGGATATGCCGCGTGACGCGGCAGTCAGCGCACTGACGCGCCTCGCCCTGGACATGGTCCTCGAGTTGATCAAGACCGACCTGGCCCGGCTGAACGTGCATTTCGATAACTGGTTTTCCGAACAATCGCTCTACGACGATGGCACGTTCACCAGGGTCTACCGCACCCTACAGGACGCCGGCCTGATCTTCGAACGTGACGGGGCCACCTGGTTTGCAGCCAGCCAGTTTCCGGGCAACGAAAAGGACGAGGTCGTCATCCGGCGCAACGGCGAACCCACCTACCTGGCATCTGATATGGCCTATCATTATGATAAGTTCGTGCGGCGTGGATTTGCCCGCGTCGTCGACGTCTGGGCGATCGATCATCAGGGCCACGTGCCGCGCGTGCATGCGGTGATGTCAGCCTTCGGCCTGGACCCCAAGCGACTGGACATCGCACTGTATGCTCTGGTCAAGCTCAAACGCGGCGGCGAGGAGGTCAAGCTCTCCAAACGCGCCGGCGACATCGTCACCCTGGCCGAAGTCATCGACGAGGTGGGGGCCGATGCCGTGCGGTTCATGCTGCTCACCCGGGCCGCGGAAAGTGAAATGGAGTTCGACCTGACACTGGCGGCCGAACAGAACAACGAAAATCCGGTGTTTTACGTACAATACGCGCACGCACGCATCAGCAGTCTCGTCAGCTTCGCCCGCAGCCAGCATGCCGAGACGACAGACAGCCTGCTGGATGGTCACGATGACGATCTTGTGCTGCTGCAGCATCCGGCCGAAATGACGCTGCTGCGCAAGATGCTTGAGCTGCCCGAAATCATCCAGCTCAGTGCGCAGTTTCTGGCCCCTCACCATCTCACGCACTATGCGCAAGACCTGGCGGCTACCTTCCACGCCTTTTATCGTGACTGCCGGGTTGTGGACACCGATCCGGAGAAGCTGCCACTCAGCCGGGCACGTCTGCAGTTGGTAGACGCCTGCCGCGTGGTACTCAGACACACCCTGCATTTGATGGGAATGTCAGCGCCAGAACGGATGTAGCGCTGCGCCACGTTCGAGGTAATTTGTGGATACACTCAAAAGTACACGGCCGCGGGTCCTCGTTGCCGACCCGACGGCGCCCGTGGGTATCGAAATGCTGCAACAACAAGGGCTGCAGGTCGACGTTCAGACAGGCCTCAGCCCACAAGCGCTGATCGAGGCGATCCCCGCGTACGATGCCCTGATCGTGCGCAGCGAGACCAAGGTCACCACCGACGTGCTGGCGGCGGGCAGTCAACTCAAGGTCATTGCCCGCGCCGGCGTGGGGGTGGACAACATCAACCTGGACGCTGCGACCCAGCTGGGCATCATGGTCGTCAACGCGCCGGGCGGCAATACCATTTCGGCGGCCGAGCACACGATCGCCATGATCCTGGCGTTGGCCCGCCACATCCCGCAGGCGCACGATTCGCTGCACGCCGGCGAGTGGAAACGCAGCCGCTTCATGGGGGTGGAGGTGCGCGGCAAGACGCTGGGCTGCCTCGGCCTGGGGCGCATTGGCAGCGAAGTGGCACGCCGGGCGCAGGGCCTGGACATGCAGGTGATTGCGTACGATCCGTACATCTCCGCCGAATACGCCAGCCATCTCCACGTCGAACTCGCTTCGTTCGAAACAGTGTTGAGCCGGGCCGATTTCATCACGATCCACCTGCCCAAGACCGACGATACGGCTGGTCTGCTCGATGCGCAGACCCTGGCCATGGCCAAACCGGGGATCCGTATCATCAACTGTGCACGCGGCGGGATCATCGATGAGCAGGCACTGCTGGCGGCCCTGGACAGCGGGCAAGTGGCCGGCGCCGCGCTCGACGTGTTCTGC
>CAZXQZ010000388.1:0-2611 GCA_964642445.1 uncultured Anaerolineae bacterium
GGCGGTTGCACAGTTGCCATCTTTCTAAAAGATGGCAACTGTGCAACCGCCACTGCCTCCGGAGCGGCGAATTCAGCCATAATGCCGGAAGTTATTCCTTTACGCTGCCTTGGAGTTGCCCCGCACCCACCTGCCGCGGATGGCCCGGCGCGCGCTCGACCGTGGCCCCTTCGACGACCAGGGCCGCACCCTCGACCAGGGCCAGGGCCACCTGGCGACGGGCCTGGGTCACGATGCGCTGAAAGGTGGAGCGCGAGACACCGATACGCTGCGCGGCATCTTCCTGGCTCAGGTCCTCCAGGTCCATGAGGCGCAGCGCTTCCAGCTCTTCGGGCAGCAGGCTGACGCGGCGCAGGCCCTCCAGTGGCACGCCGGCCGGTTTGTAGACCATTGCGCGTGCCGGGAGGGTCACGGTGCGTCGTTTGCGCGGACGCGGCATCGTGCGCTAGTCCGCGTCGTGCATGCGGTGGCGGCGGCGCCGGCCTTCACCGCGACCGTGCGCCGGCTCACCTTCCTGTTCGCCGCGGGTCAGGTAGACGATCTCGGCGCCGGCGGCGGCCGCCAGCTGCTCCAGTTCGATCCGTCGCATGTGCGGGACGTAGACACGCATTTCGAGCCCTTGCGAGGCGATGATGCGGAAACGTGGCTGGCCGGACCCGCTGCCGATCTGGCGGCGTTCACGGACGAAGATTTTGCTCATGTGGACCTCCTGTTAGTTATGGGCATATGCCCGAAACGATTTTACAACGATCGACGAGGTTTGTCAAGACCATGATTGTCATCGGCATCGACGATACCGACACCCTGCAGTCGCGCGGAACCGGCGCGCTTGCGCGTGCTGTCGCGACCGACCTGGCGCGGGAGTATGCCGTGCTGGGGGTAGTGCGCCAGCAACTGCTGCGCGACCCGCGCGTGCCGTGCACCAAAAACAACAGCAGCAAGGCGATCCTGCTGGGCGATGGGGAAACGGTCGATCTGGCGGCCGTTGCGGCGCGTGTGCGCGGCCTGATGCTGGCCGACTTCCAGCCAGGCAGCGATCCGGGGTTGTGCGTGGCGCGCGACGTGCCGGCCGACGTGATTGCGTTTGGCACGCGGGCGCAGCGCGAGCTGCTGACCCAGGCCGAGGCCTATGCGCTGGCGCGCACGCACGGCATCCACCTGGAGGAACTGGGTGGCGACGGCATGGGGGTGATCGGCGCGCTCGCCGCAGTTGGGCTGACCGCCGGCGGCGAGGCGGGGCGCTACATCGAGGTGGGGCAGGTGCGTGGTCTGGCGGGGACGCAGCCGGTTGACGCCGTGCTGGCTGCGGGCATCGGCGCCGTGCAGACTGCCGACGGCCGGCCCGTGACGAGCGGGCTCATCCAAACCGACGGCCTGCGCCCGGCGCGGCGTGGAGGTCGCGCGATGACGATCGTCCAAGCGGCGGGTGAGGTGTGGCTGCCGCTGAAGTTGGATTAATCACCGGTCGCTGCGCGGGTGACTGGCCCTGGTTGACGACACCATACATGTAGATGAAAGCGATACTTGACAGACTCAACGCCATTTTGTAAAATTTAGGCATGACAATCATTCCACGAACCCTCTTTCCAGCGATGAAGCGCACGCTCGCAGATCCGCGCGCGATTGTCATTACCGGCCAGCGTCGGGTAGGGAAAACCACGGCGGCGCGCTGGCTGCTCGATCAGGTATCGACCCGCAACAAACTCTATCTGGACCTGGAGCGGCTCGATCAGCGCGCGGTGTTCAACGAGCGTAACTATGATCTGGTGGTGAGCTATTTGCGCAATCGGGGACTCGACCTGACTCAGCCGGCCTATGTGGTCCTGGACGAAATTCAGTACGCATCCAATGTACCCAGTATCGTGAAGTACCTCTACGACGCTGCACAATCGGGCGAGCTGCCGGCGATCAAGTTCATTCTGACCGGATCCAGCTCGTACTATCTGAAGCACCTCTTCACGGAGTCACTGGCCGGTCGTAAAGTAGTCTTCGAAATGGTCCCGTTGTCGTTTGGAGAGTTCCTGACGTTTCGCGACGTCCCTTACCGACCGCGCATCGATCTGGTGGACATGCAGTATGACCCTTACGAGTACGAACGTCTGAAAGGCCACTACGAGGAGTATCTGGTGCATGGTGGTCTGCCGGAAGTGGTGTTGGCCGCGACCGGCGAGACCAAAACCGAGATTCTGAACGATATCCTTTCTTCGTACATCAATATCGACATTCGGGTGTTGGCCGATTTTCAGAAGATCGCCGAGCTGCAGCAGCTTATGCGGATCCTGGCCAGTCGTATCGGCAACAAGCTCGATCATACCAAGCTGGCCAAAACCGTCGGGATCTCGCGACCGACCGTGCTGCAGTACCTGGAGTTCCTGGAGATGACGTACATCATCCACCGGATCCCGGTCTTCAGTGCCAGTCCTGACCGCACTACTGCTTTACCACGCAAGTTGTACTTCTGCGACAATGGGATCGCCGGCGTACTTGCGCGCCTGAGTGAAGGTGCTCTGTTCGAGAATGCTGTCCACAACCAACTGCGTGGCTATGGGGAACTTGCCTACCTGGCACGCGGCAGCGAGTACGAGATCGACTTTGTTCTGGGTGGACCGGC
>CAZXQZ010000389.1:0-2547 GCA_964642445.1 uncultured Anaerolineae bacterium
GTGTGCGTGTGCGTTGGCGGTACAGGTCGTGATACCACAGGAGCAGCTTCTCGAACCCATGGGTGCCCCTCCATGGCCAGTCAAAAACATGTTTGAAAAGCTCAAACACTAATCGCCGGTATGCTCCCCAACCACTTCAACCCCCTCCACCTCGACTTCCACCCGCACCGGCGCCAGCGCCTCGCGGCTGCCAAGATTCAGACGCTCGGCAACCTGCCGGCGCACCGTCGGACCATATTCCTTCGCCAGATGGATCATGGTCGGCAGCGCCGAAACCAGGACCACGGCGGCGACGATGGCCAGGAAGTAACTGTCGATGTCGGGAATGGCCCGCCCCAGGTAATACCCCGCCAGCGTGACCCCGACACCCCACAGCAGCGCGCCCGCCACGTTGAAGATCAAAAAACGCCGGTAAGGCATCTCCACCGCACCCGCCACGATCGGGGCAAAGGTGCGGATGAAGGGCATGAAACGAGCCAGCACGATCGTCTTGCCGCCGTGCCGGTCGTAGAACGCCCCCGCGGCCAGCAGGTTTTTGCGCCGGAAGAGCAGCGAGTCATCCCGGCTGAAGATGCGCGGCCCGGTGCGTTTGCCGAACCAATAGCCCACGCTGTCGCCCAGGATCGCCGCCACCGGCAGGATCAGCAGCAACACCGCGATGTCCAGCTGACCCTGCGCCGCCAGCAGTCCCGCCGTCAGCAGCAGGCTGTCACCCGGCAGGAAAAAGCCAAAAAACAGCCCCGATTCGGTGAATACGATCGCAAACAAACCGATGTATCCAATCGTCTGGATGAGTTGTGTCAAATCGAAATGCATGGTATCGCCCCGGCCTCCCGCCTTCTCTCGAGTTCGGCCGTTGGATACAAAAAAGCGAAACCCCACGGCCTGAAAGTCGTGGTGGTCTCGCCTGCGGTGTCGAAACACGTAGAACAGCCGGGAGCGGTGCTCCGTATTGACGACTGCTCGCCCCGGTCACAAACGCCGGGGTGGGCTACTCCCCAACCAGGACCCAAGGGTAACCGAAGCAGCAGCTTCTGTCAAATTCGGGAGGTTGTTCGGCTCGCTGCAGTCGGTTCGCCAATCTTGACTTCTATTTTCGTCGGTTGTATAATGTAGCCACAATCGTGGCCACATAAAGAAGAGAGGTGAGAACCATGCCGCGGGTCGGTGTACGCGAACTCAAAAACGATACCTCGGAAATCATCCGTGCCGTACGCGAAGACCATGTCGAATACGTGGTCACACATCGCGGCCGGCCAGTCGCGATGCTGCTGCCCGTCGACACGACGTGGCTGCAGACGGAACAAGATCTGGCAATCCGCGCGGCCCAACCCAGTGCTGAGGTTATGGCCGAGCTGGAAGCGCTGCGCATCGAGATCGACCAGAACTGGCGCTCCGACAAGACGGCGGTCGAGTTGATCTCAGAAGGACGCCGTTAGACATGTTCGTTGTCGACGCCAGCGTTCATATTGCCGACATGCGCCCTTCAGAGCCGCACCATCCGGCGGCACGCGCCTTCATGGACAGCGTACGCAGTTCGGGCATGCCCGTCTATGGCCCGATCATTGTCCTCGCAGAAATCGCAGGCGGCCTGGCACGGGGGACCGGGCGACCCGACCTGGCACGTCGTCAGATCGGGCTGCTTCACCGCCACCCGAATTTTGTCTTCGTTCCGGTAGATGAGACACTGGGTGAACTGGCTGCCGAGACTGCCGCCACCTATCAGATTCGCGGGTGTGATGCCCTTTACGTCGCCCTGGCGCAGCAACTGGATGTAACCCTGGTCACGTTGGACGCCGAACAACGCCAGCGCGGGCTCGCCGTCGTGACTACACAGACGCCCGAAGCAGCATTGATGAACATCGGTACGTTGGGTCAAGGGTAAAAGTGCCCCATGCCCACCCACCTCTACCTGGCCCCCGCCGCGGCCGGCAAAACCACCTGGGTCCTGGAACACGCCCGCCACGCCGCGCATGACCTGGCCGCCACCCCCCGCGTGCTCGTCGCCACCCATCTGCAGGCACGCGCCGCCCGGCGGCGGCTGGCCGAGATGGGCGGTGCCCTCGGTGTGCGCGTATTGACCTTCGACCGCCTCTATGCGGAGGTGCTCAACGCGACCGGTGAGATTTATGTCGAGCTCAGCGAACCGGTGCAGTACCGGCTGATTCGTACGATCGTCGATTCGCTCGGGCTCGACCACTACGCTCCCCTCGTCACCCGCCCCGGTTTCGTCCAGGTGGTGCAGCGCCTGATCGGTGAACTGAAGGCGGCGCGCGTCCACCCCGACGATTTTACCCGGGCCGTGCGCGCGCTGGGTCACGAACCACGCCTGATCGAGCTGGCCCAGATCTACGCGACCTACCAACAGCGACTTCAGGCCCAGAGGTGGGCCGACCGGGCGGGCTTGGGCTGGCTGGCCGTCGAAGCCCTCGAACAACGGGCACCCGACGTGGCCCGCGACTGGCCTCTGCTCGCGGTAGACGGCTTCGACAGCTTCACACCCGTTCAGGCCATGCTGCTAGGTGCCCTGGCCGGCCGCGTCGGTGA